>JBQTKI010000126.1:0-22132 GCA_052386275.1 Gammaproteobacteria bacterium
CACCATCACGGACAACGACGCCGCGCCGCCGCCACCGCCGCCGCCCGCCGGTGGGGGCGGGGGTGGTGCAGCCGGCTGGCTGTCGCTCGGGTTCCTGCTGTTAATCGCCAGGCTCGGAATCGGCCGCCGCGGGCGCCTCAGCGCTGCTTGAACTCATCCGGCTGCACCTCGTGCCGGTTGAGCAGCTTGTAGAAATCGGTCCGGTTCCTGCCCGCAAGCTTGGCCGCCTGGGTGACGTTGCCGCGCGTGATCTGCAGTAGCTGGGCGAGGTAAGTGCGGGTGAACTCGTCGCGCGCCTCGTCGAATGGCGACACGCGCGCCGCACCGCCCCCGCCGAGGGCCTGCTGCACCAGTTCCGCCGACAGCACCGGTCCCGGCGCCATCGCCGCCGCCTGGCGCACGATGCTCTTGAGCTGCGCGACGTTGCCCGGCCATTCCGCGGCCATCAGCAGTTCGACCGCCTCGGGCGCGAGCACGTGCCGGGTGCCGCCCTGGGCCGCGAGGTCGTCGAGCACGTGCGCGGCGAGCAGCGGGATGTCCTCGCGCCGCTGCGACAGCTGCGGCAGGTCGATCTGGATTACGCCGATCCGGTAGAACAGGTCTTCGCGGAAGTGGCCCTTGGCGATCGCGGTCGAGAGATCGCGGGCCGTCGCCGAAATCAGCAGTCGCTCGGCGGTCGCCTGGGGCACATCGAGTTCCTCGGCGAGCAACGCCTGCTGTTCGCGGTCGAGGTCGGCGACCTCGTCCAGGAACACGGAACCGATGACGGTGTCCCCGGTCCTGCGGCCGGCCAGCAGGCCCATGATCTCGACCGCAGTGGCCGTGGCGCAGGCGACCTGCACGAAAGCGTCGTCACGGCGATTGCTGGCGCGGTGGATGGCCTGGGCGAGCACCTTCTTGCCCGTACCGGGCTGGCCCGAGATCAGCACCGGCGTGCCGGTCTTGGCAGCCTGCAGGGCTTTGGCGAGGCGGTCCTCGAGGATCGGGCTCCTCGTGACGAAGTCGGCGCGCCAGTCCTCGAGCTTGCCAATCGGTCCCGCGACGCGTAGCGCTTTCTCGAGCTGCTCGAGCAACTGGTCCTTCTCGACGGGCTTGGTCAGGAATGCGAATGCGCCGCTCTTGGTCGCTTCCACCGCGTCCGGGATGGTGCCATGCGCGGTCAGCAGGATGACCGGCATCGCGGGATGGCGCTTCTGGAGCTCGCGCAGCAGTCCGATGCCGTCCATCTGCGCCATGCGCAGGTCGGTGACGACGACGTCCGGGTGGAAGCTCCTGACCGACTGCAGCGCCTGGGAGGCGCTCTCGCAGGCGGCGACGTCGAAACCTTCCGAGCGCAGCCGGATCGTCAACAGTCGCAGCAGCCCCGGGTCGTCGTCGACCAGCGCGATGCGCGGGCGGCGGCCGAGTTCGTGGTTCATGGCGTGCGCTCCGCGCCGTTCCGGCGTTCCGCGATATTGCGTTCGAGTGTCGCGACCGCCTCGAGTTTCTTGAGCGCCTCGGCGAGCTCTTTCTGCAGCCGGGCATTCTCCGTATTCTGCGCCTGGATGCGCCGGTTGAGCGCTTCGACGCGCACGCTCTCGTCGCGTTCGGTGTCGGCAGCGGCGCGCCGGTTCTCCCCGGCGAGCGCAATGCGGGCATTCACCTCGTGCAGCATCACATGCGCGATCGCGAGCTCCGCCGGGCGCAGCATTTCTGGCGTCGCGAGCAGTTCCCCAAGCGCGTCGCGCGCGGCTTCCGGGTTGCTCGCCGCATGCCCGGGCAGGCCCAGCACCAGCGCATGGCGCAGGCGGTTGAACAGGCTCGGATCCGTCTCCGCCTGCTGGCGTACGAGCGCCGCCAGTTCGGCCTGTTCCGCCGGCGTACCGCGGGCGATGGACTCCAGCGTCTGCAGATGGCTCGCGACCATCGCGGCATCGCGCGGGTCGGGCTGGGGCGGCAAATCCGCCTGCCTGCGGCGCGCGCCGAGATCGTCCACCACATTGCAGCCCGCCAGCAGCAGCAGGCAGAGGGCGAGAGCACGCGCACGCCGGTCACGCACTGGCGCGCACCTCTTTCGGCACTTCGACGATCAGGGAGGCTGGCAGCGTGATGCGGAAATGCGCGCCCGGGAACTCGCCGTCCACGATCTGCACCTTGCCTTCGTGCGCGGCGACCAGCTCCGAGACGATCGACAGGCCGATGCCGGTGCCCTTCAGCGGGCCGGCCTGCGGCGTACGGCCGGTGTAGAAGGCCTCGAAGATCCGGTCGCGCTCCTCCTTCGGGATGCCGGGGCCGGAATCCGCGAAATCGATGACGAGGCCTTCCGCCGCGCGCCTTGCGCGCGCCGTGATGCTGCCGCCTTCGGGCGTGAATTTGAGCGCGTTCGACAGCAGGTTGTCGAACACGAGTCGCAGCTTGCCGCGATCCGCGTTCAGCACGACGGGTTCGACCTCGCGCGTGATGCGGATGCGGCGCGACGACAGCGTCAGGCGCTGGTTCACGAAGGCCGCGGCGATCACCGCGCCAAGATCGAAGGTGGACACGTCGAGACTCTGGGCCTGCGCCTGGCGCGCGCTGTGGGACAGCAGGTTCTCGATCAACTGCTGCAGGCGCAGCGCGTTCTGCCGCATGATCGCCGCGACCTCGCGCTGCCCGGGGCCGATCTCGCCGACCGCGCCGTCGAGCAGGAGGTCGGTGCCCTCGCGCACGTTGGCGAGCGGCGTCTTGAGCTCGTGCGACATGTAGCGCAGGAACCGGTTCTTCTCCTGCGCGAGTTCGAGCAGGCGCACCCGCAGCCATTCGAGCTGCCGGCCCAGCGCCTCCATGTCCGATGAACCCCGGATCGCGATCGGCTGGGAAAAAGTCCCGCGACCGAGTTCGGTGATGGCCCGGTCCACGCGCCGGAGCGGCTGCAACACGCCGCGCGTGAACATCACGGCGAGTGCGATCGCGACCGGAACCAGGGCTGCGATCCACAGGTAGAGTTGCTTGCGCGTCTCGGTGGTCTCGGTCGAAAGCCGCTGGAGGCGCGCATCGAGCAGCCGGTTGGCGCGGCCGGTCAGTTCAGCGGTCGCCTGTTCCACCGCTGCGAGCCGGGCCGCGAGCAGTTCCGCGCGATTCGGCTGCGCCGGGTCGGTGAACTCGAGCAACCCCAGAACGCCCACGGTCGCATCGCGCAGGGGTTTCACCTCGAGCTCGCCCGGGGCGCCGAGCGGCAGGGCCGCGAGTCGGGCGCCCGTGGCGGTGATCTGCCGCTGCACCGTCCTGCTGGCTTCCAGGAGCTGCGGGTTGGCGAGCAGCAGATAGAGCTGGGTGGCCCGGTCGTAGGCCGAGAGATGCCGGTAAAGCGCCTGCGTATGACCCGCCAATTCCGCGCTGACCCTGACCAGGGTTTCGTTCTCGACCGCGAGCCGGCGCAGCTCGGTCACCGCTTGGGTCAGGGCAAAGGCGAGCGGCACCACGACGAGCAGCAGCCCGAGGATCATGAGGCTCGTCAGGGAGCGCGGGCGGGGGAAGCGCATGGGCCAATGGTAGCCGGATTAGCCGGCGACCCGGCGTTCCCAGGCGAGCGCCGAGCGGACGATGCCTTCCAGGTCCTGATAGCGCGGCTGCCAGCCGAGCACGCTCCGGATCCGCTCCGCTCGTGCCACGAGCTGTGGCGGGTCGCCGGTCCGGCGCGGCGCCTCCCGTATCGCTAGTTCGCGGCCGGAAACCCTAGCTACAACGTCGAGGACTTCGCGCACGCTGTAGCCGCGGCCGTAGCCGCAGTTGAGCGTGGTGGAAATGCCGCCGGCGCGCAGGTAGTCGAGCGCCTTCAGGTGAGCATCCGCGAGGTCCTCGACGTGGATGTAGTCGCGCACGCCGGTGCCGTCCGGCGTCTCGTAGTCGGTGCCGAAAATCGAGACCGAGTCGCGCTTGCCGACGACGTGCTCGCAGGCGACCTTGATGAGATGCGTGGCCTCGGGCGTGGACTGGCCGATACGCTCGCCCGGGTCGGCACCCGCGACGTTGAAATAGCGCAGGGCCACATAGCGAATAGGGTGAGCCGCCGCTACGTCCTCCAGCATCCACTCGCTCATGAGCTTCGAGCGGCCGTAGGGGTTGATCGGCGCCGTGGGCGTCTCCTCCGACGCGATGCCCCCCGGCGGGATACCGTACACGGCCGCGGTCGAGGAGAAGATGAAGTGTCTGACGCCAGCTCGCACGCAGCATTCGAGGAGCGTCCGCGTGCCGCCCGTATTGTTGCGGTAGTACTTGAGCGGCTGCGCCACCGATTCGGGCACGACGATGTGAGCGGCGAAGTGCAGCACGCTTTCGATGTCGTGCTGTTCCAGCAGCCGGGCCACCACGCGCGCATCGGTCGTGTCCCCCGCGGTGAACTGGCCATGGAGAACCGCCTGGCGGAAACCGGTCGACAGGTTGTCGAGAATGTGAAGCGATTCCCCCCGCTCGCCGAGCTGGCGCACGACATGGCTGCCGATGTACCCGGCACCGCCGGTCACGAGAATCGCGCCCACTCCCAGGCTCCCTGTAGCGCTATCAACATGATAGCAACCTTTGTTCATGCACCCGCATAAGTGTGTACCAGTTCCGCTTGTCGCTAACGTGCGACGGTTCTACATATTTGCGCGAATGCGCCTACTCTATATTTGACGCCGGACTCAACTATCCGGATTTTCAACCATGTACGGCGGCATGCGGCGTTACCTGATCGCGGGCATTGCGGCTCTGCTGCAGGGCGGCTGCTTCGGCGGCGGCAGCAGCGAATCGTCCAACGACCCTCCAGCAAATCGCGCGCCGACCATCTCGGTGCCGACGTCCTTCGACGTGATGGTGGGCCAGTCGCTCACGATCACGCCTACTGCCTCGGATCCGGACGGCGACACCCTCACGTTCTCGGTCGCCAACAAGCCGAACTGGCTCAGCTTCTCGAGCACGACGGGCGTCCTCACCGGCACGCCGCAGTCGGGCGACGTGGGCTCGGTGGATGTGACGATCACGGTTTCCGACGGCCGCGGCGCCCAGGCCAACGACCAGACGCGCGTCAACGTGCAGCAGGCAGTCGCCGGTCGCGCGACCTTGTCCTGGGAGGCGCCGACGCAGCGCACCGACGGATCTCCGCTCACGAACCTCGCGGGATTCAAGCTGTACTACGGCACCAATGCGGGCAACCTGAGCAACGTCAAACAGGTTCCCGACGCGGGTGCACGCAGTGACGTCATCGATAACCTGACGGTCGGCACCTGGTACTTCGCGGCCTCCGCTTATGACACGGCGGGGCTGGAAAGCGCGCGCTCGAACGTCGCGTCCAAGACGATTACCTGATTAAGTCACAGACTGACAATTCTTGTCGCTATGCGGCGACAAGCGGCACGGGCGCGTTTGCGCGCCGATGCCGAGAATGACAACCGTCTAGCAGGGGGAATCGGGTCTCACGGGACTCTGGTTCAGGTGTAAACGGCAAACCCGTCGCGAGGCGGGGACGCAAAGCTTCCGGTCTCACAGAGACAGCGGGGTTGCCACATGAGCTTGATGAAGACATTTCTGGCGGGTCTCGTCGCGCTTACCTTGACCGGGTGCTTTGGCGGCGGCGAGGAGAATTCACAGGAATCGCCAGTCACGCCGCCGCCCGTGAATCAGGCGCCGACGATCGGCTCGCTGCCGTCGCAGAACACGGTGACCGCTGGCAGCGAGATTTCGCTGCAGCCGACGGCGAGCGATCCGGATAACGACCCGCTGACTTTCGAAGTCGCGAATAAACCCGCGTGGGCGGCATTCGACGCCAACAACGGCCGCCTGTTCGGCACTCCAGCGGCTGCGAACGTCGGCACCTACTCGAACATCCGCATCTCGGTGCGCGATGCGACGCACGTGACCTCTGGTAACGCGTTCAGCATTGTCGTCAATCCGCAGAACACGCCGCCACCGGCGAATCGTGCGCCGGTCATTTCCGGAACCCCGGCGCCTTCGATCACGGAAGGCCAGGCCTACAGCTTCACGCCGACCGCATCCGACCCGGACGGCAACCCACTGACATTCTCGATCGCGGGGATGCCCGCTTGGGCCTCTTTCAGTACGACGAACGGCCGCCTGTCGGGTACGCCGGGCATCGGTAGTGCTGGGAGCTACTCGAACATTCGTATCACGGTTTCCGACGGTTCACTGTCGGCGACGCTTGCTCCGTTCTCGATCACCGTGCTGCCGGCGAACCGTGCACCGACGATCAGCGGCAGCCCCGCGACCTCGGCGCGCGAGGGCCTGGCGTACTCGTTCCAGCCGACCGCGAGCGACCCGGACGGCAACGCGCTCAGCTATAGCATCGCGAACCGCCCGGGTTGGGCCTCGTTCAACACGGGCACCGGCCGGCTGTCCGGCACGCCGCCCGCAGGCAGTGTAGGCAGCTATGCGGGCATCGTGATCTCGGTCAGCGACGGGTCGCTTTCCGCGTCGCTGCCCGCGTTCACGCTGACGGTCGCCGCGAACCGGCCGCCGGTCATCAGCGGCACGCCGGCGACGACCGTCACCGCCGGGCAGGCCTATAGCTTCACGCCCACCGCCTCGGATCCTGATGGCAATCCGATCTCGTACAGCATCGCGAACCGCCCGACCTGGGCCTCGTTTAACACCGGCACCGGCCGGCTCTCCGGCACGCCGACACAGGCGCAAGCAGCCCAGTACGTCGACATCCGCATCAGCGTCACGGATACCCTGGCGGTGGCCTCGCTGCCGGCGTTCTCGATCACGGTCGAGGCCGGCAACAGTGCGCCGGTGATCTCCGGAACGCCGGGCACCTCGATCGTCGAAGGGCAGGCCTATTCGTTTACGCCGACGGCGTCGGATGCCGACGGCGATACGCTCACGTTTTCCATCATCAACAGGCCCTCCTGGGCAACCTTTGCGACCAGCAACGGCCGCCTGTCCGGAACGCCGGGCGCGGGCACCGCCGGGACTTACTCGAATATCCAGATCCGCGTCAGCGACGGCACGGTCGAGGCTGCGTTGCCCGCGTTCTCGATCACGGTCCAGCAGGCTGCGAACGGTTCGGCGACGCTGTCCTGGACCGCGCCGACCACGCGCACCGACGGCTCGCCGCTCACCAACCTCGCGGGTTACCGGCTGCGCTACGGCAACTCGCAGGGCAACTATCCGAACACGATCAACGTCACGAACCCGGGCCTCACGAGTTACGTCGTGAACAACCTGGCGAGCGGCACCTGGTACTTCGTGCTTGCCGCCTACGACTCGGGCGGCCTCGAGAGCAGCAACACGAACCCGGTGTCCAAGACGATTCCATAACGACAAGATCGGCGAACCCCCAACACTCGCCCCGGTGCAGCCGCGCCGGGGCTTGTTTTTTTCGGCTGGTGCGGGAGCAGGGCGCGGGCTATGTTCGCGGCATGTCGCCCGATGCCAGCGCGGATCCCGCAGTTCCATTCGCGACGCTGCTTCCGGACCTCATCGTGGCAGCGATCGAGGCGGCGGGTTTCGCAGCGGACGGGCGCGTGCTCGCCCTCGGCAGCTACGAGAATCGTGTATTCCAGGTAGGTGTCGAAGAGGCGGAACCGCTGGTGGTGAAGTTCTACCGGCCCGGGCGCTGGACCGATGCCGCGATCCTCGAGGAGCACGGCTTCGCGCTCGAACTGGCCGCCGCCGAAATTCCCGTGATCGCACCGCTCGCCGCCGGGGCGGGCCGCGAGACGCTCTTGCGTCACGCAGGCTTCCGCTATGCAATCTATCCGCGACGTGGCGGGCAATGGCCGGAGCTCGCGAGCGAGGACGACCGGCAGTGGATCGGCCGGTTCCTCGGCCGCATCCACGCCATCGGCGCCACGCGTGCATTCGAGCATCGTCCGCGCCTGTCGGTCGCCGCCATGGGGCGCGAGTCGGTCGATCACCTGCTGGGCGGTGACCGCATTCCCGACTACGTGCGGCACCGTTACGAGCGTCTCACCAGGGAATTGCTCGACCTGGTCGAGGCCAGGTTCGAAGCCGTCGTGCCATTGCGATTCCTTCGCATCCACGGCGACTGCCATCGCAACAACGTGCTGTGGACGGCGGCGGGGCCTCACTTCGTGGATCTCGATGACTGCATGATGGGACCGGCGATTCAGGATCTGTGGATGCTGCTCGCCGGCAACGCGCGCGAGATGCGCGCCCAGCTCGCCGAAATGCTGGAAGGCTACGGCAAGTTCGCGGATTTCGACCTGGCCGAGGCCGCGCTGGTCGAACCGCTCAGGGCGCTGCGCATGGTGCATTACGCGGCCTGGCTCGCACGGCGCTGGCATGACCCGGCCTTTCCGCGCGCCTTCCCCTGGTTCGGCGAGGCGCGCTACTGGGAACACCATGTCGCGGAACTCGAGGAGCAGGGGGCCGTACTACTCGCCTGAGGCGACGGATTATGTCGGCCGCCGGGGCGGGGCATGAACCGCTCAAGGACGGTCCGCAGCGTGTCTGGCATGGGGTGGGGTCCCGAGCTACCGACCCGCCACCCGCCCGGCCCAAGGGCCGCCTCAGCGCATGAGCGGGGCCTGGGTTACAATCCGCGCCCTTTTTGGGACCCGTAACCCCTTGATCCAGAACCTCCGCAATATCGCCATCATCGCCCACGTGGACCACGGCAAAACCACCCTGGTCGACAAGCTGCTGCGCCAGTCGGGCACCCTGGATGCCCGCAAGCCCGCGCCCGAGCGGGTGATGGACTCGAACGCGCTCGAGCGCGAGCGCGGCATCACGATCCTCGCGAAGAACACGGCGATCCAGTGGCGCGAGTTCCGCATCAACATCGTGGACACGCCCGGCCATGCCGACTTCGGCGGCGAGGTCGAGCGGGTGCTGTCGATGGTGGATGGCGTGCTGCTGCTGGTGGATGCCGTGGACGGGCCCATGCCGCAGACGCGCTTCGTGACCCAAAAGGCCTTTGCCCACGGCCTCGCGCCCATCGTCGTGGTCAACAAGATCGACCGGCCGGAGGCAAGGCCCGACTGGGTCGTGAGCCAGACCTTTGACCTGTTCGACCGGCTGGGCGCAACCGAGCGTCAGCTCGATTTTCCGATCGTGTACGCGTCGGCGCTCCTGGGCGTCGCCGGGCTCTCACCTACAACGGTGGCCGCCGATATGACGCCGCTGTTCGAAACGATTGTCGCGCGCTGCCCGGCGCCGGACGTGGACGTGGCCGCGCCGATGCAGCTGCAAGTGAGCCAGCTCGACTACTCGAGCTACGTCGGCGCGATCGGCATCGGGCGCATCCGGCGCGGCACGCTCAAGCGCGGCATGGCGGTCGCCGTTGCTGACCGGGAGGGCGCCGTGCGCGGCGAGCGCATCGGCCAGGTGTTTGGCTTCATGGGCCTCGAACGCGTCGAGCTGGAGTCGGCGCAGGCCGGCGACATCGTGGCCTTTTCGGGCCTCGCGGCCCCCAAGATCTCGGACACGCTGTGCGACCCGGATGCAATCGAGCGGCTGCCTGCGCTGGTCGTCGACGAGCCGACGATCAGCATGAGCTTCGAGACCAACACCTCGCCGTTCTTCGGCCGCGAGGGGCGCTTCGTGACCAGCCGCCAGCTGCGTGAGCGGCTCGCGCGCGAGACGCTCTCGAACGTGGCGCTCAGGGTCGAGGAGACCGACGATCCGGACCGCTTCACAGTCTACGGGCGCGGCGAACTGCATCTCGGCGTCCTGATCGAGAACATGCGCCGCGAAGGCTACGAGCTCGCGGTTTCGCGCCCGCGCGTGGTCGTCAAAGAAGAGGGCGGACGCAAGGTCGAGCCCTGGGAGCAGTTGACGGTCGACATCGAGGCCGCCGCGCAGGGCGCGGTGATGCAGGCGCTCGGCGAGCGCGGCGCCGAACTGGTGGACATGGTCCCCGACGGGCGCGGCCGCGTGCGGCTCGACTACCGCATCCCGTCGCGCGGGCTGATCGGGTTCCAGACGCAGTTCCGCACGCACACCTCGGGGACGGGCCTGCTGTACCACGTATTCGACCACTTCGGCCCGGCGGTCGAGCGGGTGCTCGCGGAGCGCGGTGCGGGCGTCATGATCTCGAATGCAGAGGGCGAGGCGCTCGCCTATGCGCTCTGGAACCTGCAGGAGCGCGGGCGGCTCTTCATCGGGCCCGGCGACGAGGTGTACGAGGGCCAGGTGGTCGGCGAATCGAGCCGCGACGGCGACATGGTGGTGAACCCGCTGAAGGGCAAGAAGCTCACCAACATCCGTACCCAGAGCAAGGACGACAACGTGCTGTTGACGCCGCCGGTACGGCTGTCGCTGGAGCAGGCGATGGAGTACATCGGCGACGACGAACTGGTCGAGGTGACGCCGAAGAACATCCGCCTGCGCAAGCGCCAGCTGCGCGAGGGCGAGCGCAGACGCGCCGGCCGCGCGGGCTGAGTCCCCGGTCACGGAATGGCCGCCGCCGAACCGCGAAGGCCATCACGTTCGGTCCCCGGGCCTTCCCCTAGCATCCTCGCATTACGTCGCATTCCCCCGAATGCGGCGCGCTGCTGTCTGGGGGCACGGTGTCGAAACAGGGACCGGGCAAGGTCGTGCAACTCAAGGTGCTCGAGTCGCGGCGCGCGGAGGCCGCGGCGCCCGCGCTTCCGCCCGCGCCGCCTGCACCGGCGCGCCGACCGGAAGACATTCACCCGGTGCTCGAGCAGCAGCTGGTCGAAGCCGCGGACCACCACGGCAAGATGCAGCTCCGCAAGCTGATCGAGATCGTCAGCCGCCAGTACGATGCCTACGAGTCCGACCGCAGCAGCCTCGAGACCGTCATGCGCCTCGCCTCGGACGAAGCGAGCGCCATCACCGAGCGGCTCGAGCGCGAGGGCACGGCCCGCCTGCAGGCCATCCTCGATCACGTCAAGGACGGCATCATTTCGGTGGACGGGCAGGGGCGCATCGAAAGCATGAACCGCACCGCCGAGCGTTTCTTCGGCGTGCGTCAGGCCGACATGCTCGGCGACCGCATCGACACGCTGCTGCCCGACCTCGCGCAGGGCGGCGACGTCGCGGGTGCGCTCGCAGAGCTCGCGACCGCGCAGGAGAACATGCACTACGACCTGGCGGCGCGCGAGGTCGTGGCGAAGCACCGCCGCGGCGAGCTGATGCCGGCCGAGGTGCTGGTGAGCCTGATGCAGGGCCGGCACGGACCGCACTACATCGCCTGCATCCGCGACACCGCCGAACGCTCGAAGGCCGAGGAGGCACTCAAGGACAGTGAGGCGCGCTACCGGGTGCTGGTCGAGAACGCGCCCGAGGCCGTGGTCGTGCTCGACGTCGGCTGCGGCCGTTTCGTGGACTGCAACGAGCATGCGGTGCAATTCTTCGGCATGACGCGCGAGGAGCTGCTGCGGGTCGGGCCGGAGGCGGTGAGCCCGCCGGAGCAGGCCGACGGTACGCCCTCGTTCGGCATCACGCGCGGCCACGTGCAGCAGGCGCTCGAGGGCCAGACGCCGGTATTCGAGTGGCTGCACAAGAACGCCGAGGGCAAGCTGATACCGTGCGAAGTCCGCTTCGTGCGCCTGCCGAGTTCGAGCGGCAGCCTGATCCGTGCGAGCGTCATCGACATCACCGAGCGCAAGCAGGCCGAGGTCGTCGCTGCCGGCGAGCGGCGCGCACTCGAGAAGATCGCCTCCAGCGAGCCGCTCGCGGTCGCGCTCAACTCGATCACCGAGGTGGTCGAGCGGGTACTGCCGCAGTCGCGGTGCTGCATCCGCATGTACGACCCGGTGCGGCGCACACTGCACCACGTGGTCGGATCGAGGCTGCCGCGGGAATACATCGCGCTGATGGACCAGGTCCCGGCGGAGATCCGTTTCGGCTCCTGCGCCGCGGCGGTCGCCCTGCAGCGACAGATCATCGTGCCCGACATCGCCAAGGATGCGCTCTGGGAATACCGGCACGAAGCCGCGCTCAAGGCGGGCCTGCGCGCCTGCTGGTCGACGCCGATCACCGGCGCCGAGGGTCGCATTCTCGGCACCTTCGCCACCTACCTGAGGCGGACGGGCATGCCGTCTCGTCGCGACCTCGAGCTCGTCGGCCGCATGGCCCAGCTCGCCAAGATCGCAATCGAGCGGCGCCTGTCCGAGGATGCATTGCGCGAAAGCGAGCGGCGCTTCCGGGGCCTGTTCGACAACGTGGTCGAAGGCGTGTACCAGGTGACCCTGGACGGCTTCCTGCTCTCGGCCAACCCGGCGCTGATCGAGATGCTGGGCTATGCCTCGCTGCAGGAACTTCGCGACATCGGCTCGACCGAGGCGCTCTACGTCGAACCCGGGCGCCGCACGCAGTTGATCGAGCAGCTGATCCGCGACGGTGAACTGGTCGAGGCCGAGTACGAACTGAAGCGCAAGGACGGCAGCGTCATCACGATCACCGAGAACGCGCGGCTCAACCGCGATGAGCGCGGTCAGCCGACCGGCTTCGAGGGCACGGTGACCGACATCACCGAGCGCAAGCGCGTCGAGCAGCGCTTCTACCAGGAAAAGGAGCGCGCCGAGGTCACGCTGCAGTCGATCGCGGACGCCGTGATCACCACCGACCGCGCCGGCACCGTGGACTACGTGAACCCGATCGCCGAGAAGATGACCGGCTGGCCCGCCGCGGATGCGCGCGGCAGGAACGTCACCGAGATCGTCAAGCTGGTCGCAGATGTCGGCAAGGAGCCGATCGACGATCCGGTCCGGGCCGCGCTCGCGAGTGGCGAGCCGCTGTACCTCGCGGACCAGACCGCGCTGGTGAGCCGGCGCGGCCTCGAGGTGCCGATCCAGGCCACGGTGGCGCCGATCCGCGACCGCGCGGGCCGCACTGCGGGCGCCGTCATCGTGTTCAGCGACGTGAGCCGCGAGCGACGCATGAAGCGGCTGCTGTCCTACCAGGCGGCGCACGACGCGCTGACTGGGCTGATCAACCGGCGCGAATTCGAGAGCAGGCTCAACCACGCGATCGAGTCCTCACGCGCCGACCCGAACGTGCGCCATGCGATGGTCTATGTCGACCTCGACCAGTTCAAGGTCGTCAACGACACCTGCGGCCACCCCGCCGGGGACCAGCTGCTGCGCCAGGTCACGGGACTGCTGCAGTCCCGCGTGCGCGCCAACGACGTGCTGGCCCGGCTCGGCGGTGACGAGTTCGGCGTGCTGCTCGAGCACTGCTCGCCGGAGCAGGGGCTGCGCATCGCCGACTCGCTGCGCCAGGCGATCCACGACCTGCGCTTCCAGTGGGGCGCGAACGCGATGCAGATCGGCGCCAGCATCGGCATCGTCGAGATCAACCACCACACCGAGTCGGTCGCGACACTGCTGTCGGCGGCCGACATCGCCTGTTACTCCGCCAAGGATGGCGGCCGCAACCGGGTGCAGGTCTACGACCCGGCGAGCGCCTCGGCCCGGCACCGCGAAATGCGCTGGATGTCGCGCCTGACGAATGCGCGCGACGAGAACCGCCTCGACATCGTGTTCCAGCCGATCGTGCGGGTCTCGGGTGCAGCCAAGACCCGGCCGCACTACGAATTGCTGCTGCGGCTGCAGGACGAAAACGGATCGATCGTGCTGCCGGACGAGTTCATTCCCGCCGCCGAGCGCTACAACCTGATGCCTTCGCTGGACCGTTGGGTGGTGGAGAAGGTGCTGCGCGACATCGTGCCCTCGACCCGGAACGGGGTGGAGGAGGCCGCCTTCACGGTCGCGATCAACCTCTCGGGCACCACGCTCTCGGATCCCGGCTTCCTCGAGTTCCTGATCGAGACGCTGGAGGCGCACGAACCCACGCCGGGCGCGCTGTGTTTCGAGGTGACCGAAACCGCGGCCATCACCAACCTCGGCCACGCCAGCTACCTGATGCGCGAGGTGGCCTCGCGCGGCTGCCTGATCGCGCTCGACGACTTCGGCAGCGGCCTGTCCTCGTTCAACTATCTGCGCACCCTGCCGGTGCATTACCTGAAGATCGACGGCAAGTTCGTGCAGAACGTGGCGAGCGACCCGATCGACCGCAGCATGGTCGAAGCCATCGTGCAGATCGGGCGCGCGATCGGCATCGAGACCGTCGCCGAGCGCGTCGAGACCGAGGAGGTCATGCGCACGCTGCGCCAGATCGGCGTGGGCTTCGCGCAGGGCTACCTGATCGGCCGGCCGGCGCCGATGGGCGAGTTCCCGTTCCGGCGCAAGTGACCTATGGGCGATTCGCCGATTTGCGACGGTCGCCGGTTCGCCGGGGCCGCCCGCGGCATTAAACTTTGACGATGGAATCCAGCGCCCTGTATTGGACCCGCCGGCTGGCCGCGGCACTCTTGGTGCTGCCCGTCCTCGCGACCGCGCGGCCGGCAGCCGCCGTCGAGATCGGCCCGGGCGACGACCTGCGCGCCGCGATCGCTGCGTTGGGGCCGGGCGGCGAGCTGGTGCTGCGCGGCGGCACCTATGCGTTCAGCTCGGGTTTCCGCATCACGGTCAACGGGACAGCGGCGGCGCCCGCCGTGATCCGGGCCAAAGCCGGCGAGCGCCCGCTGATCCGGCAGGACAACGCCGGGCAGAACATCATCGAGATCTCGGGCTCGAGCCACCTCATCGTGCGCGGCATCGCCTTCACCGGCGGCTCGCACGGCATCCGGCTGATGGCGAGCAACGACAGCACGATCGAGGAATGTGAGGTCTACGAGACCGGCGACGTCGCGATCTCGGCCAACTCGGGCGGCACCTACCAGCGGCTGCGCTTGCTGCGCAATCACATCCACCACACCAACGGCACCGGCGAGGGCATGTACCTCGGCTGCAATACCGACGCCTGCCGGGTCGCCAACAGCCTGGTCGAGGGCAACTACATCCACCACACCAACCGCGCCACCGTGGAGCAGGGCGACGGCATCGAGCTGAAGGAAGGGTCCTACGGGAACGTGATCCGGGACAACGTCATCCACGACACCAATTACCCGGGCATCATCACCTACAGCACGGTCGGCAACGGACCGGCCAACGTGATCGAGGGCAACGTGATCTGGAACACGAACGACAACTCGATGCAGGTGGCGGCGGATGCGATCATCCGCAACAACATCGTGCTCGGCTCCCCGGTCGCGTTCCAGAGCCACGAGCGCGGCAGCCCGTCGAATATCCAGTTCGTGCACAACACCGTGATCGCCGGCGGCGACGGGGTCAACGTCCGCAATGTCAGCGGCAGCGTGTTGATCGCGAACAACGCGGTCTACTCGCAAGGCGGCACCGCGATCCGCCTGATCAGCGGCAACACGGGCCTCGTGACGCTCGCCGGCAACGTCGGCCGCGGCGGCTTGTCGGGCGGCAGCGGCGGCTATGTCGATGGCAACGGCATCGCGGCGGATTTCGTCGCGGCCCACTTCAACGGCGCGCCGCCGATCGACGCGTTTCCGAGGCCGGGTTCGGCGCTGATCGGGGCCGCGACACCCGCTTACGTCAGCGCGCTCGATTTCAACGGCACCGCGCGCGCCGGCAGTGCGGACGTCGGCGCCTATCGTTTCAACGCGGCCGGCAATCCCGGCTGGCGCATCACCGCGGGGTTCAAGACGGCCGCGGGCGCCGCCGCCGTGCCCAATCCCCCGACCAACTTTCGCGTCCTCGACTGAGGGGCTCAGCCGCCAATGACACCGGCGCGCGCGCGGGCGCGGTGCACGGTGCAGCCCTTGAGGCCGAGCTGCCAGGCGGCCAGGAACAACTCTTCCACGTCGCCCGGCCGCGCCTGCTCCGGTAAGGTCACCGTCTTCGAGATCGCGCCATCCACGAACGGTTGCAGTGCCGCCTGCATCAGCAGTTGGTCGCGGGCGGCTATGCGCTCCGCGGTGGCGAAGACGTCGGGCGGCGCGGCCCCGGGATGGCGGGCCTTCCAGGCGGCCCAGGCGGAGTTGACGACCGGCAGTTCCTGCGGGGCCCCGTCGGCGCCGATCACGCGGCGCATGCCTTCGAGCCTGAAAATGGGCTCGATCCCGCTCGACACGTTGCCGGCGAGCAGGCTGATGCTGCCCGCGGGCGCGATCGCGGTGAGGTGGCTGTTGCGGATGCCGTATGCGTGGATCGCGGTGCGGATGTCTTCCGGCAGCGCCGCGACGAACGGGCGCGCCAGATAGGCATCACGTTCAAACGCCGGGAACACGCCACGCTCGCCGGCCAGCGCGACCGCAGCGCGGTAGGCGGCGTCGCGGATCGTACCCATCACGGCTGAGGCGGCCGACCGCGCTTCCGCGGACGCGTAGCCGGGCCCGAGCATTGCGAGCGCGTCCGCGAGGCCGGTGATACCGAGTCCGATGCGGCGCGCGCGCAGGGCCTGCGCGCGCTGCTGCGGCAGCGGGAATGGCGACAGGTCGATCACGTCGTCGAGCAAACGCACTGCTTGCCCGGCGACGGCGGCGACCGCGTCGAGGTCGAGGGTAGCCGCCTGACCGAACGGATCGCGCACGAAGGCCGGCAGGTTGATCGAGCCGAGGTTGCAGGCGCCGTAAGGCGGCAGCGGCTCCTCGCCGCAGGGATTGGTGGCGCGGATGGTCTCGCAGTAACCAAGGTTGTTCGCTGCATTGATCCGGTCGATGAACAGCACGCCCGGCTCGGCCGCAGCGAGGGCGGCGGCGCAGAGCCTGCGCCAGATCCTGGACTCGCGCGCGGACTTCGCCGACAGCGCCTGCATGAAGGCGTCCGTGACGAGCACCGAGAGATTAAAATTGGGCAGTGCGCCCGGTTCGCGCTTCGCGTCAATGAATTCGAGCACGTCGGGGTGGTCGACCGACAGCGTGCCCATCATCGCGCGGCGGCGCGCACCGGTCGAAAGCAGGGTGGCGCACATCGCATCCCAGAGCTTCAGGAAGGACACCGGGCCGGATGCGGTACGGCCGGTGGCGCGCGCGGGCGAGCTGCGCGGTCGCAGCGTGGAGAAGTCGTAGCCAATGCCGCCGCCGCGCTGCATCGTCAGGGCACCTTCCTTGAGCGCCTCAAAGATGCCCTCGATTGAATCGTCGATCGTGCCCATCACGAAGCAGCTGAACAGCGTGGCCTGGCGGCCGGTCCCGGCGCCGGCGAGGATGCGGCCGGCAGGCAGAAACCGGAAGCCCCGCAGGATTTCGAGGAACTCCCGCTCGCGAGTGGCAGCATCGGATTCGACCGCCGCGACCGATCGCGCGACGCGCCGCCAGCTGTCATCGATCGAGATTTCCGCCGGCTCCGCCGCGGTGTTCCGGTATCTCGCTTCCCAGACGAAGTGCGAAACCGCGGGCCAGTCGCGGTCCGGCATGCGCGCGGCTTAGCGACGCCCCGGCACGCGCCGCAGGTACGATGCTGCGCGCACGCGCAGGGCGGCGGTCGGCAGGTGGAGCCAGTCCTTCGCGACCTCGGTCACGATCAGGGAGCGAAACCGCGCCGGCAGTGCGCGGCGGAGCATCCCGAGGAAGCGCGGCTCGGCGGCAAGGATGGCGCGGTCGCAACGGTTCTCGCGGCAAAGTGCGGTCGCGGCCGCGGCGACCTTGCGCGCGAATGCGACGGCGGCCTGCCGCCGGGGCTTGCGCTCGCCGCCGGTCGCATGGTGCAGGACGGCACCGCGCCGTGCGCCCGCCCTGGCCGCGCGGTCGAACACGCGGCCGGGCCGGTCCGATACCAGATCGCGGTCGTGCAGCCTGGCCGTCGGGTTCCGCTCCTCGAGCAGCAGCTTCAGCGGTGCGCCGGAATCGGCCAGGTAGACACGCGCTTCGGACTGGTCAGCGACGACGATACACGCAGGCGGGCGCATATCTGACATCATCGCCGAAACCCCGCATGACCGGAACCGCGGAAAACCGAGAGCTGTCCGTCGCCCCGATGATGGACTGGACCGACCGGCACTGCCGGTACTTCCTGCGCCAGTTCTCGCCGCGCGTGCGCCTCTATACGGAGATGATCGTCGCGGCGGCGATCCTGCGCGGCGATCGCAGGCGCCTGCTCGCATTCGACGCGAGCGAGCATCCGGTGGCGCTGCAGCTCGGGGGCTCCGACCCCGAGGAACTCGCGCGCGTCGCGGCGATCGGCGAATCCTTCGGCTACGACGAGATCAACCTGAATGTGGGCTGCCCGAGCGACCGCGTGCAGAACGCGACCTTCGGCGCCTGCCTGATGGCGCAGCCGGCGCGGGTGGCCGAGGGCGTGCGCGCGATGCGGGATGCGGTGCGTGTGCCGGTGACGGTCAAGTGCCGCACCGGCATCGACGATCGCGACGACTGGGGTTTTCTGCGCGACTTCGTCGCCGCCGTCGCGGAGGCGGGCTGTCGCACCGTCATCGTGCATGCGCGCAAGGCGATCCTGAAGGGACTCTCGCCGAAGGAGAACCGCGAAATCCCGCCGCTCGATTACTCCCGCGCCTGGCGCGTCAAGCGGGAGTTTCCCGCGCTCGCGGTGATCGTGAACGGCGGGCTGCGAACGGTGCCGCAGGTAGCCCAGCAGCTCGCGCACGTGGATGGCGTGATGCTGGGCCGTGAGGCCTACCACAACCCCTATCTGCTCTCGGCGCTGCATCGCGCGGTGTTCGACCCGGCCTTCGTGATGCCATCCGCCGGCAGCATCGTGCGCGTCATGCGCGAATACGCCGAACGCGCGACCGCCGCCGGCGTCCCGCTGCGCGCCGTCACGCGCCACATGCTCGGGCTGTACGCGGGCCAAGCCGGCGCGCGCGCCTGGCGCCGCGCGCTCTCCGAGGGCGTCGCCCGTGCCGGCGCGACGCCCGCGCTGCTCGATGCCGCGCTGCTCGCCGCTAGCGCGACTCCATGAACCGGCGCATCCGGATCGGGCCGGTGTCGTTGTTTGCGCCCAGCAGGTCGTAGAGTGGGTCCGGGTCCAGCCAGTGCGACACCGGCCGCATGCCGAAGCATTCGCGCGCGCTCGACCAGGGCCAGTCTGCGGGCTGCCGGCAGAGTCTCGCCCGCACCGGCGCAAGCAGCGCATGGCGGGCGAGCTCCAGCAGGTAGACGTCGCGCTGCACGGTCGAGGAAAGCCAGTGGCTCTGCTGCAGGCGATGGCCGACGAGTTCATTCGTTGCCAGCGTGATCGACCCCGGCGTGCCCGCGAGCACCACGTGCAGGCAGCGGTCGGTGACGCACCAGACGAGGCAGCGCAGGCGATGACGCCGGCAGCCGTCGGCGAGCTGGCGGGCCGCACCCGCGCGCGCGTTGCCGTCGGGATAGAGCAGGCGCCGCCCGCGCGACTGCGCGACGACGTGCCGCAGCGCTCTTGCGGTCGTGGTCTCGATCGGGAGTGCCATTCCCGCCTCCGTGCGGAATGCGTCCCGAGCATCGCGGCGCCGCGCCTTGGGCGCGCGGCGGATTTCCCGCCTATAATCCCAATTATGTCACTCTGCATGGCGTGCCCGCTCAATGGCCGGTGAGCAGGAGCTCGCGATCCTGTTTGCAGACGTGGTGGGCAGCACCCGGCTGTTCGAGGTGCTGGGCGACGCGGCCGCGCGCGACAAGGTCCAGGTCTGCATCGACATCATGCGCCGCGCCACCGAGCAGCACGGCGGCGCGGTCGTGAAGACGATGGGCGATGAGATCCTCGCGACCTTCAAGGACTGTGATGGCGCCATGGACGCGGCGGTCGAGATGCAGGCCGCGATCGCGGGCCACCCGGACCTCGAGGTGGAGGGCCAGCATATTGCGATCCGCATCGGCTGCCACTTCGGACCGGTGGTGCAGGAAACGCGCGACGTGTTCGGGGCCGCCGTGCACACGGCGAACCGCATGACCAGCCAGGCCAAGGCGGGCCAGATCATCATCACCGACGCGATCTACAACCGCCTCGCCGAGGAATGGCGCGCGATCGCGCGCCAGGTGGACGTCGCGGTGCCGCGCGGCCAGCACGGCGAGGTCACGATCTACGAGCTCTTGTGGCAGCGCGGTGAGACGACCAGCATGCTGCCGTCGATCGCGACGATCACGGAGGAGAAGAAGCCCTTCCGCATCCGCCTGCGCTACCTCGGCAGCGAGCTGGTGCTCGACAACCGCGAGCGCACCTATGCGACGCTCGGCCGCGGCCAGGAAAACGACCTCGTGATCAAGGGCAACCTGGTCTCGCGCCTGCACGCGCGCATTGAGGCCGGCAAGAACCGCTTCATGCTGGTGGACCAGAGCACCAACGGCTCGTTCGTGCAGGGAGAGGGCGGCGACGACGCCTTCGTGCGTCGCGACGCGATCCCGCTCAAGGGTCAGGGCGTGATCGGACTCGGGCGCGTGCCCGAGCCGCAGTCTTACCACACGGTCGAGTTCAGCTGCGAGGAAGGCGCCGAGCTCGCGCCGCCGACCGCCGCTTCCGGATAGAGGGGACGCACCCCCAATCCTGCGCTGCAGAAATTGGGGTGCGTCCCCTTTAATCTGCGAGCCGCGCCTCGAGGGCGGTCAGTTCGCGCCGCAGCGCTTCCGGCACGCGCGATCCAAAGCCCTGGAAGTACTTGTCCACCTCGGCTGCCTCCTGGCGCCAGGCCGCCGTGTCGATCGAGAGCAGTTCGGTGATCGCCCCCGGTGCGAGGTCGAGGCCGGCGAGGTCGAGCGCATCGCGGCGCGGAACCGCGCCAATCGGCGTGTCTTTGGCCGCGCCCCGCCCTTGGCAGCGTTCAATGATCCAGGCGAGCACGCGCAGATTCTCGCCATAGCCCGGCCACACAAAGCGGCCTGCGGCGTCGCGCCGGAACCAGTTGACCTGGAAGATGCCGGGCGGCCGCGGCACACGGTCGGACATCTCCAGCCAGTGGGCCCAGTAATCGCCGAAGTTGTAGCCTGCAAAGGGTTTCATCGCCATCGGGTCGCGCCGCACGACGCCGACGTCGCCGGTGGCGGCCGCCGTCGTCTCGGAAGCCATCGCGGCGCCGACCAGCACGCCGTGCGCCCAGTCGCGCGCCTGGAACACGAGCGGGGCGAGCGCGCGGCGCCTGCCGCCGAATACGATGGCCGTGATCGGGACGCCCTCGGGCGCATCAGCCTTCGGCGAATAGCCCGGGTTCTGGCGCGCCGAAACCGTGAATCGCGAGTTCGGGTGCGCCGCCGGGCCGCGCGCGGCATCGTAGGGCCGGCCCTGCCAGTCCAGAGCGGGCCGGCCCTCGTCGAGGCCTTCCCACCACGGTTCGTTGTCCGCCGTGACCGCGACGTTGGTAAAGATCGTGTCGCGGCGGATCATGTCCCAGGCGTGGCGGTTGGTCTTCGCGTTGGTGCCGGGGACGACGCCGAAATAGCCCGCTTCGGGGTTGATCGCCCACAGCCTGCCGTCGGGACCCGGGTGCAGCCAGGCGATGTCATCGCCGACGGTCCAGACTTTCCAGCCCGGCATGGAAGCCGGCGGAATCAGCATCGCGAGGTTGGTCTTGCCGCAGGCCGAGGGGAAGGCGCAGGCGAGGTAATGCGTCTCGCCCGCCGGGTTCTCGATGCCGACCAGCAGCATGTGCTCGGCGAGCCAGCCTTCTTGGCGCGCCTGCCAGCTCGCGATCCTCAGCGCATGACACTTCTTGCCGAGCAGGGCATTGCCGCCGTAGCCCGAGCCATAGCTCTGGATCTCGAGCGTTTCCGGAAAATGCATGATGAAACGGCGCTCGGGGTCGAGCTCGCCGGTCGAGTGCAGGCCACGCACGAAGCTGCCTTCAGCCGCAATGCGGGCGAGCGCGGCATCGCCCATGCGCGTCATCAGCCGCATGTTGGCGGCGACGTAGGCGCTGTCGGTGATTTCGACGCCGCAGCGCGAATAGGGCGAGTCGATCGGGCCCATGCAGTAGGGCACGACGTACATCGTGCGTCCGCGCATGCAGCCGTCGAACAGCGCGTCCATGCGCCGGCGCGCCTCCGCCGGCGCCACCCAGTAGTTGTTCGGACCGGCGTCGATCTCATGCTCGGTGCAGACGAAAGTCAGATGCTCGACGCGGGCGACATCCGCGGGATGCGAACGGTGCAGGTAGCATCCCGGGAACGATGCCGGGTTCAGTTCATGCAGATCGCCGGCGGCCTGCATGCGCCTCACCAGGTCGCGGAACTCGTCCTCCGAGCCGTTGCACCAGTGCACGCGCTCCGGCCGCGTGCGGCGGGCGACCTGCTGAATCCACTGCCGCAGTTCGACGGGTGCCGCCGCGGGAGCCGGAAAACGGTCTGGAGCGGTCGCCATGCCTGCCTCGGAAAGGGGAGCGGCGATATTAGCAGCCCGTCCCGGCA
>JBQTKI010000127.1:0-12122 GCA_052386275.1 Gammaproteobacteria bacterium
CTACCGCGCCCGGCTTGCCGCAGCCGGCATGGAGTCCGTGCCCTGCGCGTTCGCGCCGCAGGCGCTTCGCCTCGCGGAGCCGGTGGAGGTCTCGGAACTTCCGGGTTTCGCCGCGGGCGAGGTCTCGGTGCAGGACGCCGCCGCGCAGCTCGCTGCATTTTTCGTCGCGCCGCGGGACGGCATGCGCGTGCTCGATGCCTGCGCCGCGCCCGGCGGCAAGGCCTGTCACCTGCTCGAGGCTGCGCCGGGAATCGCGGAACTCGTCGCGGTGGACGTCGATTCCGCGCGCGTCCTGCGCATCGCCGAAAACCTCGAGCGCCTCGGCCTCGCGGCGCGCCTGCTGACCGGCGATGCGACGGCGCCCGCCGGCTGGTGGGACGGGCGCCCGTTCGACCGCATTCTGCTCGACGTGCCCTGCTCGGGAACCGGCGTGATCCGGCGCCACCCGGACATCAAGCTGCTGCGCCGGCCGGACGACATCCCGCGCTTCGCCGCCATCCAGGCGGCGCTGCTGGCGGCCTGTTTCGGCTTGCTCGCGCCAGGCGGGCGGCTGGTGTACGTGAGCTGCTCGGTGCTCGCAGCCGAGAACGCCGCCGTGGTGCGCGCATTCCTCGGTGCAAACCCGGCGGCGGCGGACACGACCGAATCTGCTAGGCTCTTGCTGCCCGGCGCCGCGCCGGTGTTCGACGCGGGGGCCGGCTGCGCGCTCCAAAGCGGCGCGGCCGACGCCGATGGCTTCTACTACGCCTGCCTCGAGAAGCGGGCCTGAGGATCCGGCGTGCAGTTGCAGCGTTGGCGACATCCCGGCCTGGCCCTGCTCGCGGCGCTCCTCTGCACCGCGGCCGGGGGCGCCGCGCGCGCAGAGGACGGGGGCCGCTTCGAGATCCGCAACGCCTTCGTCGAGCTCGTGAACGGCGAGTGGATGCTCGATGCGCGGCTCGACCTCGCGCTCGCCGACGCGGCGCGTCAGGCCTTCGAGGAGGGTGTGCCGCTCGTGCTCGAACTCGAGGTCGAGGCGAGCATCGAGCGCCGCTTCCTGCCCGACGAGACCGCGGTGACATTCACGCGCCAGTGGCTGCTCGAGTTCGACGCGATCTCCGAGCGCTACGTCGTGACCGACGTGGAAAGCGGCGCACGCGTCACCCACGCGGCGGAAGCCGACGCACTTGCGGCGCTCGCACGCCCGTCCCCGGTCCGGGTCGCGGACCAGGCGACGTTGCCGCCCGACGCGCGCTTCAACATGCGTGTGCGCGCCTCGATCGAAATCGGCGAGCTGCCGGCCGCGATCAAGTTGCTGCTTTTCTGGCGGAGCTGGTCGCGCAGCACCGACTGGTACGCCTGGAGCGTGCGGCCATGACGCGGCGCTGGTGGCCCCCGGTCGCCGTCGGCATCGGCATCGTCGTGTGGGTGGCGGCGCTCGCACTGCTCGCGGTGACCGCGGAAGGGTCGCAGCGTTTCTCGCAGCTGCAGCCGTGGATCCTGCTGGTCAACATCGCGGGCGTCGTGGTGCTGCTCGCGCTGATCGGCGGCCGTCTCAACGACTTCATCCGCGACTGGCGCCGCCACGTGCCGGGCTCGCGCCTGCGCGGCCGCACCATCCTCATGTTCGGCGGCCTCGCACTCGCGCCGCTCCTGCTCGTGTTCACTTTCTCGGTGCTGTTCCTGACGCGCGGCATCGACAGCTGGTTCCACTCCGAAGTGCGCCAGGGCCTGACCGGCGCGCTCGGGCTGTCGCGCGCGGCGCTCGACCTGCGCATGCGTGAGTATCTCGACCGCACCGGCAGCATTGCCGGGACCGTGGCCGGCCTGTCGGGCGCCTCGCTCTACGCCGCGCTCGACGTCGAGCTGCGCCGCACCGACGCGGAGGAGCTGGTCGTGACCTCGGCCGGCGGACAGCCCGAGGGTTTCAGCCGCGCGAGCCTGCAGCACGGGCTGCCCGGCGTGCCGCCGGAGGAGCTGCTGCTGCAGTTGCGGCAGGGCCGGCCCTACGTGAGCCTCGAGCCCGCGGCGGGCGGGGGTTACCGCGTCGTGGCCGCGACCCAGGTGGGCCCCGAGGCCGGGTCGCCGGCGCCGCGCTTCCTGATCGCGACCTGGCCGGTGCCGCAGCGGCTCGCGGACCTTGCCGCGCAGGTGCAGGAGGCCTACCAGGAATACGGCCGGCTGCAGGTCCTGCGCGAGCCGCTGAAGCTCTCCTTTGTGGTGACGCTCTCGCTCGTCCTGCTGACCGCCGTGCTCGCGGCCCTGTACGGCGCGCTGTTCTTCTCCGAGCGGCTGGTGCGGCCGGTGCAGGAGCTGATCGCGGGCACGCGCGCGGTCGCGAAGGGCGACTTCGACACGCAGATCCAGCGGCCGTCGCACGACGAGATCGGCTTCCTGGTGACCTCGTTCAACGAGATGACCCGCAGGCTCGCGCGCGCGCGCGAGGAGACGGAGCGCAGCCGCGCCGCGGTCGAGGCCGAGCGCGCGGCGCTCGCGGTGATCCTCGCGCGCCTGACGAGCGGCGTGATCTCGCTCGAGCCCGACCTCTGCGTGCGCGTCGCAAACCAGGCCGCCGGCAGCATCCTGGGCGTGGACCTGACCCAGGCCTCGGGCCGGTCGCTCGCCGAGCTCGCTGCGGAGCACCCGCTGCTCGGGCAGATCGATGCGGTGCTGCGCCGCCATCTCGATGCCGGCGAGACCGAATGGCGCGAGCAGCTCACGCTCAGGAGCGACGGCGCCCGCCGCGAGCTGGTGCTGGCCTCGACTGCCTTGCCCGGAGACGCGGGCACCACCGCAGGACTCGTGCTCGTGTTCGACGAGGTGACGCAGCTGCTGCAGGCGCAGCGTCAGGCCGCCTGGGGCGAGGTCGCGCGTCGGCTCGCGCACGAGATCAGGAACCCCCTGACGCCGATCCAGCTCTCTGCCGAGCGCATGCGCCGCAAGCTCCTGCGCGGGCTGCCGCCCGGCGAGGCGGAGCTGCTCGAGCGCGGCACCCACACGATCGTGCAGCAGGTCGAGGTGATGAAGCAGATGGTGGCGGCGTTTTCCGAGTACGCGAAGGCCCCGGAACTGCACCTTGCCGAGCTCGACCTCGCGGCGCTGATCCGCCAGGTCTCCGACCTGTACCACGCGCAGGACCCGCGCGTGGCCTTCGGCCTGTCGCTCGACCCGAAGGCCTCGATGCTCGAGGCCGACCCGGGCCGTATCCGCCAGCTGCTGAACAACCTGCTGACCAACTCGCTCGAGGCGCTCGACGGGCGCGAGAATCCTGTCATCATGATCGAGACGAAGCGTGCGGGCGACCAGATCGTGCTGACCGTCGTGGACAATGGCCCCGGCTTCCAGGCCGGCCTCGTCGAGCAGGCGTTCGATCCCTACGTCACGACCAAGCCGAAGGGCACCGGGCTCGGGCTTGCGATCGTGCGCCGGATCGTCGAGGAGCACGGTGGCCAGGTCGAGGTCGACAACGCGCCGCAGGGCGGCGCGCGCATCCGTATCACGCTGCCGGCGGCCCCGCGCGAGGCGCGGCGCCCCGAGGCGAGGAGAGAGAAGGCATGAGCGCGCAGAGAATCCTGGTCGTCGACGACGAGGCCGACATCCGCGAGCTGCTCGGGGAGATCCTCGCCGAGGAGGGCTACGAGGTGGAGGGCGCGGCCGACGCCGCCGCCGCGCGCCGCGCGGTCGCGCGCGAGGAGCCCGACCTCGTGCTGCTCGACATCTGGATGCCGGACACCGACGGCATCACGCTGCTGCGCGAGTGGTCGGAGAAACACGCGCTGCGCTGCCCGGTCGTGATGCTGTCCGGGCACGGCACGGTCGAGACCGCGGTCGAGGCCACGCGCCTCGGCGCTTTCGACTTCGTCGAGAAACCGCTGTCGATCGCGAAGCTCCTGCGCACCGCCGAGCGTGCGCTCGAGGCCGGGCGCCGCCGCCGCCAGTCGCAGCGTACGCTGATACCGCCGCTGGTCGCGCCGGTCGGCAAGAGCCGGCTGATGCAGAAGCTGCGCGAGCAGGTGCAGCAGGTCGCCGCGCACTCGGCGCCGGTGCTGTTCGTCGGCGAGCCGGGCACGGGGCGCGAGGCGTTCGCGCGCTACCTGCACTCGCTCGGGCCGCGCGCCGCGGGACCCTTCGTGGCGGTGACCTGCGCAAGCCTCGACGATGCGACCGCGGCGCGCAAGCTGCGCGGCACGGAGGCGGGCGGCTCCACGGAGCCGGGGTTCTACGACCAGGCCGCGGGCGGCACGCTGTTCCTCGGCGGCATCGAAGACCTGTCGCCGGGCGCCCAGCGCCTCCAGCTCGCCGATCTCGAGCAGGGCGGCTACCAGCGCGAGGGCGGCGCCGGGCGTGTTCCGTTCGCGATCCGCCTCGTCGCGGGCGCGGGCCCCGGGCTCGACGGTCCGACCTCGCCGGTGCGGCGCGATCTGCTCGCGCATCTGGAGGTCATCACGATCCGCATCCCGCCGCTGCGCGAATACGCGGAAGACGTGCCGGACCTGCTGCGCCATTACGTGGACCGCCTGGTGGACGAAGAGGGCATGCCGTTCCGTCGCTTCTCGGTCGCGGCGCAGAACCGCCTGCGCAACTATCCGTGGCCCGGCAACGTACGCGAGCTGCGCAACCTGGTGCAACGGGTGCTGATCATCGGCGGCACCGAGGAGATCGGCCTCGACGAGATCGAGCAGCAGCTGATCACGCAGCAGGCGCCGGACGAACCGCTGGTGAAGCAAGACCTGCTGGCGCTGCCGCTGCGCGAGGCACGCGAACAGTTCGAGCGTGCCTACCTGCTGCAGCAGCTGATGCTCTGCGGCGGCAAAGTCGGCCTGCTTGCCAAGCGCGTCGGCATGGAGCGTACCCACCTGTACCGCAAGCTGCGCTCCCTCGGCGTGGATTTCCGCCAGGTCAGCGACGACTAGTCGCCGACGCGGATCACCAGCACGTCCATCTCGGCCTCGCGCAGCCGGTCGCGCACGCGGTTGAGCTCGACAAGATCCGCGATCGGGCCGACGCGGACGCGGTGCCAGGTGTCGTTGTCCACCGACACGCGCTGCACCTTCGACTCGATGCCCTGCAGCGCGAGCTGCGCGCGCACGCGGTCGGCCTCCTCGAACCGGCGGTAGGAACCGACCTGCAGCACGTAGGAGCCGGCGCGCGCAACCGGCGCGGCAGGCAGATCGCGGCGCACGGCGGCCTCGCGCTCCGGCACCACGACCTCGAAGTTCGGCAGCATCTCGTAGAAGTCGTATCGATCGGCGTCCTCATCCGCGGATCCTTCGCGCCCCGAGGCGGGCTCCGTCTCCGCGGTCGTGCCCGCGACCGGCGAGGGCGGCGTGCGCGGGTCGAGAAAATAAAGCGCGAGCCCCGCGCCGAAGCCGGCCGCGAGCCCGATCACGAGGCCGGTCCAGCCCGAGAAGGGCTCGCGCCGCGCGCGGCTGCGCTTGTAGTCGCGCGCGACCATCACATGGACTCGGGCGCGGAGACGCCCACGACCGCAAGCGCATTCCGCAGCACCTGCTGCGCGGCGGCGACCAGCGCGAGCCGGGCGTTGCGCAACGCGTCCTCGGCCACGATGAACGGCAGCGCGTTGTAATAGGCGTGGAACGCGGTCGAAAGCTCGCGCAGGTAGTGCACGACCTGGTGCGGTGCTCGCATGCGCGCTGCGAGCGCGAGCACCTCAGGCCAGCGCGACAGTTCGCGCATCAGCCCCTGCTCCTGCGGGTCGGCGAGGAGCGCCAGCGCGGCGAGCCCGGCCGCGCGGTCGAAAGGCAGGCCGCGCTCGGCCGCTTGCTTCAACACGCTCGCGATGCGCGCGTGCGCGTACTGCACGTAGTAGACCGGGTTGTCATTGCTGCGCGACTTGGCGAGCTCGAGATCAAAGTCCAGGTGCTGGTCGTGCGAACGCATCACGTAGAAGAAGCGCGCGGCGTCATTGCCGACCTCGCTGCGCAGGTCGCGCAGCGTCACGAACTGTCCCCCGCGCTTGCCCATCGGCACCTTCTCGCCAGCGCGGAATAGGCTGACGAACTGGATCATCGGCACCTCGAGGGACTCCGGCGGCTCCCCCATGGCGGCGAGGCCCGCGCGCACGCGCGCGACGTAGCCGTGGTGATCGGCGCCGAGAATGGTGAGGAGTAGCTCGAAGCCGCGCTCACGCTTGTCGAGGTGGTAGGCGATGTCCGAGGCGAAATAGGTCTTCTGCCCGTTGGCGCGCACGACGACACGGTCCTTCTCGTCGCCGAACGCGGTGGCGCGTAACCAGGTGGCTCCCTCCTGCTGGTACACGTGGCCGCGCCCGGTGAGGCGCGCCAGCGCGCGGGCGATGGGTCCGCCGTCCTGGCCGTCGCCGAGGTCCTGTTCGGAGTACCAGCGGTCGAAACGCACGCCGAACTGCTCGAGGTCGCCCTGGATGTCAGCGAGGATGTCGGCGAGGCCCGCATCGAATATGGTGCGAAAGGCGGGCCCCAGCAGTTCCCTGGCGCGCGCGATCAGGGCGTCCACGTGGCGATCCTTGTCGCCTCCCGCGGTCTCATCCGGCGGCAGCCCGCGCTCCACGTCGGCGGCGGGGCGGCGGAACGCGTCGCCGTGCGCGGCACGCAGGCGCTCTGCGATCGGGACGACGTAACCGCCGCGATAGCCGTCGGCCGGGAACTTCACCGGCTCGCCGCAGAGCTCGAGGTAGCGCAGCCAGATGCTGGCGGCGAGGATGTCCATCTGCCGTCCGGCGTCGTTCACGTAGTACTCGCGGTGCACGCGCCAGCCGTCAGCCTGGAGCAGGTTCGCGACCGTGGCGCCGTAGGCCGCGTGGCGGCCGTGCCCGACGTGCAGCGGCCCGGTCGGGTTCGCGGAGACGAACTCGACGATCGCGGGCCTCCCGCCGCCGGCATCGCCGAGCCCGTAGGCTGCGCCAGCGGCGTGCACGCGCGCGACCTCGCCCTGCCAGGCGGAGGGTGTCAGGAAGAAATTGATGAATCCGGGGCCGGCGATCTCGGTCCTGGCGACCAGGTCGTTCGCCGGCAGCGCCGCGACGATCGCGGATGCCACGGCACGCGGATTGGCGCGCGCGGCCTTGGCGAGGCGCATCGCCACGCCGGTCGCGAAGTCGCCATGTGCCGGATCGCGGCTGTGCTCGACTTCGGGCACGGGCGGCCGCAGGCCGCCCTGCATGGCTGGCGGCAGCGCCGCGAGCGCTTTGCTCACCAGTTTTTCGACCAGGATTTTCAAGCCGGCAAGTCTATCAGTCGACTTCGATCGGATCGACGTCCACGGACCAGCGCAGCGCGCGCGGCGCGCGCTGTTCTGCGACCCGCGGCAGCCATTCGCCGAGGAAGCGCTGCAGCGTCGCCCGCGCCGGCGACTCGATGAGGAGCTGCCGGCGGTGACGGCCTGCGCGCCGCTCCATCGCGGCAGGCGCGGGGCCGAGCACGCGCAGCCCGCGGGGCCGGGGCGAAGGTGCGGCGGCCGCTGCCTCGCGCAGGAAGCGCTCGGCGTCGGCGCGCACCGGTGCATCCGCGCGCAGGAGCGCCAGGTGCGAGAACGGCGGCCAGCCCGCGGCGCGGCGTTCCTCCAGGCACTTTGATGCAAACCCCTCATACCCCTCGCGGATCAGGCATTGCAGCAGCGGATGCTCGGGGTAGCTGGTCTGGATCAGCACCTCCCCCGGCCGGTCGCCGCGCCCGGCGCGGCCCGCCACCTGCACGATCTGCTGTGCGAGCCTTTCGCTCGCGCGGAAATCCGCGCCGAACAGTCCCTGGTCGGCGGCCAGCACGATGACCAGCGTGACGTCCGGGAAGTCGTGGCCCTTGGTCAGCATCTGCGTGCCCAGCAGGATGCGCGCGCGCCCGTCCGCGACCGCGGCCAGCGCCTGCTCCATCTCGCCGCGCCTGCGGATCACGTCGCGGTCCACGCGCACCAGCGGCGACTTCGGGAAACGTGCCACCAGCGCCGACTCGACGCGCTCGGTGCCTTCGCCGACCGGCGCGAACTCGCTGCCGCAGCGCGGGCAGGCGTAGGGCAGCGGCTCCTCGGCACCGCAGTGGTGACAGGTGAGCCGCGCGCGAGCGAGGTGCACCGTGAGCCTCGCGTCGCAGGACCGGCAGGGCACGACGAAACCGCAGCCGGGGCAGAACATCGAGGGCGCCCAGCCGCGGCGGTTCAGGAACACGAGCACCTGGCCGCGATCGCCGAGATGGCGCTCGATCGCAGCACCCGCCTGCGGCGAGAGTCCGTCGCGCGCCGGGTTGACGCGCAGGTCCACGACCGCGACGCGCGGCTTGCCGGCGCGGCCGGTGCGCTCGGGCAGCGCAAGCTTGACGTAGCGTCCGGCCGCGGCGTTCGCGAGCGACTCGAGCGAGGGCGTCGCCGAGCCGAGCACCACGGGCACGCCCGCGCGCGAAGCGCGAAACACGGCGAGATCGCGCGCCGAGTAACGGAATCCCTCCTGCTGCTTGTAGGAAGCGTCGTGCTCCTCGTCCACCACCACGATGCCGGGCGCCGGCATCGGCGTGAACACGGCCGAGCGCGTGCCGATCACGACCGGTGCGCGGCCGGAAGCCGCGGCGCGCCACGCGGCGGCGCGCGCGCCGTCGGCGAGCGAGGAGTGCAGCGCGACCACCGGCACCGGCAGCCGTTCGCGGAAGCGCGCGACCAGCTGCGGCGTGAGTGCGATCTCGGGCACCAGCACGAGCGCGCCGCGCCCGCGCGCGAGCACGCGCTCGATCAGGCGCAGATACACCTCGGTCTTGCCGCTGCCGGTGACGCCGTGCAGGAGCCATCCGCCGTAGCGGTCGAGCCGAGCGCCGATCGCGTCGCAGGCGGCCGTCTGGTCCGGCGTGAGCGCAGGACCCGCGCGGCCGGCGCCCGCCGGCGGCGCGGCCTCCGGCCGTTCGAAGGATTCGAGCCAGCCGCGCCGCGCCAGGGACTTCAGCGCATCGGTGAGTCCGGCGGCGGCAATGGCGTCCGCAGTCGCGCCATCGCCGCCCACGAGCGCGGCGAGTTCCTGCTGCCGCCTGCCGAGCCGCGCGCCGGGAAGCGCGGCGTGCCCGCGCGCCGACCACCGCCACACGGTCTCGTCGGCGCGCGCGCGGCTGCCCCGGCGCAGCGGCTTCGGCATCGCCGCGAACAGCACCTCGCCCTGCGGGTGGTGGTAGTAGTCGGCAGCCCACCGCAGGAGCGCGAAGGTCGCATCGTCCCACAGCGGCTCGTCATCGAGCAGAGTGAAGGCGCGTTTCAACTGTGCGCGCGGCAGCGCACTGTCCGCGGCGACCGCGGCGACCACGCCGATCGCGCGTCGCCTCCCGAGCGGGACCGCGACACGCGTGCCTGCGCGGGGCAGCGGCGTGTCCTCGGGTGGCAGGTAGTCGAACAAACGCCTGAGCGGCGTGTCGAAAACCACCTGCAGAATCGGCGACGCCTGGCGCAATTTTCTTTAACTTTCAGTGGGTTGCAGAATGGAACCGGCCCGCGTCAACGGCGGGCCGGACGCGAACGTTATATCACCGTGGCAGGGCCCGGAGTCGCGTGACCATGCCGGAGGAGAACGTGACCTGCTCTGCTACGCTTCCCGCGCTTGCGGCGCTGGCCGGCGCCAGGCGCAGAACGCGGGAGGCGGCGGTGGATTCGGAACGGGCACTGGAGCGATTTCTGGCCGGGATCGAGCGGCGCGCGTACCGCATCGCCCAACTGGCACTGCGCGATCACGCGGAGGCAGAGGACGCGGTGCAGGACGCGATGATCCGGCTGGTGCGGAATTATGCGAGACATCCGGAAGAGCAGTGGCGGCCGTTGTTCTACCGGATCCTGCGCAACCGCATCACGGACAGCCAGCGCCACCGCAAGGTCCGCAATGCCGTCATGGCCTGGTGGGCCGGCGGTGAGTCGGAGGACGGGTCGCCCGATCCGCTGGAGTCCGCGGTGGATCCCGGGGGCGGGCCGGATGCGGTGCTCGAGGGCGAGGAACTCCTCGCGCGCATCGAGCAGGCGCTCGCGGGATTGAGCAGCCGCCAGCGCGAGGCGTTCCTGCTGCGGAACTTCGAGGGCATGGACGTGGCGCAGACGGCGGTCGCGATGGGTTGCTCGGAAGGCAGCGTGAAGACGCACTACTTCCGCGCATTGCAGGCGTTGCAGGAGGTGTTGGGGGAATGGAAACGATGAACGACAGGATGCGCGAACTGGAACGCAAGAGCCGCGAGGCCTTCGACGCGAGCGTGGAGGCGCTTCCCGCCGCGACGCGTTCGCGCCTGGCGCGCGCGCGGGCGGAGGCGCTCGCGGAACTGCGCCAGCGGCGCCTGCACTGGTCCCCGGCCTGGATCCCGGCGGGCGCGGCGGCGGCCGCCGCGGTGGTCGGCGTGATGCTGTGGCAGGGCGCGCGCGAAGGCGTGCTGCCGGCGGATCCCGCGCTCTCCGCATTCGAGGACCTTGACCTGGTCGCAGGCACCGACGAACTCGCCATGTTCGAGGAGGACGGGGAGTTCTACGCCTGGGCGGCCGAGCAGGCGGCCGGGGACGTGGGCTGAGGCGATGGGCCGCGGCGCATGGATTGCGGCCTGTGTTGTCGCCTGGCCCGCCGCCGGGGCGGAAACGCCGGCGGCACCGCCGGACCCGGAGTTCCTGGAGTTCCTGGCGGAGTTCGACGGCGAGGACGAGGCGTTCCTGGACTACATCGAGTCGCGCAGAGGCGAAAAAGAGCTCAAGCGCGCCGAGGAAAAGGCGACGAAGGATGACGACGATGAATAAGCTGGCATGGATCCTGGCGGCATGGTTCGCCATCGGCCTCGCGTCGGCACAGGCGCAAGAATCCCCGCCTGCGACCGACACGATGCCCGGCATCGCCTGGGACGAGCTCGACGAGGAACAGCAGAGGATCCTCTCCGGCCAGGAAGAGAACTGGGACTCGCTGCCACCCGGCCGCCAGCAGGCGATGGCCGAGGGCGCAGAGCGCTGGCGGTCGATGACCCCCGAGCAGCGCGCCAAGGCACAGGAACGCTGGCGCAAGTGGCGCTCGCTGCCGCCCGAGCAGCGCACGCGCCTGCGCGAGCGCTGGCGCCGGTTCCACCAGCTGACGCCCGAGCAGAAGGAGCGGCTGCGGCAGGACTTCCGCCGCTGGCAGCAGCTGTCGGAAGAGCAGCGCCGGAAGCTGCGTGAGCGCTGGGGCCGAATGACGCCCGAGGAACGCCAGCGAGCCATCCAGCGCCGCCATCCGTCGCCGCGCCCGCCACCGCCTCCGCCGCGCACAGACCGCGCGCCCACCCGCCGCCCCGGCGGCTGACCCGCCGCTCGCAACCGGCATCGCGCCGTGGGAGGATGACGGCCGGTCATCCCGCACGTGACGGAGGCCGCCATGTCCGACCGAAAGCTGAAGCGGTCCCGGGACCGCATGATCGCCGGCGTCTGCGGCGGGCTCGCCGAGCATTTCGGCTGGAAGCCCGATCGCATGCGCGTCGCCTACGTGGTCGCCTCGATCCTCTCGGCGGCGTTTCCCGGCATCCTCGTCTACCTGCTGCTCTGGCTGGTGATGCCGGACGCCGACGAATGAACCGCGAGGCGATCGAACTCTACGACGAGTTCACGCACGACAGCATGCCGCGGCGCGTGTTCCTCGCGCGGCTCGCGCGCGCCGCGGGCGGCGCGGCGGCTGCCGCCGCGCTCCTGCCGCTGCTCGAGAACCGCTACGCTCTGGCCGCAACCGTTGCCCCGGAAGATCCCGCGCTCGCGATCGGTCGCGAAAGCTTCGACTCGGGCGGCGCGGTGTCCTGCTACGTGGCGCGACCGCAAGCCGCACCGGAGCGCCGGCCCGCGGTGGTCGTGATCCACGAGAATCGCGGCCTCAATCCGCATATCGAGGACGTCGCGCGCCGCGTGGCGATGGCGGGCTTCCTCGCGATCGCGCCGGATGCGCTCGCGGGTTCGGGCGGCACGCCCGCGAACGAGGACGAGGCGCGCAAGCTGATCGGCGCCTTGCCGCGCGAGACCGCGCTCGGCATCTACCTGGCCGCCGTCAGGTACGCCGCAGCGCATCCGCACTCGACCGGCAAGGTCGGCTGCGTCGGCTTCTGCTGGGGCGGCGGCATGGCGGGGCGCCTCGCCGCGAACTCGCCGGAACTCAATGCCTCGGTCGTCTTCTACGGCAGCCCGCCGCCGGCGGAAGAGGC
>JBQTKI010000128.1:0-18497 GCA_052386275.1 Gammaproteobacteria bacterium
GCTCGGCAACGCGCTCAGGCGCGTGCTGCTGTCCTCGATGCCCGGCTGCGCCGTGACCGAGGTCGAGATCGAGGGCGTGCTGCACGAGTACACGAGCATCGAGGGCGTCCAGGAGGACGTCGTCGACATCCTGCTGAACCTCAAGGCGATCGCGCTCGAGATGCACGCGCGCGAATCGGTCGAGCTGCGCCTGTCGAAGAAGGGCCCCGGCCCGGTGCGCGCCGGCGACATTCAGATCGACCACGACGTCGTGATCGTGAACCCGGAGCTCGTGATCGCGAACCTCAACAAGCCGGTCGAGCTCGCGATGAACCTGAAGATCGAGCGCGGCCGCGGCTACCGCCCGGCGGTGCAGCGCCTCGAGTTCGAGGAGCAGAGCCGCCCGATCGGCCGGCTGCAGCTCGACGCCTCGTTCTCGCCGGTGCGCCGCGTGACCTACGGCATCGAGTCCGCGCGCGTCGAGCAGCGTACCGACCTCGACAAGCTGATCATCGACATCGAGACCAATGGCACCATCAACCCGGACGAGGCGATCCGCCGCGCGGGCGGGATCCTGAAGGACCAGCTGACGGTGTTCGTGGACCTCGAGGGCCAGGGCGAGTCGCCGTCGCGCGAGGCGGGCCCGCTGCCCGACCCGATCCTGCTGCGCCCGGTGGACGAGCTCGAGCTCACGGTCAGGAGCGCGAACTGCCTCAAGGCCGAGAACATCCACTACATCGGCGACCTGGTGCAGCGCACCGAAGTCGAGCTGCTGCGCACGCCCAACCTCGGCAAGAAGTCGCTGACCGAGATCAAGGAAGTGCTCGAGAGCCACGGGCTCACGCTCGGCATGCGCATCGAGGGCTGGCCGCCGGCTTCATTGCGCCGCGAAGACGAGCTGCGCTCGGCCTGAACGCAGGACGAGGTTAGCCACTCATGCGACACCAACTGTCGGGACGCCAGCTCTCGCGCAACAGCGCCCACCGCAAGGCGCTGATGCGCAACCTGTCGGCGGCGCTCTTGCGCGAGGAGACGATCCGCACCACGCTGCCCAAGGCGAAGGAACTGCGCCGGGTCGTGGAGCCCCTGATCACGCTCGGCAAGCAGGACACCGAAGCGCATCGCCGCCGGGCCTTTGCGGTGCTGCGCGACGACCGGCTGGTCGAGAAGCTGTTCGCCGACATCGGCGCGCGCTTTCGCACACGCGCCGGCGGCTACACGCGGATCCTGCGCATGGAGCCGCGCCCGGGCGACGCCGCGCCGATGGCGCTGATGCAGCTGGTCGAGGCCGACGCGGCGCCTGCGCCCGCGCCGGAGGGCAAGCCGAAGAAGAAGACGGAGAAGAAGGCGGACAAGAAGGCCGACCAGAAGGCGGAGAAGAAGCCGGCCAGGAAGGCCGAAGCCGCCGCGAAACCGAAGCGCCGCAAGGCGGCCTGATTCCGTGGTGAGTCGCGTTTTCCAAAGGAGACAGTGATGCGAATGCTGCAAGAATTCAAAGAATTCGCGATGAAGGGAAATGTCGTCGACATGGCCGTCGGCATCATCATCGGCGCCGCCTTCGGCAAGATCGTGTCAGCCCTGGTCGGATCGGTCCTGATGCCGGCGATCGGCATGCTGCTGGGTGGCGTGGACTTCTCGGGATTGAGCGTCTTGCTCGGAACCGATGCCAAGACCGGTGAGCCCGTCGCGCTCCAGTACGGCATGTTCATTCAGGCGCTGATCGACTTCCTGATCATCGCGTTCGCGATCTTCATGGCGCTCAAGGCGATCAACAGGATGAAGAAGCCGCCGCCGGCCGCCGCGCCCGCGGCCCCGCCGCGCGAGGAAGTGCTGCTGACCGAGATCCGCGACCTCCTGCGGCAGCGCTGACCGGAATCAGGCCGCCGCCGCGAACGCCTCGCGCGTGAGGTTTCGCGGACTGCCTGCCTGCGCCACCACGTTGTCCTCGATGCGGATGCCGCCGCAAGGCGCGAGCGCCTCGACGCGCGCCCAGTCCACCATGCGCCCGCGCGCTTCGCCCCTGGCCTTGGCGAGCAGCGAGTCGATAAAGTAGATCCCGGGTTCGATCGTCACGACGAAGCCCGGTTCGAGACGGCGCGTCAGGCGCAGGTAGGGATGACCCTCGGGCTTCGGCAGCATGCCGCCGTCGGGCGCCGCCATGAAGCCGCCCGCGTCGTGCACCATGAGCCCGAGCAGGTGCCCGATCCCGTGCGGGAAGAAGAGCGACGTGAGTCCGCTCTCGACCGCGGCTTCGGCGGTCGCCTTGACGAGCTTGTGTGCGGCGAGGATGCCGCCGATCGCGCGGTGCGCTTCGAGGTGGATCTCGCGGTAGTCGGTGCCGGGAAGCACGCACAGTGCCAGCGCCTGTTGTGCGGCGTCGACCGCTGCGATCAGTTCCTGGAACGCACCCGGCGCCGCGGCGTAGGTGCGCGTGATGTCGCAGGCGTAGCCCGCGTGCTGCGCGCCCGCGTCGATCAGGAATGCACGCACGCCGGGCGGGCGCTGCCGGTCGAGCACCTGGTAGTGGAGGACCGCCGCGTGCCGGTCGAAGGCGATGATGTTGTTGTAGGGAAGTTCCTCTTCGCGGGCCCCGGCCGCACGGCAATAGGCCAGGTGCACTTCGTATTCGCAGGCGCCGGCGCGGAAAGCCGATTCCGCGGCCCGGTGGGCGCGCACGCCCGCGGCCGTGGCGAGGGCCATGCACTCGAGCTCATAAGGGGTCTTGACCGCCCGCCCGTAATCGAGCCGGGCCGTGAGTGCCGGCGGATCATGCTCCCCCAGGCCCTCCGTGGCGGGGCCTGGCTCGCAAAGGATGGCCCAGCGGCCCTTGGCGCCCAGCCTGCCGCGCAGTTCGGTGGGGGACCGGACCACCTCCAATTCGAAGGAGTCCACCCAATAGCCCTCCGGCAGAGCCGGAGGCAGGTACCAGTAGTCGTCCGGCTGGTGGAACAAGAGTCTGGGACGGGCGCCCGGCCGGTAGACCAGGTAGCAATCAGGGCTCCCGTCGGGCAGCCAGGCGCGGTATCGGGGGTTCGGGCGGAAGGGGTAGCTGCTGTCGTCCAGATAGTAGTACCGGAGGCTCCCCGATCCGACCACCAGCCCCTCAAAACCGGCCTCCGCCAGGGCCCGGTCGGCCCGGGCCGAGACCACCCGCAAGTGGTCGCGGTACAACTCGCCCATGCCTGGCTGCGTCATGACGGCTCCTGCGGTGCTCCTCCGCGAAAGCGTAGCGATTGGCGGCGTCGCTCGCCATGCCGGCGGGCCCTTGTCGCAGATTGGCGACCCGCGCCGACCTTTGCTTGCCCCCGCATTACCGGTAAAATCCGCCGACGCGTAGGAGCATCGAAGCGAATGATCACGATGTGTTCGCCGCGGACCTGACCTTCCTTTCTCACTGAACGAACCTGGGGTATCTGACGATGAATGCAAAGATTCTGGGCGCCATTGCGGTTGCCCTTGTGCTGGGCGCCTGTGGTGCCAAGCAGGAAGAAGCTGCTCCTGCCGCCGATGCGGCCGCTGCTGCGGCGACGGAAGTGGCTCCTGCTGCGGATGCCGCGGCCGACGCCGCTGCTGCCGTGGGTGACGCGGCCGCTGCGACGGGCGAGGCCGCTGCTGACGCCGCTCAGTCGGTCGAAGCCGCTGCGGAAGAAACCGCTCCGGCGCAGTAAGCGCTGACTGCAAAGGGCCAAACCGGCCGGGCGGACGGCGCGGAGACCCCGCGACCTCCCCCGGCCGTTCTTCTTTTCGGGATAAGGACATGCCGGTTACGATCCGCGAAGCGCGCGCCTCGAAGTCTGACCGGGACTGGATCGAGGATACGTACGGCGAGTATCTCGCCGATCTCACCGGCGACCGCACCGGCGTGTACCCCTCGCTCACCGTCACGGGGCAGGGCGTCCCGGAGATCATCCAGGGCTGGTTCCACGACGACCGCACCACGGCGTTCATCATCCTGCGCGAGGAAGAGCCGGTCGGTTTCGCCGTGGTGCAGCGCACGCCGCCGCCGCCGGGCGACTCGCGCCGGCACTTCCGCCTGAGCGAGTTCTTCATCCGGAAACCTTATCGCAGCCGCGGAGCGGGGCGCGGCGCCGCCCTGCTGCTGTTCGCGCGCTACGCGGGCGAATGGACCATCTCCGAGCAGGCGCGCAACGCCGGCGCGATCCGCTTCTGGCGCCGCGTCGTCTCCGAGTTCACTCAGGGGCACTTCCGCGAGCACCAAGGCCAGGGCGAGATCGCGCACCTGTTCAGCAGCGGCGGCCCGGCGGCGGCGACGCGCTGAGGCGCGAACCCGCGCTCAGGACTTGCGCACGGTGACCCGGACCTTTCTCGGCCCCGCCACCTCGAACAGCAGCTCCAGCTCGAACACCTGCCCGTCCCGCAGCGGCTTCTTGAGCCCCATCAGCATGACGTGCAGCCCGCCGGGCTCGAATGTGAGCCTCTCGCCCGGCGCAACGTGCAGCACCGAGACTTCGCGCATGCGCGCCATGCCCTCGACGATCTCGGTGCGGTGAACCTCTGCCGAAGCCGCGACGGACGTCTTGAGCTTCAACAGCCGGTCCGACTTCGCGCTGCCGTTGTGCAGCCTGAAATAGACTGCGCCCGTCGCGGCGCCGGGCGGCGTGGTACGCGCCCAGGCATCGGTCACCGTGAGCTTGTCGGCGAGTGCGGGCGCCGCGAAGACCATGGCGAGTGCCAGCGCGAATCCATGCGCGATCCTCATGCCGCACTCCTCGCGCGCGTCAGCACGCGCTTCAGGTAACGCCCGGTGAACGAGCCGGCCGCCCGCGCGAGCTGTTCGGGCGTGCCTTCCGCCACCACCTCGCCGCCGCCGTCGCCGCCCTCGGGGCCGAGATCCACAATCCAGTCGGCGGTCTTGATCACGTCGAGATTGTGCTCGATGACGATCACGGTATTGCCCTCGTCGCGCAGGCGGTGCAGCACCGCGAGCAGATGCTTGACGTCCTCGAAGTGCAGCCCGGTCGTGGGCTCGTCCAGTATATAAAGTGTCCGGCCCGTCGCGCGCTTCGACAGTTCCTTCGCCAGCTTGACGCGCTGCGCCTCGCCGCCCGAGAGCGTGGTCGCGTTCTGGCCGAGCTTGATGTACGAGAGCCCGACGTCCATGAGCGTCTGCAGCTTGCCGGCGATCACTGGCACGGCGCTGAAAAAGATGCTCGCATCCTCGACCGTCATGTCGAGCACCTCGTGGATGCTCCTGCCCTTGTAGTGCACGTCAAGCGTCTCGCGGTTGTAGCGCTTGCCCTTGCAGACGTCGCAGGTGACGTACACGTCCGGCAGGAAGTGCATCTCGACCTTGATCACGCCGTCGCCTTCGCAGGCCTCGCAGCGCCCGCCCTTGACGTTGAAGGAGAAGCGCCCAGGCTGGTAGCCGCGCGAGCGCGCCTCCGGCGTGCCGGCGAAGAGTTCGCGGATCGGCGTGAAGAGACCGGTGTAGGTCGCGGGGTTCGAGCGCGGCGTGCGCCCGATCGGGCTCTGATCGATGTCGATGACGCGGTCGATGTGGCCAATGCCCTCGATGCTGGCGCAGGGCGCGGGCTGCTCCACGACCAGGTCGAGCTCGCGCGCGGTGTAACGGTAGAGCGTGTCGTTCACGAGCGTGGACTTGCCCGAGCCCGACACGCCCGTGACGCAGGTCAAGAGCCCGAGCGGGAATGCGACGTCGATCGCCTTCAGGTTGTTGCCGCTTGCCTGCCGCACCCGCAGCTGCTGCTTCGCGTCGCGCGTGCGGCGCTTGCCCGGGATCTCGATGCGCTTGCGGCCGGAGAGGTACTGGCCGGTGAGCGAGGCGGGGTTCGCCTCGATGTCGGCGGGCGTGCCTTCCGCCACCACGCGCCCGCCATGCACGCCGGCGCCGGGTCCGAGGTCCACGACGTGATCGGCCTGACGGATCGCCTCCTCGTCATGCTCGACCACGATCACGGTGTTGCCGAGATCGCGCAGACGGTGCAGGGTGTCGAGCAGGCGCTGGTTGTCGCGCTGGTGCAGGCCGATCGAGGGTTCGTCGAGAATGTACATGACGCCGACCAGACCCGAGCCGATCTGGCTCGCGAGCCGGATGCGCTGCGCCTCGCCGCCCGAGAGTGTCTCGGCCGAGCGGTCGAGCGTCAGGTAATCAAGGCCGACGTCCACCAGGAAGCCGAGCCGGTCGGTGATCTCCTTGACGATCTTGGCGGCGATCTTGGCGCGCCAGCCGTCGAGCCTCAGTTCCGAGTAGAACTCGAGCGCGCGGCGCACGGGCAGGGCCGTGATCGCCGGCAGCGACTGGCCGCCCACGAACACGAAGCGCGCGGCCTTCATGAGGCGGGCGCCGTCGCATTCCGGGCAGCGGCGCGTGCCGAGGTAGCGCGCGAGTTCCTCGCGCACGGCCAGCGACTCGGTCTCCTGGTAGCGCCGCTCGAGGTTGGGCAGCACCCCTTCGAACTTGTGCCGTCGCTTCACGGTCCGGCCGCGCGAGTCGAAGTAGCGAAACTCCACTTCCTCGCCGCCGCTGCCGCTCATGAGCACCTCGCGCGCACGGGCGGGCAGGCGCTCATAGGGCGCCTCGGGGTCGAAGCGGTAGTGGTCGGCGAGCGCCTGGATCATCTGGAAGTAGTAAGCGTTCCGGCGGTCCCAGCCGCGCACGGCGCCGTTCGCGAGCGAGAGCTCTGGGTGCGTGACCACGCGCGCCGGGTCGAAGAACTGCTTGATGCCGAGCCCATCGCAACCCGGGCAGGCGCCGTGCGGGCTGTTGAACGAGAAGATGCGCGGCTCGAGTTCGGGCAGCGAATAGCCGCAAATGGTGCAGGCGAAACGGTCCGAGAACAGGAGTTCCTCGCGCTTCGGGTCATCGAGGAAGACGACGCGCGCGGCGCCCAGGCCGAGGCGGAGCGCAGTCTCGAAGGATTCCGCGAGCCGCTGCGCCAGGTCCGGCCGTACCTTGCAGCGGTCCACGACCGCCTCGATCGTGTGCTTGCGCTTGGCATCGAACTTCGGCACCGCATCGAGCTCGACGACCTTGCCGTCCACGCGTGCGCGCACGAAGCCACGGCCGCGCAGCTCCTCGACCGCCTGCAGGTGCTCGCCCTTGCGGCCGGTCACGACGGGGGCGAGCAGCGCGACGGCCGTGCCCTCGGGCAGCGACAGCACCTGGTCCACCATCTGGCTCACGGTCTGCGCTGCGAGCTCGAGGCCGTGGTCCGGGCAGCGCGGGATGCCCGCGCGCGCATACAGCAGGCGCAGGTAGTCGTAGATCTCGGTGACCGTGCCGACCGTCGAACGCGGGTTGTGCGAAGTGGACTTCTGCTCGATCGAAATGGCGGGCGACAGCCCCTCGATCGAGTCCACGTCGGGCTTCTCCATCATCGACAGGAACTGGCGCGCGTAGGCGGAGAGCGACTCGACGTAGCGCCGCTGGCCCTCGGCGTAGATCGTGTCGAAGGCGAGCGAGGACTTTCCGGAACCGGAGAGGCCGGTGAACACGATCAGCCGGTCGCGCGGCAGCTCGAGGTCGATGCCCTGGAGGTTATGCGTGCGCGCGCCGCGGATGTGGATCGACTGGCTCATGGGGGCAGCCTGATAGAATAGCCCGCCCGTTCCGGGCACCGCAAAGGGATTCCATTGTTGCCGCAGAATCGCGCGGCGCTTTCCTCCGCCGAGCGCCGCGTGCTGGCGCCGCTCGCGGCGATCTACGCCACGCGGTTGTTCGGGCTGTTCCTGCTCCTGCCCGTGCTCGCGCTCCATGTGGGCGGGCTGCCGGGCGGCACGCCGATGATCGCGGGCCTCGCCGTGGGCGCCTACGGCATGGCCCAGGCGCTGATGCAGATTCCCTTTGGCGCCTGGTCCGATCGTCTTGGCCGCCGGCCGCTGATCGTGGCCGGGCTTGCGCTGCACATCGCGGGCTCCGCGATCGGCTGGCTCGCGGGCAGCGCCTGGGAGGTCGTCGCGGCGCGCACGGTGCAAGGGCTGGGTGCCGTTTCCGGCCCCGTCATGGCATTGCTCGCCGACCTGACGCGCCCGAGCTCTCGCACACGCGCGATGACCGTCATCGGCGTGAGCATCGGCGCATCCTTCGTGCTGTCGCTGGTCGCCGGTCCCTGGTTGTCGGGGCTCGTCGGCGTCGGCGGCATGTTCGCGTTGATCGGGGTGCTGGGCGCGATCGCGATGGGCCTGATGCTCTTCGGCGTGCCGGATCCGCCCGCGCGCGACCTGCCGTCGCCGCGTCGCCCCTGGGCGCGCGCCCTCGCGGCGCCGCTCGTGCCGTATTACACGGGCGTCTTCATGCTGCACCTGACGCTGACCGCGGTCTTCGTCGCGGTGCCCTTCGCGCTGCGCGATCTGCACGGAATTGACGCCGCGCACCATTGGCAGGTCTATCTCGCGGTATTCGCCGCCTCGCTTGCACTGATGCTGCCGCTCCTGCTCTGGTCCGAGCGGAGCCGCCGCACCGGCCTGCCGCTGCTCGTGGCGGGGCTGCTGCTTGCGCTCTCCCTCGCGGCGCTCGCCATCTGGAACGGCGACCTGCGCCTGCTCGCGGCGGCGCTCGCCTGCTATTTCGGCGCATTCAATTTCCTCGAGGCACGCCTCCCGGCGCTCCTGACCGAGGCGGCGGGGGAGACATCCCGCGGTACGGCGCTTGGCGTCTTCGCCACCTGCCAGTTCGCGGGGGCTTTTGCGGGCGGCGCGGCCGGTGGAATGCTGCTCGGCAGTCCAGGCGGGTTGCCCGGGGTACTGTTCGGGGCCGGTTTCGCGGCCCTGGCCTGGCTGCCCTTCGCCGTCCGCACCGAATCGCGCTGAAGGCGGCGGATTCCCGGTGCGCCGGCCGCCGCCCGGCGACTACAATGGAGGCTTCAGAACGAGAACCCCGGGGGCAGCCATGGCACGCGGCGTCAACAAGGTCATCCTGATCGGGCACCTGGGGCAGGACCCCCAGCAGCGCGCGATGCCGTCCGGCAAGGCGGTGGTCAATCTGCGCCTCGCGACCACCGACCAGTGGCGCGACAAGCAGACCGGCGAGAACAAGGAAGCGACGGAATGGCACAACGTCGTGATGTTCGACCGCCTGGCCGAAATCGCCGCCGAGTACCTGCGCAAGGGCTCGCAGATTTACGTCGAGGGCCGCATCCGCACCCGCAAGTGGCAGGACAAGGAAGGCAACGACCGGTACACGACCGAGATCGTCTGCAACGAGATGCAGATGCTCGGCGGCCGCGGCGGCGGCGCGGCGGCGGCTCCGGCACCGGTGGATCGCGTCGCGGACCGCGGCAGCGAGAAGGCCGCGCGCGGCGAGACCGCGGGCGTCGCCGAATCATTCGACGACGACATTCCGTTCTAGCGCGGGGCCCGGTAACCGCCGCGCACGCCGCGCGGCGACAATACGATCTGCCAGAGCTGCGAGCGGCAGGCGCGAAAAGTCGCCATTGACGCCGAGAGATAGTATCGCCACATGCGCCGGAAGCGCTCGTCGTAGCGCACGGGTAGCGCCGGCCAGGCGCGCTCGACGTTGTCGCGCCAGGCGGCGAGCGTGCGGTCGTAATCGGCGCCGAAGCAGTGCCAGTCCTCGATCACGAACAGGCCTTCGATCGCGCGCGTGACCTGCGCGGCGGACGGCAGCACCGAGTTCGGGAAGATGTACTTGCCGATCCACGGGTCGGTCGAGTGCACCGTGTGCTCGTTGCCGATCGTATGCAGCAGGAACAGACCGTCCTCGGGCATGCAGGCGCGCGCGATCTCGAAGTACCGCCGGTAATTCCTGACGCCCACGTGCTCGAACATGCCGATCGAGAGCACGCGATCGAAGCTTCCCGAAAGTTCGCGGTAGTCCTGCAGGCGGATTTCGATCGGCAGCCCCCGGCAGATCTCGCGCGCGAGTTCCGCCTGCTCCGCGGACACCGTGTCGCCGACGCCCGTGACGCCGTAGCGCTCCGCCGCGAACCTGAGCGCCTCGCCCCAGCCGCAGCCGATGTCGAGCAGGCGCATGCCGGGCGCGAGCCCGAGCTTGCGGCAGCAGAGGTCGAGCTTGTCTTCCTGCGCCTGGTCGAGGTCGCGGGCCTTCGGCCAGTAGGCGCAGCTGTAGACCAGCCGCTTGCCGAGCATCGCGCGGTACAGCTCGTTGCCGAGGTCGTAGTGGCGCCGGCCGATCTCGAAGGCGTGCCGCCTCGCGCGGTTGCCGAGCCGTGCGCGCAGAGCAAACCACAGGTCGTCCAGCGTGCGCACGCGCTCATCGAGCCGCGCCGCCAGCACGCGCGTCAGCATGCCGTCGAGGTCGGCGCAGTCCCAGGCGCCGTCCATGTAGCTTTCGCCGAGGCCGAGCGAGCCGTGCGCCAGTACGCGGGCGGGGAAGTAGGGGTCGAGCACCCGCATGTCCCAGCGCCGTGCGCCGTCGAGGCGCACGTCGGCGGCGTCTAGCAGCTGCTGGAGACGGTCCCTGACGGACTTCACGCTAGCGGCCCCGGCAATGTGACGGGCTTGGCGTCCCACAGGGCCATATTAAGTCACCATCGAGCCGATGAACGGGGAACAGCCACCCGCGAATGGGCTGCGCGCAGCCGTGGCACCGTGGTTCGACCAGCCGGCGGCCTGGTTCGTGTGGCTTTGCGTGCTGCTGGCGACCCTCGGGCCGCCGCTGGCCGCGGCGTTGCCGTTCTCCGCGCCGGGGGACGCGGTCGCCATCGCCGCTCTCGCCGCGGCCGCGGCCATCGCCGCGGCCGGGCGTACCGCCGGCCTTGCCGAGGTGGATCGCGCGCGCCGGATCGGTTGGCGGCTGTTCGCACTCGCACTCGCCGCACACGCGACCGGCATGGCGGCCGGCGGCGTCGCGGCCCTCCTGCCCATTCAATATGTCTTCGCACCGGCGGCGCTCGCCGCCTGCGCCGCCTTCATGGCATCCACGCGCGGGCAGCCATTCGATTCGCGGTTCTGGCTGGAAGCCGCGGCCGTCGGACTTTGCACCGGCGGAGTGCTTTGGGTAACGCTGCCATTCGCCGGATTCGCCGCGCTGGACGCCGCCGTCGTGATGCTCGCCGCAGTGCTTCTGCTGCGCCGCTCGGACTGGCAGGGCTGGCCCGGCCTCACCGCTTTCGCCTGTGCGGCGATCGTCATGGCCGCGGCGCGGCTCGCCGAGGCAGCCGGGTCGCCGGGCGCAGAACGGCTGCAACTCGCGGCCATCGCGGCCTTTGCGATCGCGGCACAGCTCGAGTACCTGCGCGCCAAGCGGCGCGTACCGCCGATGGACGCGGCCGATCGCGGTTCGCCGTTGGCATCGCTGCTGCCCTACGCCGCGCTGCTGCTGGCGGGCTCGGTGCTCCTGGCGCGGGGCGGAGCCGGCGGCTTGCGGAACCCCGTCGCCTGGGTCCTGTGCGTCTCGGTCGCGCTCCTGCTGGCGCGCCAGGCGCTCGCGACCGGCGTGACCGCCGACGCGCAAGCGGGCCTCGCGCGCCGCTCGGCCGAGGCCAGGTTCGCGGCGCTGATCAGGAACACGGCCGACGTCATCGCCATCGTCGACGCGCGCGGCGCGTTCAGCTACCTGACGCCCACGGCGGAGCGCATCTTCGGGCAGCCGGCGCAGGCGCTGATCGGGCGCAAGCTCGCCGAGCTCGTCGCGTTCGACGACCGCGCGCGGCTGCGCGACTTCTTCGCCCGCGACCTCGCGCAGGCGGGCGCCTCGGCACACATCGAGGCGCGCGTCCCGCGCGGCGACGAGAAGCACCGGATCGTCGAGATCCACGGCTCCAACATGGAGCACGAACGGGCGATCAGCGGGTTCCTGCTCAACCTGCGCGACAACACCGACCGCAAGGGCATGGAGGAGCAGCTCAAGCGTCTGGCGCTGCACGACCCGCTGACGCTGCTCGGCAGCCGCTCGCTGTTCCGCGACCGGCTCGAGCACGCGCTCGCGGTCAGCAAGCGCAATGGCCGCGGCGTCGCGGTGCTGTTCGTGGACCTTGACAACTTCAAGCGCATCAACGACTCGTTCGGCCACGCGACCGGCGACCGGGTGCTGCACCGGAGCGCCCAGCGCTTGGTCAAGGCGACCCGCAACGGCGACACCGTGGCGCGCTTCGGAGGCGACGAGTTCGCGGTGCTGCTCGAGAACCTCACCGGGCGCGACCAGGTGGTCGAGATCGCCGCACGCGTGGTCGAGGCCTTGCAGGGTCCGATGGACATGACGGGCCAGGACATGCGCATCGGCGCGAGCGTCGGAGTCGCCTTTGCAGAGCCTGAGGACGGCGTCGAGGAGCTGCTGCGCAACGCCGACGTCGCCATGTACGCGTCGAAGGCGCGCGGCAAGGGCTGCTACACGGTGTACCAGGCGGCGATGAACCGCGCGGCCAGCGAGCGCCAGGAGCTGGAGGCGGAGATCGCGCGCGCGATGCAGGAGCGCCAGTTCCTGCTCCATTACCTGCCGACGGTCGAACTGCAATCCGGCTACCTGCTGGGCGTCGAGGCGCTGATCCGCTGGCAGCACCCGAAGCGCGGCCTGATCGGCCCGGTCGACTTCCTGCCGGTCGCCGACCAGTCCGGCCAGATCGTCACGCTCGGCCGCTGGGTGATGGCGCAGGCCTGCCGCGAGGTGAAGGTCTGGCAGGCGCGCCTGCCGGAGGGCCGCCAGGTGCGCGTCTCGGTGAACGTATCGGCGGTGCAGCTCGCCCAGTCCCACCTCTGCGCGGACGTCGAGAACGCGCTCAGGATCTCGTCGCTCGACCCGGGCAACCTCGTGGTCGAGCTCAAGGAAAGCGTGCTGATGCAGAACACCGAGGAGGTGCTCGCGACGCTCATGAACCTGCGGCAGCTCGGGGTGCGAATCGCGATCGACGACTTCGGCACCGGCCTGTCGTCGCTCTCCTACCTCCACCGCTTCCCGATCGACATCCTGAAGATCGACCGTTCGTTCGTGGAGCAGCTCGGGCGCCTCGACGAGGGCGCCGGCCTGGCGCGCGCGATCATCGCGCTCGGCGAGACACTCGGCCTCGAGGTCGTGGCCGAGGGCATCGAGTCGGAGCGGCAGCAGCAGGAGCTGATCGCACTCGGCTGCGTGGCGGGGCAGGGCTACTACTACTCGAAGCCAGGCCTGCTGCACGAGCTCGAGCACTCGATCCACATGCTGCGCCGGCGCACCATGGCCGACACGCTGCCGCAAGGCGCCAGGTTCACGGCCACCGGCCGCTTCGTGGTCGGCGACTTCCGCCCGACCGACCTCGCTTTCGATGCGACCGCTACCTACGACCACGAACTCAAGCAGAACAGCAAGTAAAATCAGTGACTTGAGGCCGCAGGGGCCAAATACTGGTACCCTAGGCGCCCGTTTCCCCGCGCGAGGACCCGCCGCAGCAAATGAGCGGCCGACTTTACATCTCGACCTTCGGCTGCCAGATGAACGAATACGACTCGGCCCGCATGGCCGACGTGCTGCAGGCAGCCGAGGGCCTCGCGCTCACTGACGACCCGCACCAGGCCGACGTGGTCCTGCTGAACACCTGTTCGGTGCGCGAAAAGGCGCAGGAGAAGGTGTTCTCGCACCTCGGCCAGTGGCGGCTGCTGAAGCGGCGCAAGCCCGGCCTGGTGATCGGCGTCGGCGGCTGCGTCGCCAGCCAGGAGGGCGAGGGCATCCTCGAGCGCGCGCCGTTCGTGGACCTCGTGTTCGGCCCGCAGACGATCCACCGCCTGCCGCAGATGATCCGCGCGCTGCGCGCGACGCGGGAGCCGCAGGTGGACGTCTCATTCCCGGAGATCGAGAAGTTCGACCGCCTGCCCGCGCCGCGGGCGGTTGGCGCGAACGCCTTCGTCTCGATCATGGAAGGCTGCAGCAAGTACTGCTCGTTCTGCGTCGTGCCCTATACGCGCGGCGAGGAAGTGAGCCGGCCGTTCGCCCAGGTCATGGACGAGGTGGGCTCGCTCGCGCGCCAGGGCGTGCGCGAAGTCATGCTGCTCGGCCAGAACGTCAATGCGTATCGCGGCGCGATGGCTGACGGGAGCGCGTGCGACCTCGCCGCGCTGATCCGCCACGTGGCGCGCGTGCCGGGCATCGAGCGCATCCGCTTCACGACCTCGCACCCGCTCGAGTTCCGCGACTCGCTGGTCGAGGCCTACGCCGAGGTGGCGCAGCTTGCGAACTACCTGCACCTGCCGGTGCAGAGCGGCTCCGACCGCATCCTGGCACTGATGAAGCGTGGCTACACGCGCCTCGAGTACAAGCAGAAGATCCGGAAGCTGCGCGCTGTGCGCCCGGACATCAGCCTGTCCTCCGATTTCATCGTCGGCTTCCCGGGCGAGACCGAGGCGGACTTCCAGCAGACGCTGGAACTGATCGCCGAGGTCGGCTTCGACCAGTCGTTCAGCTTCATCTACAGCCGCCGGCCCGGCACGCCGGCCGCGGCGCTGCCGGACGAGGTCCCGCACGAGGCCAAGCAGCAGCGGCTCGCGCGGCTGCAGGCGCTGGTGGATTCGCAGGCCCGGCGCATCAGCGAGGCCATGGTCGGCAGCCGCCAGCGCGTGCTGGTCGAACGGCCGTCGCGGCGCGACCCGCGCCAGCTCGCCGGCCGCACCGAGAACATGCGTTGGGTGAACTTCGACGGACCCGCTTCGCTCGTCGACCGCTTCGCCGAGGTCCAGATCACGGAGGCACTGCCGAACTCGCTGCGCGGCCGGTTGGTCGCTTGAACGCTGTGCCGGAAACCTCGGTCGACTTCGGCAGCGGCGACAATACGCGCCTCGCGGCGGTCTGCGGGCCGCTGGACGGGAACCTGCGCCAGCTCGAGCAGCGCCTCAGCGTCGAGATCCGCCGCCGCGGCGGCCGCTTCGCGGTCGCCGGCGCGAACGCGGACCTCGCGGTTGCGGTGCTGCGCTCGCTGCACGAGCGCGCGGCGGCGCAACCGGTGACGGCCGAGGACGTGCACCTGGCGATCCAGGAGTCCGGCATGGGCGGTGCCCCGTCCGACGACGAGCACGCGGTCGAGACGCAGCGCGGGCGCATCCACGGGCGCGGCCCGAACCAGCAGCAGTACCTCGCCGCGATCCGGGCCCACGACCTGACCTTTGGCATCGGCCCGGCCGGCACCGGCAAGACCTACCTCGCGGTCGCCTGCGCAGTCGAGGCGCTGCAGCGCGAGGCGGTGCGGCGCGTGGTGCTGGTGCGCCCGGCGGTCGAGGCCGGCGAGAAGCTCGGCTTCCTGCCGGGCGACATGAGCCAGAAGGTCGATCCCTACCTGCGGCCGATGTACGACGCGCTGTACGAGATGATCGGTTTCGACCGCGTCGCGCGCCTGGTCGAACGCAACGTCATCGAGATCGCGCCGCTCGCGTTCATGCGCGGGCGCACGCTCAACGAGGCCTTCATCATCCTCGACGAGGCGCAGAACACGACGGTCGAGCAGATCAAGATGTTCCTCACCCGCATCGGCTTCGGCTCGCGCGCGGTCGTGACCGGCGATATCACGCAGACCGACCTGCCGGCGCACCGCCAGTCCGGGCTGCGCCACGCGGTCGAGCTGCTTGCGGGCGTGCCCGGCATCGCGGTCACGCGCTTCTCGGCCCGCGACGTGGTGCGCCACCCGCTGGTGCAACGCATCGTGGAGGCCTACGAGCGCGAACCGAGGGGCGGCGAGCCGAAATGACGCTGGCAGTCGAATTGCAGTACCGCACGCGCCGCCCCTGGGCGCCGGCGCCCGCGACGCTCAGGCGCTGGGCGCGGCTCGCCGCAGGCCGCCAGCGCGGCGAGCTCGGCATCCGCGTGGTGGGGAGCCGCGAGAGCCGCGTACTCAACGGGCGCTGGCGCGGCCGCGACCGGCCCACCAACGTGCTGTCGTTCCAGGGGGAGGCGCCGCAGCTCGGCGACATCGTGGTGTGCGCGCCGGTGATCGCGCGTGAGGCCCGCGAGCAGGGCAAGCCGCTGCCGGCGCACTGGGCGCACGTGATCGTGCACGGGACCCTGCACCTGCTCGGCTTCGATCACGCCCGCGAGGCGGACGCGAAGCGCATGGAGCGGCGCGAACGCGCGCTGCTCGCGCGGCTCGGGTACGCGGATCCCTACGGGGGCTGAGGCGATGGCGAAGCGCAAGTCCGCCCAATGGCTGCGGCGGCTGACCCAGGAAGGGCCGGCCGACCGCGCCGAGCTCGCCGAGATGCTGCGCGCGGCGCGGCAGGCGGGTGTGCTCGACGCGGATGCGGTCGCGATGATCGAGGGCGTGCTGAAGGTCGCCGACCTGCAGGTGCGCGACATCATGGTGCCGCGCTCGCGCATGGTGGTGCTCGAGCGCGACGCCAGGCCGGAGCAGTTGCTGCCCGCCGTGGTCGAATCGGGCCACTCGCGCTTCCCGGTGATCGGCGACGACGCGGACCAGGTGATCGGCATCCTGCTGGCCAAGGACCTGCTGCGCCACTACGCCGGGGGTGCCGAAGACCGCTTCGACCTGCGCGAGTCGCTGCGCCCGGCCGCATTCATCCCGGAGAGCAAGCGCCTCAACGTGCTGCTCAAGGAGTTCCGCGCCAGCCGCAACCACATGGCGATCGTGGTGGACGAGTTCGGCGGCGTCTCCGGCCTCGTCACCATCGAGGACGTGATCGAGGAGATCGTCGGCGAGATCGCCGACGAGTACGACGGCCCCGAGCAGACCATCCGGCGCGAGGGCGACCGCCAGTTCGTGGTGCAGGCCTCGACCGGCGTGCAGGAGTTCAACACCTACTTCGGTACGTTGTTCAGCGACGAGGAATACGACACGATCGGCGGCATCGCCATGCACCAGTTCGGCCGCCTGCCGAAGCGCGGCGAGGCGGTGACGATGAACGGCCTCGAGTTCCGCGTGCTGCGCGCCGACCGCCGCCGCATCGCGGAGCTGCGGGTGACCACGCCGACCCCGATTCCCGCGCCCGCCGAGGCGAAGAGCTGAGTGGCGGCCGCGGCCGCCGGGCTGCTGCGGCGCCACCCGGCCTGGATCTGCGCCGCGGCCGGCGCGGCCTGTACCTTCGCGTTCGCGCCCTGGCGCCTGTGGCCGCTCGCGATTCTCGCGCCCGCGTTCCTGTTCTGGCACTGGCAGGATGCTAGGCCGCGCGAGGCGGCGCGCTCCGGCTTCGCATTCGGCGCGGCCCTCTTCGCCGCCGGCACCTGGTGGATTTACACGGCGGTGCACGACTTCGGGCAGGCTCCCGCCTGGCTCGCGGTGCTGCTGCTTGCCGCGCTGGTCGCGATCAAGGGCGCTTACTACGGTTTGCTGGGCTGGCTGGTCGCGCGTCCGCGCATCGTGCCTGCAGCGCGCCTCCTGCTGCTGCTGCCTGCGGGCTGGACGCTGATGGAATGGCTGCGCGGCTGGCTGTTCACGGGATTTCCGTGGCTGCAGCTCGGCAGCGCGCATGGCGACAGCGCGCTCGCGGCGCTCGCGCCGCTCGCTGGCGTGCACCTGCTCACGCTCGTGAACGCGGCCACTGCCGCCGCGCTCGTACTCCTGTTCGCGGACGGCTGGCGCAATCGCGTGCTCGCGGCCGCGGTGGTCGCCGTTGCCTGGGGTGCGTCGTTCGCGCTGGCGGGCCGCGAATGGACGCAGGCGAGGGGCGAGCCAATCCCGGTCGCGCTGCTGCAGGGCGCGATCCCCCAGGATGAGAAGTGGCTGGCGGAGAATCGCGCCGAGACGCTCGCGCGCTACCGCGCGCTCAACCGCAAGGCCCTTGGTGCGCGCATCGTGGTCTGGCCGGAGTCCGCGATCCCGCTGCTCGCGCACGATGCCGTGGTCTACCTCGAGTCCATCCGCCGCGAGTCGCGCGAGCGCGGCTCCGACGTATTGATCGGGCTCCTGCGCTTCGACTTCGAGACTGCGGAGATCAGGAACGGCCTCTACTCGATGAGCGCGGAAGGCGAGGGCTGGTACTACAAGCGCCGGCTGGTGCCGTTCGGCGAGTTCTTCCCGGTGCCCGCGGCGGTGCGGCGCTGGATGCGGCTCATGAGCCTGCCGTACTACGACATGACGCCGGGCGCGGACGATCAGCCCGCGCTCGCGGCGGGCGGCGAGCGCCTCGGCGCCACGATCTGCTACGAGGACGCCTATGGCTCCGAGCAGCTCGCGGTTCTTTCCGAGGCGACGCTGCTCGTCAACGTGACCAACAACGCCTGGTTCGGCGATTCCTCCGCGCCGCACCAGCAGCTGCAGATGTCGCGGCTGCGCGCGCGCGAGGCCGGCCGCTGGCTGATGCGCGCGACCAGCAACGGCATCACCGCGGTGATCGCCCCTGACGGCGAGATTTCCGCCCGCGCGCCGCAGTTCGAGCCCGCCGTGCTGAAGGCGACCGTGCAGCCGCGCACCGGCCTCACCCCCTACGCCCGCACGGGCAACTGGCCGGTCCTGTCGGTGGCGCTGCTGATGATTGTCGCCGCATTGTTCTCCGGATTGAATCGGAGACGCATGCCGTAAGGCGCGGCCGGTGCCTTCGTCGTCCGCGAGGACCCATCGAAGCCGAAGTATTACTGCCTGTGCATGTTTCCGTACCCGAGCGGAAAGCTGCACATGGGGCACGTCCGCAACTACACGATCGGTGACGTG
>JBQTKI010000129.1:0-22106 GCA_052386275.1 Gammaproteobacteria bacterium
ACTCCGGCTTCCCCTTCCTTCAAGATCGATACGATCTGCGATTCCGTAAACCTCGACTTCTTCATCTCCCCTCCCGTTGAACCGGGAGAGTCTATTATTCACTGTGTCCGGGGCGGGGGAGCTTACGCAGGAACTGGCTGTTGGAGCGCGGTCTGATCCAGAATGCCGCTGAACCGGCGACAAACCAATTGACACGCCAACCATGCGGCGCGCTAATGTGTCAGCTCGCTAGTTCGAGCGTCCCATGTCGACCAAACCAATCGAGAATGCCGCCCTGGCCGCGGAACCAAGCCGCTACTTCTGCAGCACGCGCGATTGTCCATTCCATGTGACGGGAGAGGACCCTCTGGTAAGGGGCTTTGGCGACTGGGCGACGCTTGCTGATGGCACTACCGTCAGTCACCGCTGGGTGAATGGCCGCCTACTGTGCGACCTTTGCGCGCGACTCACGGTAGTGCGCATCCAAAGCACATCAGACACTTTCGCCAACGCAAAAGACAGAGACACTCAATGGGTGTCGCAAACCGCCAGTCACTAGGTCCAAGCATTTCGAAGGCGATTGATTCCTGAATTACCTGGATCCTGAATCATGCGATCTGCGATCGCGCGAGCATACAGCTCGACGACTTCCCGCGCATCCTCACGACTGAGTAATCCCACCTTAACGACTCCACGCAACGTTTGATCGACTTTCTCAACAAGAAACCGGGACCTGACATTGGAAACCCGCTCAATCAGAAAGAAGGCCTCTGGCGCGGAAAGTGTTGTGCGGATTCGACCGAAGAAATGACTCATTGCGGCAGCCACCCCGAATATGCGGCTGTCAAATCGAACGGACGCAAAATATATCGCCAGTTGGGCGTCTTTTGAAAGGACCTTGTTGAACCAACGCGCAAGCAATATCTCGACCAATTTCCGACGGACCAGTTTCGACTGATCCACAATGAACAGAGTCCTCACAAGCTGCTGCGTAATCGTAGATCCGCCTGCTCGGCGTCGCCGCCCAAACACCGACAACGCGAGGCGCGCTATGCCACGGATACTGACCCCAGAGTGTCTGAAAAACTCCTTGTCCTCGATGTGTACCAGGATCTCCTTGGCAAGTGACAAATCAACACTTAACCGCTGCAATTCATAGTTTCCAAGCTTTGCGCGGTAGATAACGTATTCGAAGTTCCCGACCAGAGACAGTCTCAACACTCGCGCAATTCGTTGGGCTACAAGTAGCCCAACACGTTCATGCGTATCCAGCAGTGAAAGTCTGTACAGCCAGCACAAAATGACAAAGAGCCATGCGGCGCCGGCCACAGCCAAAGCAACTGGTTCAATCGATGTCTCGGCATCGGACAATATAAGCGGATTGAACAAAGTAGCGAATACGAAGAAGGCGACAGCCGAGGTAAACCCTGCAATCGCATAGCACGGGTAGGACACGTATGTGTGCCACCCAGGGAACATGCGAATCACTAGAGGCTCGTCTGCACCTTCAATTCGCCAAATTGGCAAGACGAGCTGAAGATCGCCATATCGCATTCCGAGCATTCGTCGCAGAACAATGACTTTGCGCGCAGCAAACACAACATCCTTGTGCCGGTCTGCGAGATACCGTAACGAGAGAGCAGCAAAACTCGCTGCGAGCAGAATAATGGTTGCGAGAATTACAGCTTCTGGAACTACTGCGACAAAACTTCCTGTCAATTTTTCAAGCGATCCAAGTGCAAGTGATCCTAACGCTGCGCCGACGACTACCGAAAAATTCGCCGCATTGAGAAATATTCGCTCCTCCCCTTCAAGCGTTTTTGTGGCAAATCTATATTCCTCTAAGGCAATGTCTCTGCCCTTGAAGTGATATGTCGGAAAATGTTGCCGCCAGCCGGAATCTTCGCCAGGTACATCCATAATTGGCCGGATTGGCGACGAGCCGCACCGACACTCGGATCATGCATTCAGTGGACATGACTTGTCGATGCCGGCAACCAAACCATTGAGCAATCAGTTGCATCTCACCGAGGAGGAGCAGGCCCACTGTTGCCCGTGCGAAAGGTTTCCCTACCGACCCTTTTCGCCCTGTTAGCGGTTGAAGCCAATTCCTCATTGAACTTAAGGGCCATTTGCCGCTTCGAAAGACCGGATCTGGCCCCGTTGCCAGCCGGCGATACGGTAGTCGAAGCGCCTGCAATAAACGCGCTGATCGACTCCGCGGAAACGAACCGCCGCCGTCCGATCACGACACTGGGGAGTGCTGCCGTCCGCATCAGCTCATAAATCGTATTGCGAGCAATTCCGCCGAGCAGTGCCCGCGCCTCTTCGATTGAGTACAGCTCGCGGCTTTCCATCGCGGACTCCAATCAACGTGCTTTACGGTCAGTCTAGGACGCCTTTCCGCACTTCATGCATCAGATTTCTGTGGGAAGGACGCAGAAACGTTCGACTCCACCTTGCAGCCCTTGCAGGCGGCGTCACGATGCGCGCCGTCCGCTGCAGCGAATGGTTAGGCCACATTCGCACGGATATGCCTGCCCTACTCATCGTTGCCATACCTACGTCGGAGTCCCTGAACATGCTCAACGTCGGTTGTCTTCGAAATTGAAAGGCGGGCTGTCTCCAGGCGCCCGACACAAAACTGAACCCGATTGACGGACATGATCTCCGCCGTGTGGCCCTCAACGTAGGCCATGAACCCTGCCAAGGTAAACACCCCTTCTGGGATAGTGGTCTTGAACTCTGCATCTCCGGTAAAGACAACGATCGAGCGAACGGCATCAGCAGGCAGGAACTCTAGAAGCTCCTGAATCGCACGTACATGTCTGTGATTCTGGTGTATAGGGTTCTGAAATCTGAACTTTGCTCGAAAGAGCACCTGTGTCCAATAGCGGTCACCTGGACCAGCGAAGATCCAGCCCGTGTAGTCTTTATTCTCAATTACGAATATCCCAAAACGGGAAACCAAAACGTGATCGATTTGGGTGGTGCCATCTTTCAGGCGAAGCGTTAGATGGTTTAGGAGATGGTAGTCGGGCGCAACAAACCGCATTTGCAATGCGTGGGACAGCCTTGCCTCACCTCGGCTCTGAAAGGCGTGCGTTTTATATCGGCCAAGAACAAAGCCGATGAGCAATGCCGCGAGCACTGCAATTAGCACCGTAACTTCCAATGTGGCCTAACGTCCGCGATCAGCGGCGGTGCGCAATCGGCGCGCCGCTTGCTGATCCTTTCCGAGCCGGTTGCAGCCCCTGCAGGCGACGTGACGACCTGGGCCGGGTTCTCACCGTGATTTCGTTGACGCCCAACGGGCTAATTCTCACGCCGCGGCCCATAACTCGGCCGTCTCGCTGAGTTAGATTGCTCACGCGCGCGGCGGTCGCCTCGCCCTGGGTCGGGAACTCGCCCTGCGCGGCTTTAATGAACCGGCTTGCTGCGCTCGGAAACATGACGACAAAGTCTACGGCAGCCACGAAGGAACGGCTCCTGGAGCCTCTCCGTGCGCCACGGCCAAACGTGCGAAATGGACCTCGAACCCCAGCAATGGAAACCTGTCGTGCTGGCAGTTTGAGTATGCCGTATTTATGCCGTACAACTCTGAGGACCATTCGATAACTTGTTGTTTTTGGTGGGCGCGACAGGGATCGAACCTGTGACCCCTACCATGTCAACTTGGTCAAGGCCGAGAGTCCTCAACTCACCGTCTGCCAATCTAGACCTAGCGCGGCTTCTTGCCACCGTTGATAGCGATAAATGCTCTCGGCTCGGAGTGGCCTTGAAACGTAATAGCAATGCAAATGGGATCCTCTAACTCGGCTGTCGCCGAAAACCCAAAATCAACGCGTAAGCGCTAGTCGCAGTCTGCGTCAGAGGGATGTCGGAAATGCTGGCTGCGCGGACTCGCATTGCGAGTTTCCGACTCGTGCCCGCCCACGCGCCTTCTATCCTGCGCACGAGCAAAGTTCGCTTAGTCTTCGTCCTCTTCCTCGTCCTCGTCCTCGTCCTCGCTCTGCTCTATCGACCTGCCCGGCTCTTCGGATGGTGTTTCGAGGGTCATTGCAATCTGGCGCGATGCGTCCGGTAGCACAAGGTCGGCGATTCCCCAGACCTTTATGCCTGCTGTCTCACATCGTTTTCGCAAGTCCTCGTCATCCGTAAGCACGACCTCGCATCCAGTCACGCGCGCGATTGCCAGGATTTGCAGGTCGAAGCTGACTTCCTTCTTGGTGTCAGATCGCGCGGCAGTGCTGAGGCCCCGACGACGTAACGCCGCGTTTTCGACCGCTGCCATCTCATCAAACGGCGCCAGTTGAACCGATTTCCCTTGACTAACGGCGGCGAGGATTTCCGCCTGGCGGTTGTGGGCGCGAATTAGCAATTCGGAGAGCACGGGAGTCGGTATGACGAGCTCCGTGTCCGACTTGTCGAGCTGCTCGATCAACCCTTCAATGCGTTCCGCGCAGTGTGTGACGGGCTTGTGAGTCTTCGGATCCAGTGGCGCCGATGCATTGGGATACGCGAGGTAGATCAATACGCTCGTGTCCACTAAGACTTTCATGAGTGCTCAGTCACGCAGCCTTTTCGCAGCGGCAACTGGATCGTCGCCTAGATCAATCTCCTTGAAGGCGCTGCGCAGCGTGCGAACGAAATCAGATGGTTTCGCGCCTTCGAGTTCGCGGAACCGCTCGATGTGAAAGGCCTTGAGCTCCCAAAAGCCATCGGGGTGACGGAACAGTCGCGCCGTTCCCGAGACTTCGACGAAGCCGTGCCAGAGGCAATCCTTCAGCCTGACCGCGAGGCTCGTGTCTCGAAGAGAACCATGGACTTCACGCTTCGTGCCGGACTCGACGATTCTCGCGTGCTTGGTCGCGTCCTTGCCCTCGAGCCCGACCAGCTGGCCTCGCACCGTAAAGGGCTGGACTACAGGACCAATTATCGATCCAGTCGTGCGTGTGTATCCGCGCAACTGCAGCACCTTTGTTTTGCCGGCGACGACCTCGACTCGAACATTGTCCTCCGTGATCATGTCCTCGATCTTGCGGACTGCCTTTTGCACCGCCAAAGACGCAAGCTGCGGATTCTTGGCGCTCGAGAACCGGCCGAGTACCACCGGGTACTCTTCGCGAGAAACGGCAAGATCTACCTGTACGCTGCCAGGCCGGAGACTGCGCAGCCGGACTCGGTCGGGGCTCCCCGCGAGCTCCGCAACCGTCCTCAGGTACTGCATTAGTCGATCGAACGAAAGCTCGTCAGGTCGCTTGCCGACAAGCCTGAAAGTAACCGTGCGCCCGCTGACTTTGTCCACGTCTGACACCAAGCGCGTTCCCCCGGCTGGTGAGCGCGAGTTTAAGGATTCTGTTCCATTGCCGCCACGAAGCGATAGGCAAGCCATGCGCCGGGTGCACGCTGCCCCGGTGTGCGGACTTCAACTCCTCGATTGGACTGCGATCGTGGACGAGACTTACCAAAAATCTACCAAAGACTGTACGTCAATTTATAAGCTGTTGTTTTTATGGCGTCCCCACGGGGATTCGAACCCCGGTTGCCGCCGTGAAAGGGCGGTGTCCTAGGCCTCTAGACGATGGGGACCCGGGAAGATTTGGTGGAGCCAGGCGGGATCGAACCGCCGACCTCTTGCATGCCATGCAAGCGCTCTCCCAGCTGAGCTATGGCCCCACGCAGCGGGCCGGCATTCTCCCGATCGGGGTCCCGGGTGTCAAATGACGGGTTTGCCGAAACGGCGCATTTCCTGGTCGAGGCGCACCGGCCGGCCATTCTGCAGCAGCGACTCCTGCGCGGCCTCCAGCACCTGCACCACGCGCAGCCCGTCGTAGCCGTCGCTCACGGGCGCCTTGCGCTCGCGGATGCAGTCGAGGAAGTGCAGGCACTCGATCCTGAGCGGCTCGCTCATCTTGATGTAGGGCATGGTGATATCGCCGAAGCGCAGGCTCACGTACTCGGCGTAGGAGCCGTAATCCGGGTTCACCTGCGCACCCTTGTCGTAGATCTTGAGCTTCTCGGTCGGCTCGAGGTCGTCGAAAACCGCCATCTTCCGGTTGCCGACGAAAGTCAGGCGCCGGATCTTGTGCGGGTCCAGCCAGCTCACGTGGATGTGCGCCAGCATCTCGTCGCCGAAATTCAGCGTCAGGAACACGATGTCCTCGATGCCCTTCTGCAGGTAGCACTGCCCGCGCGCCGCGACGTCCGTCGGTTCGCGGCCCAGCACGTACAGGATCGAGGAAATGTCGTGCGGCGCGAAGTTCCACATCGCGTTCTCGTCGCCCCGCACCGTGCCGAGGTTCAGGCGCTGCGCGTACACATAGTGCAGCTTGCCGAGTTCCTCCCCCGCCACCATCTCCTTGAGCCGGTTCACGACCGGGTGGTACTCGAGCAGGTGGCCGACCATCAGCAGCCTGCCGCGCGTCTCCGCGAGGCCGATCAGTTCCCGCGCGTCTGCGCTGTTGAGCACGAGCGGCTTTTCGACGAATACGTCCTTGCCGGCCTCCAGCGCCATCCTCGCGAGCTCGAAATGCCGTGGCGCCGTCGTCGCGATCACGACGCCCCTGACGTCGGGGTCCTTCAGGACGACTTCGAAGTCGGCAACCGGCGTGACCCTCGGATAGCGGGAAGCGAAATCCACCCTGCGCTTCTCGTCGAGGTCGCAGACATACTTCAGGTGGGCGTGGGCGATCTCGGCAAAGTTGCGTGCCAGGTTCTTGCCCCAGCCGCCGATGCCGACGACAGCGACTCCGATCGGATCGCGACCCGCTGTATTCCCGCCCATTCCCTCAGCCACGTCCCTTGCGCAATTCGGTGAGGATCTCGCGCAACAGCAGGCCGATCGCGAACACCATCACGATGGCACCGAACTCGAGCAGGCGGCCGGCCGCGTACGCGTGCCCAAGCAGCGATGCGCCCACTGATTGTGCGACCCACTCGACGACCGCCAGCAGCGCGAGTGCGAGCGCGCTCGCGAGCGCCAGTCGACTGGCCCAGTTCCAAAGGCTATTCATGGCGACGCCCTCCCCGCCAGGAATTCAGTATGTCACGCCCTCCGGGTTCCCAAAACAAGCGCAGCGCCCCGGGGGCGCTGCACCAACAGTCCAGTGGCCGCGGTCCGGCGTCGATCAGCGGCGCAGACGCCTCGCAAAGCCGAGGCTCACCAGGCCAAGGCCCAGCAGTGCGAGCGTGCCAGGCTCGGACACGGAGCGCGGCCGGAAGACTGCGCGGATCAGCATGTCGTCGTGGTTGTCGTCCGGGCCGGCACCGGAATCGTCCCAGAAAATCCATGTGTTCCAGTCGGTCACGTTGAAGGCGATGGACTGGAACGAGTTGATACCGCGCGCGTCGTTCTGCGCATTGGTCAGGCAACCAACCAGCGTCGTGCTGCTGCTGTACGCGCAGAAGCCGAAGTCGAGCACGGTGCCGCCGGTAACTTCCATGCTGCCGATCGAGATCGGGCTGCCGAAGTAGTTCTGGAAGGAGGGGCTAAACCCGGTGTTGTAGCTGAGGTCGCCGCCGTCGCCCAGGAAGATGTTCCGGTAGCCCGCTTCCTTACCGTAGTAATAGAAGTCCACCCAGCCGTCGGTGCCTGCCCCGAGCGACACGCCAAGCGTGTAATTCGTGACCCCAAGGGCAGCGAGCTGCGCAAGGAAGTTGTTGTTGCTGACGACGCCGACCGTCGTTTCGTTCGGATTGACGTTGTCGACCGTCACGAAGGTGGCATTCGCCACCGACGCGGTCAGCAGCAGCGTGGCGGCAAGTGCGACGTTGCGGATCATCTCCATGGTCCTTGCGCGCCTCATGCGCGTCTCAATGGCATCCCGTCCCTGATGATGCACGCCTTGTGCCAAACACACTTTATTACATTAGATCAACGAGTTACTTCACAACTGCCCGCTGGACCCGCTACCGGATGTCTAGTTTTCCGACAGCTCAGGCAATGGCAGCCAGCGCCCGGTCCAGCCGCCGCAGGACGGCCTCCCGGCCCAGGATCGCGAGCGTCTGGTCGATCGGCGGACTCACCGAACCCCCGGATACCGCCACTCGGATCGGCTGGGCGACCTTGCCGAGGCCGACCCCTGCTCCGTTCGCCAGTGCCTCCACCAGCGCGTGAATGGCCGCGGGCTTCCAGTCGGCCAGGTCCGCAAGCGCGGTGCGGGTCCTTTGCAGCAGCGGTTTCGATTCCGGCGTGAAGTTCTTCTTCGCGGCCTTCTCCTCGTAGGCTTCCGGCTCACGAAAGAAGAAGACACTGGCTGCCGCCATTTCCTTGAGCGTCTTCGAGCGCTCGCGCTGCGCTTCGACGATGGGCTCGAGTGCGGGCCCTTGGGACACATTCACACCCAGCCGTTCGAGCTGCCACCGCAGCTCGAGCGCGATGCGCGAGGGTGGCAGTTTCATCAGATGCTGCTGGTTGATCCAGGCGAGCTTGTCGGGGTTGATCGCGGAGGCCGATTTGTTGACGTCCGCGATGTCGAACAATGCCGTCATCTCCTCGAGCGTGAAGATCTCCTGGTCCCCGTGCGACCAGCCGAGACGCGCCAGGTAGTTCAGGAGCGCCTCCGGCAAATAGCCCTCCTCCCGGTAGTGCAGCACCGAGACGGCGCCATGGCGCTTCGACAGCTTGGTGCCGTCAGGGCCGAGAATCATCGGCAGGTGCGCATAGACCGGCGGCTCGACCCCCATCGCCCGCAGCATGTTCATCTGCCGCGGCGTGTTGTTGAGGTGATCGTCACCCCGGATCACGTGCGTCACCTTCATGTCGTAGTCGTCCACGACCACACAGAAGTTGTAGGTGGGATTGCCGTCCGAGCGCTCGATGATCAGGTCATCGAGTTCGGCATTCTGGAACACCACCTTGCCATGGACCGCGTCGTGCACCACGACTGCGCCATCGAGCGGGTTACGGAAGCGCACGACTGGTGTCACGCCCTCGCGTGGTTCGCGCCGGTCCCGGCACCGACCGTCGTAACGCGGCTTTTCCTTGCCCGCCAGCTGGGCGTTGCGCATCTCCTCGAGCTCTTCCTTGCTGCAATAGCAGTGGTACGCCTTGCCCTCCCTGAGCCACTGCCGGATGACTTCGCGGTACCGCGGATATCGCTTCGTCTGGTAGAACGGCCCCTCGTCGGCATGCAGGCCGAGCCATTCCATGCCGTCCAGGATCACCTGCACGGCCGCGGGCGTCGAACGCTCGCGGTCGGTGTCCTCGACGCGCAGGATGAAGACGCCGCCGTGCTTGCGGGCGTACAGCCAGCAGAACAACGCCGTGCGCACGCCGCCGATGTGCAGCAGGCCGGTGGGACTGGGCGCGAAACGGGTGCGGACGTTCATGATCGCCTATTGTGCTACCAGGGAAGGCCGGGACTGATCCAGGGGCCGAGCCGGTTTGCAATCCGCAACGGGAGCCGTGACCAGACGCTGCGTGCCGTGTCCATGAGCCGCCCGTGCCCTGCTGCGGGCGCGGACGTCGCCAGCGGATAGATCCAGTACAGCGGCCGCGGCTTGCCGCCCCACTGAAGCTTGAACCGGTAGCTGCCCGAGTCGACGGTGCTGCGGCCGAAGTCGAAGACGCGGCTGCCGCGGCCGATGGCGTGCGCCAGGCACTCCCAGTACAGGCGCATGTTGACCGCAGTCGCGCGCAGTTCGTGCAGGCTCGCCGCCCAGGGAATCTCGGTACGGTCCCGGAAATGCGTCAAGAGCGCCGCCGCCGCCGGCCGCCCGTGCAGGCTCACGAGCACGATGCTGCAATCGGCAGCCAGCCGCCGCATGAGTTCCGAGAAGAAGCGGTGCGGATACACTGGCGTGCCGAGGTCGCGCATGGTGGCGGCGAAGATCGCGTAGAAATCGTCGATGAGGTCCGCTCCGCCGATCGTCACCGCGGGCGATTCGCGGTCCGCGCGACGGATCTGGGAACGCAGTTTGGAGTCCAGCGAGCGGGAGAGCTCCTCCGCGCTCGCCGGCAGCAGGAGTTCGACGGCTGCCTTGTCGGTGCGCATTGCGGCGCCCTCCCGCGGCACCGTGTCGCGCACCTCGAGCGCCGCAATGCGCCGTTCGCGGGCGCGGTCGCGGGCTTGGGCCATCAGCTGCCGCTCGATCTCAGCCGATCTGCCGAGTGCGCCGCCATAATTGAAGTATGGGAGCGACACCAGTCGGTTGCCCGCCAGCAGGCTGCGCTGCTCCACCAGCGCGAGTACCCCCGCAAGCGTACCCGCGTCGCCGGGCACCGTCAGGCGATGCACCGGGAAGCCAAACACTTCGCCCGCGAACTCGCTCCAGCGCCAGCTGTGATAGAGCGTCGCCCGCGGATGCGCGAGCACGCATGCGTCCCACGCGGCCTGTGGTGCGGATTCGCCGGGCGCGCCGGGCCCCGGCGCAGGGCCGATTCCAGTCGAATTCAATTGTGACCGTGCTCGCGTCGCGGGACGGAAGATTGCCAATATACTTGAAAAGATGCACCGACCCGCGACCCGCAGATTCCTCGTGACCGGCGCCGCCGGCTTCCTGGGATCGAACCTGCTCGAGCGCGCCCTGGCCGAAGGCCACGAGACCGTGGCGCTCGACGACCTGTCCATGGGCCGGCGCGACAACCTCGGGCCTCTGCTCGAACACCCGCGCCTGCGCTTCCTCGAGCGCGACGTCACGCGCGCGGACGCATTCGCAGGTATCGACGGGAACTTCGACTGCATCCTGCATCTCGCCGCGTTCAAGATCCCGCGCTACGGCAAGGCGATCAACACGCTCAAGATCAACTACCGCGGCACCGAGGTGGTGCTCGACCTCGCGCACCGACTGCAGTGCAAGTGCGTCCTCGCCTCGACCTCCGACGTCTACGGGCGCAACCCGGCGATCCCGTTCGGCGAGGATTCGACCGACTCGGTGATCGGCTCGTCCGCCTCCCCGCGCTGGGCTTATGCGGTGTCGAAGCTGTTCGACGAGCACCTGGGATTCGCGTACCAGGATGCCTACGGCTTCCCGGTCACGATACTGAGGTTTTTCGGTTCCTACGGCCCGCGCCAGAACACGACCTGGTGGGGCGGTCCACAGTCGGTGTTCATCGACTGCGTACTGCGCGGCAAGCCGATCCCGATCCACGGCGACGGCCGGCAGACGCGCAGCTTCACCTACGTCAGCGATACGGTCGAGGGAATCTATCAGGCGATGATCCGGCCCGAGGCCAACGGCGAAGTGATCAACATCGGGTCGAACGATGAGATCACGATCCTCGAGCTGGCCCGGAGGATCAAGAAGCTTTCGGGCACGCCGGGTGAGCTCGCGATCGAGTTCATTCCCTACGAATCGTTCACCGGCAAGAAGTACGAAGACGTCATGCGACGGGTGCCCGACATCCAGAAGTGCGAGCGCCTCCTCGGCGTGCGCGCGAAGATCGGGCTCGACGAGGGGCTGGCACGCACGATCGAGTGGCAGCGCCGGGTCATGGCGACCCGGGGCGACTGAGCCGCGCGCAGGCCACCGGGGCCGGGCACATGCGGATCGGCATCATTGGCGGCGGGCTGATGGGAATGGCGATCGCCGCCCGCGTTGCCGCTGCGGGTCATCGCACCGTGCTGTTCGAGCGCGCGCCGCAACCGGGGGGCCTCGCCACCTGGCACGATTTCGGCGCCTTCATCTGGGACCGTTTCTACCACGTCATCCTGCCGAGCGACTCCGAGCTGATCGGCTTCATCGGCGAGCTCGGCCTCGGCGGGGAGCTCCGGTGGACGCCGACTCAGACCGGCTACTACGTGGACCGGAACTTCTACTCGCTGAGCACCAACGTCGACTTCCTGAAGTTCCCGCCCCTGTCGCCCTGGGACAAGGTCCGCCTCGCAGCCACGATCCTCTATTGCTCGCGCATCAACGACTGGAAGAGGCTCGAGCAGGTGACGGTCGAGGACTTCCTGGTGCGCACCTGCGGCCGCCCCACCTTCGAGAAATTCTGGAAGCCGCTGCTGCTCGCCAAGCTGGGCGTCAACTACAAGCGCGTCTCCGCCGTATTCATCTGGTCCTACATCAAGCGGCTGTTCTCGGCGCGCGACGCCGCGGCACAGAAGGAGCACCTGGGCTATGTGTCGGGCGGCTACCGGCGCGTGTTCCGCGCGGTCGAGTCGAAGATCGCGGCGGCGGTCGGCGAAATCCGTCTGCGCGCGGTCGTCGAGGGCGTGCGCCCGCGCGGCGCGCGCGGCATGGAAGTCCGGGTAGACGGAACCACCGAAGCCTTCGACAAGGTCGTGTTCACCGGCCCGACCAACGTATTGCGGGACTGCGCAGACCCGGCGCTCGTCGAATTGCCCGCGGGCGGGCGCGACGTGGAGTACCTCGGCGTCGTCTGCATGGCCCTGGTCACGCGCCGGCCGTTCACGCCCTACTACATCCTCAACATCGGCGACGAGGCGGTTCCTTTCACCGGCGTGATCGGCATGAGCACCGTCATCGACGCCGGACAGACCGCCGGATTGCACCTGACCTACCTGCCGAAGTACGTGCTGTCGACCGACCCGCTGCTGGGCGCTTCCGACGAGGAGATCCAGCGTTCCTTCCTGCCCGCGCTCGCGACCATGTACCCTGAGCTCGAGGACGGGGATATCGAGGGCGTGCATATCAACCGCGCGGTCAAGGTGCAGCCGCTGCAGGTGCTGGGATACTCGTCGCTGGTACAGCCGACGCGCACCCGCCACCCCGACTTCTACGTCGTCAACACCGCCCAGTTCGTGAACAATACCCTCAACAACAACGAGGTCATCCGCAACGTCAACCGGTTCTTCCGGGACTGCGGCCGGGACTTCGAGCCGGAGACGAGCCGCGCATGAACGCCGAGACGCGCCCCTGGTACGCCCATGAGACCGCGGTCATCGATGAGCCCTGCGAGATCGGCGCGGGCACCAAGATCTGGCATTTCAGCCACGTCATGAAGAACTGCCGCATCGGCGAGAAGTGCAACCTCGGCCAGAACGTGGTGGTGTCGCCGGGCTGCACCATCGGGCGCAACGTCAAGATCCAGAACAACGTCTCGATCTACACCGGCGTCGAGGTCGAGGACGACTGCTTCCTCGGGCCGTCCATGGTGTTCACCAACGTGGTCAACCCTCGTTCCTTCATCGAGCGCAAGGACGAATACCGCCGCACGCTGGTGCGTCGCGGCGCGAGCATCGGCGCCAACGCGACCATCGTCTGCGGTGTGACGCTCGGCGAATACTGCTTCGTTGGTGCGGCCGCGGTCGTGACGCGCGACGTGCCGCCCTACGCGACGGTCTACGGCAACCCCGCGCGCGTGCACGGCTTCACCTGCTGGTGCGGCGTGCAACTCCCGGCCGGCACCGGGACCGGCGAGTCGGAGGACGTAGCCTGCAAGGCCTGCCACCGGCGCTACCGGCGCGAAGGGCACCGGCTGACGCCCGCCTGAAGTGATGAAGCTCGTCTCCGTCGTCGGCGCAAGGCCGCAATTCGTCAAGATCGCCCCGGTCTGCCGCGCCATCGCCGCCCACAACGCAGAGGGCGGCGCGCGGATCGAAGACCTCATCGTCCACACGGGCCAGCACTACGACCCGGGAATGTCCGACGTATTCTTCGACGAGCTCGACATCCCGCGCGCGAGCCATCATCTCGGGGTCGGGTCCGGCCCGCATGGCGCGCAGACCGCGCGCATGATGCAGGGCATCGAGTCGCTGCTGCTCGAGCAGAGGCCCGGCGCCGTCGTGGTCTACGGCGACACCAATTCGACGATCGCGGGCGCGCTTGCCGCCGCCAAGTTGCACGTGCCCGTGGTGCACGTGGAAGCGGGCCTGCGCAGCTTCAACCGGCGGATGCCCGAGGAGATCAACCGCATCGCCACCGACCACATCTCGGACCTGCTGCTGGCGCCGACGCCGACGGCGATGCGCCACCTGCAGTCGGAGCAACTGGGTGAACGCTCGGTGTTCACCGGTGACGTCATGCTGGACGCCGTGCGCCACAATCTTGCGCTCGCCGAGGCGCGCTCGCGCGCGGTCGATGAACTGGGGCTCGAGCCCGGCGCCTACGGCGTGGTGACGCTGCACCGGGCCGAGAACACGAGCGCCGCCCGCCTGCGCATGGCTCTCGACCTCCTGAACGCGGTCGCCGCGCGCGGCATGCCGCTCGTCTTCCCGGTGCATCCGCGCACGCAAGCCATGCTCGCGGGCGGCATCGAAGGCTGGCGTCCCCATGCCAACCTGCGGCTGGTCGCCGTGCTCGGTTACCTGGACATGCTGCAACTGGTGCGCCACGCGCAGCTGGTGCTGACCGATTCCGGCGGGCTGCAGAAGGAAGCCCTGTTCCTCGGCACGCCCTGCATTACGCTGCGCGACGAGACGGAATGGACGGAGACCGTCGAGGCCGGGGGCAACGTCGTGACCGGGCTAAATGAATCGCGCGTGCTCAAGGCCGTCGCGCACGCGGGGGTCTGGCACGGCCAAGCGGCGATCCAAACGCGCATCGACGCCTACTTCGGCGACGGACATGCCGCCGAACGCATCGTCGCCGAGATCGCGAACCTGCTGGCGCAGCGCGCGCCAGCCCGATAGTCTGGATCCCGGCGCCGCCCGCAGTACTCGACTTGATCCGATGAAACCATTCGCCAGCCTGTCGCTCGACCTCGACAACCAGTGGTCCTACATGAAGACCCACGGCGATCCGGCGTGGCAGGAGCACCCGTCGTATTTCGACGTCGCGGTGCCGCGCATCCTCGAGTTCCTGGCGGCGCGCGGGCTCACGATCACCTTCTTCATCGTCGGCCAGGACGCCGCACTCGAAAAGAACCGCAGCTTGATCGCCTCGATCGCGCGCGCCGGCCACGAGATCGGCAGCCACAGTTTCATGCACGAGCCCTGGCTGCACCTCTACTCCGAACAGGACCTCGAACGCGAGCTCGAGCGCGCCGAGCAGGCGATCCAGGCCGCGACCGGCGCGAAGCCGGTCGGCTTTCGCGGCCCGGGCTTCAGCCTCTCCGGGACCACGCTCGAGGTGCTGGCGCGGCGCGGCTACGAGTACGACTGCACCGTGTTCCCCAACGCGCTGAACCCGCTCGCGCGCGCCTACTTCTTCGCGACCAGCCGGCTCAGCAAGGAAGAGAAGGAGCAGCGCAAGGCGCTGTTCGGGACGTTCGCCGACGCGTTCCGGCCGGTCAAGCCGTTCCGGTGGAAGCTGCGTTCGCGCGAGCTGCTCGAGATCCCGGTCACGACCATGCCGCTCGCGAAGATCCCGGTGCACCTGAGCTACGTGATCTACCTCAGCAAGTACTCGCGCGTCGCCGCGCGCGCCTACTGGCGTGCCGCGCTCGCGATGTTCCGCCTGACCGGCACCGCGCCGTCCATCCTGCTGCACCCGCTCGACTTCCTCGGCCGCGAGGACTGCCCGGCGCTCTCGTTCTTCCCGGGCATGGACCTGCCACTGGCGCGCAAGCTCGACATGGTCGAGAGAGTCATCGGCGGGCTGGCGGAACGCTATGAGATCGTGACGATGCGCGAGCATGCGCGCCGGCTGCGCGAGCGCCCGCCGCGGCGAGTGCTGGTGCCGGAGCCGGCCGGCGCCTGAGACTCAGAGCGCCCTGACGAAACGCGCGACCGAATCCACCACATGCTGGAGCTGGGCCTTGGACAGTTCCGGGTAGATCGGGATCGCCAGCGTCTCGGCTGCCGCGCGCGCCGATTCCGGGCAGTCCTCGGGCCGGTAGCCGAGGTAGGCAAAGCACTCCTGCATGTGCAGCGACACCGGGTAATAGATCTCGGTGCCGATGCCGCATTCCGCCAAGTAGGCCCGGAGCGCATCGCGCTCCGGCACGCGCAACACGTACTGGTTGTAGATGTGCCGGTGCCCGGGCAGCGCCACTGGCGTCCTGACGCGATCCGCGATGTTCGCGGCTGCGAAGGCGCGGTCGTAAAACGCGGCGTTGCGCTGGCGGCCGGCATGCCAGTCTTCGAGGTGGGCGAACTTGACCTGGAGCACCGCGGCCTGGATCTCGTCGATGCGGAAATTGCCGCCGATCACCTGGTGGTAGTACTTCGGCTTGCCGCCGTGCACACGCATGATGCGCATCCGTTCGGCAAGCTCGGGGTCATTGGCGGTGCACATGCCCGCGTCGCCGAAGGCGCCGAGGTTCTTGCTGGGAAAGAACGAGAAGCAGCCGACGTCGCCAATCGAGCCCACGCGGCGCCCCCGGTATTCGGTGCCGAGCGCCTGCGCGGCGTCTTCGACGACCTTGAGCCCATACTCGCGCGCGAGCGCCATGATCGGGTCCATGTCGGCGGACTGGCCGTAGAGGTGCACCGGCATGATCGCCCGCACCCTGCCGCCGGAAGCCACGTCGACGACCTTGCCGCCCTCGCGCCGGCAGCACCCTTCCAGGTACTCGCGCACGCGTAGCGGCGAGAGGTTGTAGCTGACCGGGTCGATGTCGAGAAACACAGGCCGCGCGCCCGCGCGCGCGATGGTGCCGCCCGTCGCAAAGAAGCTGTAGGGCGTCGTCAGCACCAGGTCGCCATGCCCGATGTCGAGCGCCATCAGCGCCAGCAGCAGCGCATCGGTGCCCGAGGAGACCCCGATCGCGAACTTGCACTGTGTGTACTCGGCGAGGCGCGCTTCCAGCGACTTGACCGCCGGGCCCAGGATGAACATCTGCGATGCGGCGACCTCGAACAGCACGCGTTCGATCTCGGGCCGCAGTGCCTCGTACTGCGGCTTGAGGTCGAGCAAAGGGACGGTGAGCTTGACGGCTGCGGGCGTCGGCATGGGGGACTTCCGGGTGGCGGGGATGGTCATTGATATTCTCGGGTGGTACGGCCCGCCCGTGCGGGCAGCCGCCGCACAATTATCGCCGATTGGTCACGGTCAAGCGAAACCCATGGCGGTCCCGGCGCGTTGACCCTCGCGGGCGGCGGCCCGTAGAATCGGCGCCCCAATGGGCGGTTAGCTCAGCGGTAGAGCACTGCTTTCACACGGCAGGGGTCGCAGGTTCAAATCCTGCACCGCCCACCATTTCTTTCTTCTCCGTTGCAATGTCCCTCGACCAGCTCCTGATCCTGCTGCCGGCCTTCTTCGCGCTCGCGGCGCTCTACACGAGCGTGGGCCACGCGGGCGCCTCCGGCTACCTCGCCGCGATGGCGCTCGCCGGCGTTGCCGCAACGACCATGCGCCCGACGGCGCTCGCACTCAACATCCTGGTCGCGACCTTTACGACCTGGCGCTTCTGGAAGGCGGGGTATTTCAACTGGCGGGCGCTGTGGCCCTTCCTGATCGGGTCGGTACCGCTCGCCGCGCTCGGCGGTTCGCTGCGCCTCAACGAGAACCTCTACTTCGTACTGGCGGGCATTGCCCTTGCGTCGTCGGCCGTCATCCTGGGCTGGCGTGCCTGGGGCGGCCCGCCGCCCGAGGACCCGCGGCAGAAGGCCCGGATCCCGCTGGCCCCGGCGATTCTCTGCGGCGCCCTGATCGGCCTCCTGTCCGGCCTGACGGGCACCGGCGGCGGAATTTTCCTGTCCCCGATCGTGCTGTTGGCAGGCTGGGCCGGTCCGCGCCACACGGGCGGCATCGCAGCGCCCTTCATTCTTGCGAACTCTTCGATCGCGCTCGCGGCGGGCACTGCCAGCTGGGCCTCGCTGCCGGCGGAACTGCCCTGGCTGATGGGCGCAGTGTTAACTGGTGCCTTGACCGGCACCTGGCTCGGGCTCACGCGCCTCTCGACGCGCTGGCTGCTTGCCGCGATGGCGCTGGTGCTCACGATCGCCGCTGCGAAACTGGTCCTGACCGCCTGATCAGGCGTACTGGTCGACGATCGAGAGGATCTCGGCCGTCATTTCCTTCATCAGCGCCAGGTCGCCGCGCGACTCGACGTTGAGGCGCAGGAGCGGCTCGGTATTCGAGCTCCTGAGGTTGAAACGCCAGCGCGGATGCTCGACCGACAGGCCGTCCACGGCTTCGGTCCTGACCGAGCCCGGCACGAAGCGCCGCCGCACCGCGTCCATTGCCGCCGGCACGTCACGGATGCGGCGATTGATCTCGCCGCTCGACGGGAACATTCTCATGCGCTCGTTGACGAGCATCGAGAGTGGCTTGCCGGTGCGGCAAAGGTGTTGCGCCAGCACCAGCCAGGTGATCATGCCGCTGTCGCAATAAGCGAAATCGCGGAAGTAGTGGTGGGAGCTGGTCTCGCCGCCATAGATCGCATCGGCCTTGCGCATGCAGTCCTTCATGAACGCATGCCCGGATTTGCACTGCACGGGCCGGCCGCCCTGCGCGCGCACGATGTGCTGGATGTTCCAGGTCAGTTTGGGGTCGTGAACGATCTTGGCGCCTGGCACCTTCTCGAGGAACGCGCTCGCGAGCAGCCCGATGATGTAATACCCGTCGATGAACCGCCCGTCCTCATCGAAAAAGAAGCAGCGGTCGTAGTCGCCGTCCCAGGCGATCCCGAGGTCCGCCTTCGCGAGGCGTACATTGCGCGCGGTGATCTCGCGGTTCTCCTCCAGCATCGGGTTTGGCACGCCGTTCGGGAAGCTGCCGTCCGGCTCATGATGGATCTTGACGAAGCGGAATGGCAGCCGGTCCTCGAGCATGTCGAGCGCGAGCCCTGCCCCGCCATTCCCCGCCGTCGCGACGATCGTGAGCGGCTTGAGCTTGTCGAGCTCGACGTAGGAGAGCACGTGGTCACGCCACGACGGCATGATGTCGAACGGCACGATGTTGCCGCGGCTCGTCGCCGTGTCGAAGATTCCCGCCTCGGCCAGCTGGCGGATGTCCTCGAGTCCGGTGTCCGCGCTCACCGGACGCGAGTCTTCGCGCACGAACTTGAGGCCGTTGTAGTCGGGCGGATTGTGGCTGGCCGTCACCATCACGCCGCCATCGAGCTTGAGCGAAAAGGTCGCGAAGTAGACGCACTCGGTTCCGCACAGGCCGATGTCCACGACGTCCACGCCCGCATCGTTCAGGCCGCGGATCAGGGCATTCTGGAGCTCGAGGCTCGAGAGCCGGATGTCGCGGCCGACGGCGACGCGCTTCGGTATGAGCCATTGCGCATAGGCGCGTGCGATGCGGTAGACCGACTCGGGGTTCAGATCCCCGGGTACCTGCCCGCGCACATCGTAAGCCTTGAAGCAGCCGGAGAAATCCATGCCGGTCATCCCACAAGGTAGGCAGGCGCGCGGCGCCGCCGCGCGAACTGCGTCACAGACTCGGTGCGGTCGCGGCGGCCCGCCCGACTGGCGGCGGCGCCGCGGGTGCGGGCGGTCCTGGCATCGGCCCGGGCATAATCCATGCGCGATCCTGCGGCGGGCATCGGCGTTGTTACCGCGGAATTCTACGCGAGCCCGCAGCGCCGCCGCAGCGCCGCGATGCAGCGCCCGGCGGTCTGGCCGTCCCAAAGATCGGGCCTCCTGCCGCGCGCCCAGCTCCCGGATAGGGCCTCCGCTGCCTCTCGGTCGAGGTCGGCCGGCTGCACCAGCCGGTTGGTGCCCTCGGTGACCGTGATCGGCCGCTCGGTGTTCTCGCGCAGCGTGATGCAGGGAATGCCGAGATAGGTCGTCTCCTCCTGCACTCCCCCCGAGTCGGTGATGGCGAGCGCCGAGCCGCTCACGAGGTTCATGAACTCGATGTAGGACAACGGCTCGCAGGCGCGTACCGCGCTGCGCTCGAAGCGCTGCATCAGCCCGAACTCGGTGAGCTTCTTGCGCGTGCGCGGGTGCAGCGGGAACACCAGCGGCAGGCGGCGGCTGACCTGCAACAGGCCGTCCACCAGCGTCGTAAGCGTCTGTGCGTCGTCCACGTTGGACGGCCGGTGCAGCGTCACGATGCCGTAGCTGATGCCGGTGAGCTTCATGGCCGAACGGGCGCCGGCACGCTCGATCTGCGGGCGCATCAGCTCATACGAGTCGATCATGATATTGCCGACCCGGTCGATCTTCGCCGCCGTCACGCCCTCGGCCAGCAGGTTTTCGTCCGCGTCCGGCGACGGCGTCCAGAGCACGTCCGCGATTGAATCCGTCACCAGCCGGTTGATCTCCTCCGGCATGCGCCGGTCACGGCTGCGCAGGCCCGCCTCGAGGTGCACGACCGGAATCCACAACTTGGCGCCCACGAGCGTGCAGGCTGCCGTCGAGTTCACGTCGCCGACGACCACGATCCAGTCGGGGCGCCGCTCCGCGAGCGCGGCTTCATAAGCCGTCATCACGCCGCCCAGTTGCTCCGCATGGCTGCCGCTGCCCACGCCCAGGTGCAGCTGCGGGTCCGGCAGCCCGAGGTCGCGGAAGAATGCATCCGACATGTTCGGGTCGTAGTGCTGGCCGGTGTGCACGATGCGCGCGCTGCACCAGTCCTCGCGCGTGAGCGCGTGCCAGAGCGGCGCGATCTTCATGAAATTGGGGCGGGCGGCCGCGATCAGGTCGACCAACACTGGTGGTTGCGCCATGCCTAGTTCTTCAGCCTCCCGTGCGCCTCAAGATACCGGATCACGCGGTCCACGCTTTCGGGCACGCTCAGTTTCGAGCTGTCGATCTCGATTTCCGCAGCCTCCGGTGCCTCGTAGGGCGAACTGACGCCGGTGAAGTTCTCGATCTGGCCGGCGCGTGCCTTGGCATAGAGGCCTTTCGGGTCGCGCTGTTCGCAGACCTCGATCGGCGTGTTGACGAATACTTCGATGAACTCGCCCGCCTGCACCAGTTCGCGCACCATCCGCCGGTCGCTGCGGAATGGCGAGATGAAGGCCGTGACGACGATCAGCCCCGCGTCCACGAAAAGCTTCGCAAGCTCGCCGATGCGCCGGATGTTCTCGACCCGGCCGGCATCCGTGAAGTCGAGATCCTTGTTGAGGCCACGCCGGATGTTGTCGCCGTCCAACAGGTAGGAATGATGTCCGCGCAGGTACAGTGCCTGCTCGACCGCGTTTGCGATCGTGGACTTGCCGGCGCCCGAGAGGCCCGTGAACCAGAGGATGCAGGGCCGCTGTGCCTTCTGGTTAGCCCGTTGCTCGTGGCGCACGCGGGTCGGCTGCCAGAACACCGAGATATCGTGATGCGCGCCCTGCGGCGCGGCACTTCGGAGGATCATGCCGGCGCCCGCCGTCGCATGCGTGATCCGGTCCACGATGATGAACGCGCCGGTGTCACGGCAGGTGGCGTAGGTGTCGAAGGCCGCCTGTTCCGCAAGGACGATGCGGCAGAGCCCGATTTCGTTGAGGCGCAATTCGATGGCGGCGTGCTCCGACAGGTCGTTGACGTCCACGCGATGGTGGATGCTTTCGACCGTGCCGCGCAGATACCGGTGCGAGAGCTTGAACTCGTACTGCTTGCCCGGCAAGAGCGGCGAATCGCTCATCCAGATCAGGTGCGCATCGAGGATGCGCCCCACCGAGGGCGCGCGGTCCGGGTGCACCAGGAGGTCGCCGCGGCTGACGTCGATTTCGTCCGCGAGCGTGACCGTGACGTCCTGGCCCGCCGCCGCTGCCTGCAGCCTGCCGTCGAAGCGCACGATGTCGCGGACCCTGCTGATCCTGCGCGACGGCACCGCCATGACGGGATCGCCGACCGCGACCTTCCCCGCCGCCAGGGTTCCCGCATAGCCGCGAAAGGTCGCGTCCGGCCGGTTCACGTATTGCACGGGCAGGCGCAGGTCCGCGAGCCGCTGGTCAGCGCCGAGCTCCACCGAGTCCAGCCACTCGACGATCGTGGGACCGCGGTACCACGGCATCGACGCGCCCCGCGTCACTACGTTGTCGCCCCGGAGTGCAGATACGGGCACGACGCGCGCATCGGCGCCGCGGATCGCGGGGATCGCGAAGCAGTCGTCGCGGATGCGCTGGAAAACGGCTTCGTCGTAGCCCACCAGGTCCATCTTGTTGACCGCGACCACGAGGTGCCGGATGCCGAGCAGGGAGACGATGTACGCGTGCCGGCGGGTCTGCACCTGCACGCCCCGGGCCGCGTCCACCAGGATCACGGCGAGATCGGCGGTCGAGGCGCCGGTCGCCATGTTGCGCGTGTACTGCTCGTGGCCCGGACAGTCGGCGATGATGTATTTGCGCTGGTCCGTGTCGAAGTAACGGTAGGCCACGTCGATCGTGATGCCCTGCTCGCGCTCAGCCTGCAGGCCGTCCACCAGCAGCGCGAGGTCTGGCTCGCGCCCGG
>JBQTKI010000130.1:0-11033 GCA_052386275.1 Gammaproteobacteria bacterium
GCGCCGCGGGTAACTACGACGCGATGTGCGCCGGTTGTCACTTGACACCCGGCGTCGAGGAATCGGAGCTGAGTGCCGGGCTCAACCCGGCGCCGCCCAGTCTCGCCCGCCACCCGATCGACGATCCGGCGCAGGCGTTCTGGACCATCAAGCACGGCGTCAAGATGACGGGTATGCCGGCCTGGGGCAGGCATATGGAAGACCCGCACATCTGGGGTCTGGTCGCTTTCCTGCGGCAGCTGCCCTCGATGACGCCGGAAAGCTACCGCGCACTTGTCGCGGTCAGCGGTGGGCACGCGCATGGCCCGCAGGAGGGACCGGCTGCGGGCGCGCCGGAAGATGAAGACGAAACCCACGCGCATGAGGACGGCAGCCGGCACCAGCACTGACAAGAATGGAGATCGGTCAGGAGTCGCTCAGAAACCGCGCGCATGCGCTGGGTGTGCTGCCATACCTGCTGCTGGCCTGCCCGGCGCTGCATGCATGAACGATCGACGAAGAGGACGCAAATCATGGATAAGCTCAACCCTTGGCGCACTGGCAGCGCGCTGGCGCTGACCGCCGCGGTGACCAGCGTTATCTGCGCCGCGGCGGTCTACCTGTTTCCGGACGCGACGGTTGCTTTCGTAAACTCCTGGATGCACGGCCTTGACCTGGCTGCATTGCGCAGCGACAAGCCGTGGACCCTCGGGGGGTTGGCACTCGGGCTGTTCAACGCGACTCTGACGGGCTTCCTGGCAGGCGCGCTGTTCTCCTGCTGCCGCCACCTGACCGCGGGGCGTTGACACTGCGCCCGGGTCCGCAGTCGTGAACGATCCGCGTGGGCGCCACCACCATCACCCGCACAAGCCGGCTGCGCCGGCACAGCCGCTCGCCGCGGGGCGAACGCGCTACACCTGCCCGATGCACCCGGAGATCGTGCGTGACGCCCCCGGCCACTGCCCGATCTGCGGCATGGCGCTCGAACTCGTCATGCCGACGCTGGATGACGACGAGTTCCCGGAGTTGCGCGATTTTTCCCACCGCTTCTGGTGGACGCTGCCGCTGACCATCGGGGTGCTTGCGCTGGCGACGATCGGCCATCGCCTGAGCTTCCTGGCCGCGGACCAGCGCAGCTGGCTCGAGCTCATCCTGTCCGCCCCAGTGCTGAGCTGGGCCTCCTGGCCGTTCTACCTGCGCTGGGCGCAGTCGATCGCCACGCGGAACCCGAACATGTGGACGCTGATCGGGACGGGCGTGGCCGCCGCGTTCCTCTACAGCGTCGCGGCGACCGTCGTACCCGGCTGGTTTCCGGAATCCTTCCGCGAACATGGCCGGGTCGGGGTCTATTTCGAAGCCGGTGCCGTCATCGTCTCGTTGACGCTGCTCGGCCAGATCCTGGAACTCAAGGCGCGTTCGTCGACCTCCGCGGCGATCAAGGCGCTGCTGCGCCTGGCGCCGCCGACCGCGCGCCGCCTGAAGGAGGACGGCAGCGACGAGGAAATTCCGCTCGATCACGTCCACGCGGGTGACCGCCTGCGCGTCCGCCCGGGAGACAAGGTCCCGGTCGACGGCTTGGTGCTGGAAGGCCACTCTAGCGTGGACGAGTCACTTCTCACCGGCGAGTCGCTGCCAGTCTCGAAAAATCCGGGCGACCGATTGATCGGCGGCACGCAGAATGCCAATGGCAGCCTGGTGATGCGCGCCGATCGCGTGGGCGGTGAGACGATGCTCGCGCAGATCGTGCAGCTCGTTGCTGAGGCACAGCGCTCGCGGGCGCCCATGCAGCGACTCGCGGATGGCGTGTCGTACTGGTTCGTGCTCGCGGTGCTCGGCATCGCGATCGCGACGTTCCTGATCTGGGGACTGTTCGGGCCGGATCCCTCCTGGACCTACGCGGTGCTCAACGCGGTGTCCGTGCTGATCATCGCCTGCCCCTGTGCGCTCGGCCTCGCGACGCCCATGTCGGTCATGGTCGCGATGGGCCGCGGCGCCCAGTCCGGCATCCTGTTCCGCGACGCCGAGGCGATCGAGAAACTGCGCGCCGTGGACACGTTGATCGTGGACAAGACCGGGACGCTCACCGAGGGCAAGCCGGCCTTCCGTGTGGCAGTCGCGGCGCAGGGATTCTCCGAGACCGAGTTATTACGCCTGGCGGCCAGCCTGGATGCGGGCAGCGAGCACCCGCTCGCGCAGGCGATCGTGGCGGAGGCGCGCCGGCGCGGGCTCGTACTCTCGAAGACCGAGTCCTTCGAGTCGGGTACGGGCCTCGGCGTGCGCGGCCGCGTGGACGGGAAATCTCTCGCGCTCGGCAGCACGGCACTCATGCGCGACCTCGGCGTCGGCATGGAGTCACTGGCGCCGCACGCGGAGAAACTGCGCGGCGCAGGCGCGAGCGTGATGTTCCTGGCGGCCGACGATGCGTTGGTGGGCTTGATCGCGGTCGCCGATCCCGTCAAGGCGACGACGCCCGAGGCGCTCGCAATCCTGCGCCGCTCGGGATTGCGCATCATCATGGCGACCGGCGATGCCGTCGCGACCGCGCGGGCGGTGGCCGCGGCCACCGGCATCACGGAGGTTCATGGCGAGACGCGCCCGGGTGACAAGGCAGCATTGATCGCAAGCCTGCACGCCGAGGGGCGCAGCGTGGCGATGGCGGGCGATGGCATCAACGACGCGCCGGCGCTCGCGGCCGCTGACGTCGGCATTGCGATGGGTACCGGCACGGATGTCGCGATCTCGAGCGCCAAGGTGACGCTGGTGAAGGGCGACCTGCGCGGCATCGCGCGGGCGCGCGAGCTTTCGTCCGCGACCGTGCGCAACATGCGCGAGAACCTGGGTTTCGCGCTCGTCTATAACGCCCTCGGCGTGCCGATTGCGGCGGGGCTGCTGTGGCCGTTCACGGGGCTCCTGCTGTCGCCGATGATCGCGGCGCTTGCGATGAGCCTGTCGTCAGTGTCGGTGGTCGGCAACGCGCTCAGGCTGCGTGGCAGCTAGCGGGCAAAGACGAAAAAGAGGCCGCCGGTGGATGCCGGCGGCCTCCGAAGCCGTCACTTCGCCTTCGCCGCCATCTGGCGATGTTCTTTCGCCAGCTCGCGGTACGAGGCCGCGGCATTGCGATAGTCCTTCTCGAGACGCTTGCAATGGCTCGCCATGGACGCCCGCCCCGATTTGCCGTAGGCGTAGCGGTAGGTCTGCGCCATCTTGCGGTGGCTTTCCGCGCGCTTCTCCGCGGCGGTTGCTTCGTCGTCGTAGGTGCGGGCGATCGCCTCGTGCTGTTGCGGGGTCGAGGCCGCTTCGATCTGCGCCTGGGTGACGGGATCACCCGGCGCGGCAGCCGCCGCACCGATCAACGCCAGCGCGGCGATACCGCCGGCCAGCATGCGATTGAGTTTGTTCATGGTCCTCTCCAGTCATGAATCGCCTGAGTTCTGCGGGCTGCCGGCGAGCGCCGGCAGCCCGTTCCCTGGGTGAACTCAAGCGAGAGCGGGAGGACGAAATGGGCGGTCAGGCAGTCGTAGCCCGGGGCCCGCAGCCGAGCGGGCGGTCAAGGATATGTCCGCGGCCGGATCGGATGCGCTCAGGACGGCCGGCGTCAACGCTGCCGGGACGCACAGGTTGCCGCAGCCGTTGCCGACCGCCATGTCGCACTGAAGCGTGGAGCAGAAGTCGTCGTTGCAACCGTCGCCGGGATGCGTGGTTATGGCGGCGGCACCGGATTGCAACAGAATCGCGACGACCGCCGCCGCGATCAAGCGCGAAGTCGCCGCCAATGAGAAGAGACGGTTCATGCCGACACTTGAAAAGCATTTCATCAGGCGGCGCGCCCTCGGCAATCCGGGAATGTACTTATGCCCTCAGAACAGTTGCTGCCCCAGCCACCACGCACCGGCCGCGATCAGCGCGGAGGCCGGGATCGTCAGCATCCAGGCGATCACCACGTTGCCGGCGACGCCCCAGCGCACGGCGCGCACGCGCCGCGTCGATCCGACGCCGATGATCGCGCCCGTGATCGTGTGGGTCGTGGAGACCGGGATGCCGAAACCGGACGCCAGGAACAGCGACACCGCCCCGCCGGTTTCGGCGGCAAAGCCACCGACCGGCTTCAGCTTCGTGATGCGCTGGCCCATGGTCTTCACGATGCGCCAGCCGCCGAACAGCGTCCCGAGCGCGATGGCCACATAGCATGCGATCACGACCCAGTATGGCAGGTGCTCGGTGCCGGTCATGCCGGCGGAGATCAGGAGCAGCCAGATGATGCCCATGGTCTTCTGTGCGTCGTTGCTGCCGTGACCGATGCTGTAGAGCGCGGAGGACAGAAGCTGCAGCCGGCGGAACCAGCGGTCGGTCGTGCGCTGCGTCTGGCGCCGGCAGATCCACGAGACGGCGACGGTCAGGAGTCCCGCCAGCAGCATGCCGAGCATCGGCGACACGATGATGAATGTGGAGGTCTTGATGATGCCCGGCGCGAGCAGGGGGTCGGTGCCCGCTTTCGCGATCGCCGCGCCCAGCATGCCGCCGATCAGCGCGTGCGAGGACGAGGACGGGATGCCGTAGTACCAGGTGATCGCGTCCCAGGCGATTGCGCCGATCAGCGCGCCGAAGATGACGTAGTTGTCCACCACGTCCGGCGTCACGATTCCCTTGCCGACGGTCGCGGCGACCTTGAGCTCGAACAGTGCGATCGCGACGAAATTGAAGAACGCCGCCCAGATCACGGCCTGGTACGGCTTCAGCACGCCCGTGGAGACGATCGTGGCGATGGAATTCGCCGCGTCGTGGAAGCCGTTCATGAAGTCGAACGCGAGCGCGATCAGCACCAGCGTCGCGAGCGTCAGCGTGACGGTTCCGGCATCCACGAAGTGTCAGCCGTTCTCGAGCACCACGCCCTCGATCACGAGCGCGACGTCCTGGCACTTGTCGGTGGTGAGTTCCAGCAGCTCGTACACGGCCTTGAGCTTCACGAGCTGGCGCACGTCCTGCTCCTGGCGGAACAGCTTGGAAATGGCGCCGCGCATGACGCGATCGGCATCGGACTCGAGCGAATCGATCTCCTGGCAGATCTTGAGGATCGCCGGGCCGTTGTCCATGTTGGACAGCTTGGTGACTGCGTCGTGCACGCGCGTGCAGCAGACCTGCACGAGGTCGGCCAGGTGCTGCACCTCCGGCGTCAGCTGGTGCACGTCGTAGAGCATGAGCGACTCGGCCGTGTCCTGGATCAGATCCAGGATGTCGTCCATGCGCTGGATCAGCTTGTTGATCTGGTCGCGGTCGAAAGGCGTGACGAAAGTGTTGTGCATGAGCGCCACGGTCTGGTGCGTGACCTCGTCCGCCTCGTGCTCGAGGGACTGGATCTTCGCGATCAGCGCGTCGCGGCGGCCGTTGTCCGTGTAGCCGGCAAGCAGCTCATCAAGCGTGCGGGCGCCCTGGACGACGAGGCCCGCATGCTGGTCGAACAGCGCGAAGAACTGCCGCTCCCGCGGCATCAATACTGACAGCAGGCGCATCCCGGTTCCCCCTCCAGACCGGCCTGCCGGGGATTCTACGCACTGCCGCGCGCCGCTGCGTTATCTTTGCGACATGAACACGAGGCCCCGCCTGGCGATCGCGTCCCTTTTGCTAACGTGCCTGCTGGTTGCGGCCGCCGCGGCGGATACGGACGCCGAGACCGCCCGCCTGGTCGCGGAACTGGGCCTGAAGGAATCGGCGACGGCCCTGTCCGAACGCCCGGGCTGGCAGGCGCCGCGCCGGGTCGTGATCCCCGCGGCGGCCGCGGACCGCATCGCCTGGATGCAGGAAGCGGCGCCCGGCGTGACGCTCTTGCCCGCCAAGGACCGCCACGAGGCCGCGGCGCTCGCCGCGGATGCGGACGGCGTCATCGGCTACTGCACGCCGGAGATCGTCGCGGCCGGCGTGCGCCTGCGCTGGATCCAGGTGCTGGCCGCGGGCATCGAGCGCTGCGTCGGTATCCCGGGCTTCGCCGAGCGCGGCATCGTGCTCAGCAACATGCAGAAGATCGCGGGGCCGGTCATGTCGGAGCACGTGATCGCCTTCATGCTCGCGCTCGCGCGCGGCTTCGCGACCTACGTCCCCCTGCAGGACGAAGGAAAATGGTCGCCCGATGCCGTGCCGGAATCGCGCATGTGGTCAGTCGAGGGGCGCACGCTGCTGGTGGTGGGCCTCGGCGGCATTGGCACCGAGGTGGCGCGGCGCGCGCATGCGCTCGGCATGAAGGTGATCGCGATCCGCAACTCCGGCCGCGAAGGCCCTGCGTACGTGAGCGAGGTGGGCCTCTCGCCCGAACTTCGCGGGTTCGCCGCGCGCGCCGACGTGATCGTCAACACGCTGCCGCTGACGCCCCAGACCCGCGGCATCTTCGACCGGCGTTTCTTCGATGCGGTCAGGCGGGGTGCGCTCTTCATCAACGTGGGCCGCGGCGCGAGCGTCGTGACCGCCGACCTCATGGCCGCGCTCGAGGACGGGCGCATCGGCGGCGCCGGTCTCGACGTCACCGACCCCGAACCGCTGCCACCGGATCATCCGCTCTGGCGCGGGCCGAACGTGTTGATCACGCCGCACGTTTCCGCGGGGATCGACACCGGGGACGGGCCGCGCTGGCTGATCGCGCGCGAGAACCTGCGTCGCTTCGCCGCGGGCGGGAAGCTGCTGTCCGAGGTGGACGTGGCCAGGGGCTACTGAGGCCGCCTTGTCGAACCGCACGCTGCCGCTCGACGAGCGGCTCTACGATTACCTGCTGCGGCATTCGCTGCGGGAACATCCCGCGCTCGCCGCGCTGCGCGCGGAGACGGCAAGCCACCCGCAGGTCAACATGCAAATCGCACCCGAGCAGGGGCAGTTCATGCAGCTCCTGGTCAGGGCCATCGGCGCGCGGCGCGCGATCGAGGTCGGGGTGTTCACCGGCTACTCGAGCCTCGCGGTCGCGCTCGCCCTGCCCGCGGACGGCCACCTGCTCGCCTGCGATGTCAGCGAGGAGTTCACCGCGATCGCGCGCCGGCACTGGCAGGCCGCCGGCGTCGCCGGGAAGATCGAGCTCGTGCTCGCGCCGGCGCTCGCGACGCTGGATGCACGCCTCGCGCGCGGCGAGGCGGGTCGTTACGACTTCGCCTTCATTGACGCGGACAAGGTCACCTACGGCGCGTATTACGAGCGGCTGCTGCAACTGGTCCGTCCCGGCGGCCTGATCGCCGTGGACAACACGCTCTGGAACGGCGCCGTCGCGGACCCGGCGGTGCAGGATGCGGAAACCGCGGCGATCCGGGCGTTCAACGATCGGCTGTACGCGGACCCGCGCGTGGAGCTGTCGTTGCTGCCGATCGCCGACGGGCTGACCCTCGCGCTGCGCGCGGGAGTATGATCGGGCCACGCCAACCGGAGAGGGGGAAGCGTCATGAACCGCATCCGTCTCGTCTCATGGGTCGCCTTGATCGCGCTCGCCAGCGTCGCCGGCTGCGAACGCGCTGGGACGCCGGAACCGTTCCCGCAGGCCGCGGCCGATGGATGGCTGGCGGCATTCAACAGCGGCGACGCCGCCGGGCTCGCGCTGATGTACAGCGAGAACTCCCAGCTGCTGCCGCCCGACGAGCCGATCGTCAGCGGCCACGCCGCGATCGAGGACTTCTGGCAGCGCTACAGTCCCGGCCAGGTGCGCCTGGAGCTGTCCGGGGTCCAGTCGGAGCGCGTGGGCGCCTACTGGTTCCGGGAGGGCACCTACATCGCAAAGTTTGAAGGCGAGGGCGAGCCGAGGATCGGCAAGTTCATCGAACTGTGGGTCAAAATCGACAACGCGTGGCTGCTGCATCGCCACATGTGGAGCCCGAACGCACCGTCGCCCGCGCAACCGCCGCCGGCCGCGCCGGGTTGAGCTGCGGATGATGCTCCGATTCCCGACGGTCCTGGCTCTGCTCGCATTGGCGGGCTGCGCGCCGGCGCCGGTGCCCGAGGCGTTCCCACAGGACGCCGCGGACGCCTGGCTCGAGCGCTACGCCCTGCACGATGCGGCGGGCATCGCTGCGCTCTACAGCGAAGACGCGCAGCTCCTGCCGCCGGACGCGGAGATCGTCAGCGGGCGCGCGGCGATCCAGGAGTTCTTCGCGCGCGAAAACCCGCCGGGCAGCGCCGGGATCGAGATCGCGACGGTGGAAACGCTCGTGTTAGGCGACTACGCCTACCGCCAGGGCAGTATCCGCTTCAAGGGTCCCGACGGCCAGGCCGTGGCAGCCGGCAAGTTCATCGAGTTGTGGAAGAAGGCGGACGGCGAGTGGCGCATCCATCGCGACATCTGGAGCGCAAACGCGCCGCCGCCGCCCGCGGGCAGCGATGAGCCTGCGTGACAACGTCGAGGCGATCCTGCCGGAATGGGAACGCTGGTATCCCAGCCTGTTCGACGCCGCGGCCGACCTCGGCGTGATCCGCGCGCGCGTCTGCCCGCCGTCGGCGCTGCTGCTGTCACGGCGCCATTCCGCGATCCGTGACGAGGCGATCCGTGCGTTCCGCGAGCGCTGGAATGCGCTCGAAGAGCCCGAAGCGCCCTAGTCCTGCTGCCAGCCGGCGCGGATCACGTGCCACTCGCCGCCGTCCCGCGCGAGCATCAGGTCGAGCTTGTAAATGTCGCCCGCGACGTCCCAGGCTGATTCGGAATCTGCCTCGCGCCCCAGCATGCCGACGGTGACGGCGAGCCGGGCGAGTTCCTTGCCCTCGAGTTCGATCGAGTCCACGCGCGTGACGAGGTACACGGACTGGTGCGAGACCAGCCAGCCGCGCACGTAGGCGCGCAGGTCAGCAGCGCTGCGGCCGGCGTCGTCCGCGTAGTCGTCCGCGACCATGTCCTTGAGCGCGGAAGCATCGCGCGCCTCGGCCGCCTCCTCGGCGTTCGTCACCAGCGCGCGGATCTCGTCCTCGGGAGTCCCGGAAGACCCGCAGCCCGCAGCGAGCAGCGCGGCGAGCAGATAACCCGCGTCACGCGCGCGCAGGGTAGCCCTCCCACTGCGGCAGGCCGTCGGTGATTTCGAACCACTCCGCCTTGCTGGTCGCGAAGATGTTGCCGAGCGGGCGCATGCCGGGCGAAGTGTCGAGACTGCCGCAGGGCACAACGACGCGCTGCGTCGCCGCGACCACGCGCGGCACCGGACTGCCGCAATGGCGGCAGAAATCCTGGCCGAAATACTTCGCGCCCTTCAGTGCATAGCTCTGGACGTCATCCTTGCCGCGGATCCAGGTGATCTGCTCCGCCTTGTAGAAGGCGTTGGTTCCATGGGCGGCGCTCCTGGCGCGGCGGCAGCGGGAGCAATGGCAGTTCTGGACGCGCTCCGGCGCGCCCTCGAACTCCCAGGCGATCGCGCCGCACAGGCAACTGCCCTGCGTGATGCCGAGCCTGAGCGCGAGCTGCGGCCGCTTCACGCCCTCGCCGCCGCCGAACTGTGGCGGGTATCCCGGGTGCTGGGGCAGGCCGTCCGTGATCGGGTACCACTGCGCATGCGAGCCCGCGAACATGTGCATCTGCGGGCGGATGCCGAGGTCGCCCTCGAGATTGCCGGCCGGAATGACGACGACGCCCATCTCCTTCATCAGCATCGGCGTCACCGAGCCACAGGTCCGGCAGAAATAGCGGTGCCCGTGCTCCGACGACTGGAATGACCGGACATGATCCTGGCCGGAGACCCAGCGGAAGCCCGCGATGGGCGCGGAGACGAAGGTCGCGAACATCGCCCCATGGTGCTTGCGGCACATCGAGCAATGGCAGTGCGCCATCATGTCGAAGGGCCCCGCGACCTCGTATTGGACGATGCCGCACAGGCAGCTGCCAGCGTACATAATGAACCCCCGGAGCCAGGCTCCCCCTAGTTTGCATCAACGGAGCGGCGAGTCCATGTACACCCTTTATTGGGCGCCGGGAGCCGCGAGCCTGTGCGTGCACTGGATGCTGATCGAGCTGGGTGTCTCGCACGAGCTCGTGAAAGTGGACCTCGAGGCCGGCGACCAGCGCAAGCCCGAATTCCTGAAGATCAACCCGAATGGCCTGGTGCCCACCATGGTCGTCGACGGCGCGCCGCTTCACGAGGCCGCGGCGCTCCTGATGCTGCTCGCCGAGCGCCACCACGAGTTCGGCTGCGCGCCGCCGCCCGGGAGCCCGCGGCGCGGCGCGTACGTCACCTGGATGTTCCACCTGTCGAACACGCTTCAGCCCGCGTTCCGCGAGTGGTTCTATCCGGATCAGCTGGCAGGCGCCTCCCACGCGGACGCGGTCAAAGCCGGTGCCCGTGCGCGCATCGAAGCCGCCTTTGGCCGCATCGATGCGCGAATTGCGGAGGAGGGCCCCTATCTCCTCGGCGACCGCCTGGGCGCCTTGGACTTCCTGGGCACCATGCTGATGCGCTGGTCGCGCAACATGCCGAAGCCCGCGACGGAGTGGCGTTCCATCGCGGGCTACGTGGCGCGCATGAAATCGCGCCCTTCCTTCAAGGTCCTGTACCAGCGCGAGGGCCTGACCGAATGGGCCTGACCCGCGCGGCGGTCACAGGAAGGTGTAGATGAACGAGAGCGAAATCGCGCCGAGCTTCTCGTCCTCGATGATGTTCAGCTGCTCGTACTCGAGCCGGGCCCCCAGGCTGCCGAAATGCGCCTGGATGCCCGCGCCCCAGGCGAACTCGGTGCCGTCCTCGCTGATCGAGAACGCCGGGAACGCCGGCGTAGTCTGGCCCTTGAACTCCCAGGCCGTGGCGCCGACCTTCGCGAACAAGTCGAGCACCGGGAAGTCGAGGTATCCCACCGCGAAGGCGGAGAGTGTCTTCGCTTCGAGGCCGGTCTCATCGGGGCAGGGCGCATTGATCAGCGCGATGCAGACGATGCCAGAGGGTACGGTTGCATCGCCGTGATCCGCGTAGTTCAGCTCGACGCCGAAACTGTCGAGCGGGCGGAAGCCGAGGATCAGCTTGTAGCCGTTGTCGCTGTCGTCGAAGGGCTGCGCGGCCGCCGGGTTCTCGAGCCCGTACTCGCTCTGCAGTGCGCCAGCGCCGAGGTAGACGCCATTGTCGGCG
>JBQTKI010000131.1:0-27674 GCA_052386275.1 Gammaproteobacteria bacterium
TGCCCCGGCATGCGCCCGGCGACCGGGTGGATCGCGAAGCGCACCATCACGCCCTTGTCGATCAGGAGCTGGGCGAGCTCCCAGACCTTGTGCTGCGCCTGCGCGACCGCCATGCCGTAGCCGGGGATGACGAGCACCTTCTGTGCGAACGCCATCATGACCCCCGCATCCGACGGCTCGATGGGCTTGAGCGACCCGGTGACGCCGGAGGCTTCCGCGGCGGGCCCTTCGCCGAAGCCGGAGAACAGCACGTTGCCGAGCGAGCGGTTCATCGCCTTCGCCATCAGCTGGGTGAGGAGCGTGCCCGCCGAGCCCACCACGATGCCCGCGATGATCATCGCCGCGTTCTCGAGCACGAAGCCCTCGAACGCGACCGCGAGGCCGGTGAAGGCGTTGTACAGCGAGATCACGACCGGCATGTCGGCGCCGCCGATCGGCAGCGTCATCGTCACGCCGAGCACGAGCGAGAGCGCGAAGAATCCGACCACCATCTCGACGGTCGGATGACCCGACACCACGATCCAGGCGCCGAGGGCGAGCGCTGCGGCCGTGATCAGCAGGTTGAGCGCCTGCTGGCCGCGGAAGCGGAAACTGCGCTTGATGAGCCCCTGCAGCTTTCCGAAGGCGATCAGCGAACCCGAGAAGCTCACTGCGCCGATGAAAGCACCCGCGGCCGCGAGCGCGGTCACCACCGGGCCGTGGTGCGCGGCCGCGTCGGCCGGCGCCGAGGCCATGCGCAGCAACTCGACCGCCGCGATCGCCGCCGCCGCGCCGCCGCCCATGCCGTTGTACAGCGCGATCATCTGCGGCATGTGGGTCATCGCGACGATGCGGCCCGACCACCAGGCGAGACCGCCGCCGATCGCGATCGCGGCGAGCATCAGCGCGAAGTTCCCCATGCCGGGGTAGAGAAAGCTCATCAGCGTGCCGATCAGCATGCCGATGCCGGCGACCACGATGCCACGGCGCGCCGTGACCGGCGAGCTCATGGCCTTCAGGCCCATGATGAACAGGAACGCAACCAGCAGGTACGAGAGGTCGATCGCGAGCGTCGCGACGTCCTCGGTCAGGAAGCCCGGCATTAGGCGGACTCCTTCTTTTTCTTCTGGCCGCTCGCTTTGAACATCTCGAGCATGCGCTCGGTGACGACGTATCCGCCGACGGCGTTGCCGGCGCCGAGCACGACGCCGACGAAGCCGATGATCTGCTCCAGCAGCGTGTCTGCGCGGCCGAGCGCGACCATCGCCCCCACGAGCACGATGCCGTGCACGAAGTTCGAGCCCGACATCAGCGGCGTATGCAGGATCACCGGCACGCGGGCGATCACCTCGTAGCCGGCGAACGCCGCGAGCATCACGATATAGAGTGCGATCACGCCTTCCATCAGGAGGCCTCCACCGTCTTGCGGGTCGGTTCGTGGCGGATCGCACCCTCGTGCGTGACGCAGGAGGACGCGAACACCTCGTCGTTCCAGTCGATCGAAAGCATGCCCTCCTTGAGCGCCGGCTTCAGGAAGTTGAGCAGGTTCTTGGCGTACATCTCGCTTGCGTGTTGCGCGACGGTCGCCGGCAGGTTGACCGGGCCGATGATGCGCACACCGCCGTGCAGGACGGTCTCGCCGGCCCTGGTCAGTTCGCAGTTGCCGCCATTCTCGGCAAGCAGATCGACGATCACCGCGCCCGCTTTCATGCGTTCGACGGCGGCGCGGCCGATGATCCGCGGCGCCGGACGCCCCGGCACGCCCGCGGTCGAGATCACGCAGTCGGCGGCCGCGATGCGCGCATCCAGCACCTCCTGCTGCTTCGCCTTCTCCTCGGCCGTCAGTTCGCGCGCGTAGCCGCCGGCGCCTTCGGCGGTGACCCCGGTCTCGACGAACCTGGCGCCGAGGGACTTCACCTGCTCGCGCGTGGCGCTCCTGACGTCGTAGGCCTCGACCACGGCGCCCAGGCGCTTCGCGGTCGCGATCGCCTGCAGGCCCGCGACGCCCGCGCCGATCACGAGCACGGTTGCCGGGCGGATCGTGCCTGCGGCCGTCGTCAGCATGGGGAAGAACTTGTCCTGCGCGGCGGCACCGATCAGCACGGCCTTGTAGCCGGCGACGGCGGCCTGCGAGGAAAGGGCGTCCATGGATTGCGCACGCGAGATGCGCGGCACCAGTTCCATCGCGAAGCTGGTGATGCGCTTCTCCTTCAGCCTGCGTACCAGAGCCGTCTGCGCATGCGGCGCGAGAAATCCGGCCACGACGGTGCCCGCCCGGAGGCGCGAAATGACGGAGGCGTCCGGCGGCTGGACCGTCAGCAGCACGTCGGCCCCCGCCATCACCGCATCCGCGGAGTCGGTGAAGGTAACGCCCTGGTAAGAGCCGTCCGGGAAGCGGGCGGCGTTGCCCGCGCCACGCTCGATCAGGATCCGTGCGCCCTGGGCGGCCAGGCGGGTGGCGACTTCGGGCACCACGGCGACGCGGTTCTCGCCCCGCACGGTCTCCCTGAGCACGCCGATCGTGACTGGCATCCGCATCCTCCCCGGGGTTTGCCCACCGATTGGCGGCGCGTTGGAAAATATCACAACCGTGGATTATTGTTGCAGGGTTTCGGCCATCGGAAATCAGGCGTGAAGACGGCGACGGCAGCGGTGCGGAAGACGGAGACGGCGGGCGGCGAGGTGATCGCCCTGTCGCAGTGGGTGCTGCGCACCGACGCCTCCGGCATGCCGCTCGAATGGATCGATTACAAGGAAGCCGTGCGGCTGCACTGCCTCGGCCAGGTCGCCTATGCCTTCGGCAGCCGCCTGTACGAGCTGCACGGCGGCGTGAATGCGAGGAGCGGCCGCCGCACGGTGATCGAGGTCAGCTCGATGATGGCGACGCAGGGCGCGTCCGGGAATCCCGGCAGCCTGCGCGGCGACTACGTGCCGCCGCTCAACAACGAGACCCTGTTCCGGCGCGACGCCAACCTCTGCATGTATTGCGGCGGCCGCTTCCCCTCGAACCAGCTCTCGCGCGACCACGTGCGGCCGTTCTGCCTGGGTGGCCGCGACGTCTGGAACAACGTGGTCGCGGCCTGCCGCCGCTGCAATAACCAGAAGGCCTCGCGCACGCCGGAGCAGGCGGGTATGCAGCTGCTTGCGGTTCCGTTCACGCCGACCTACGCCGAATACATCTACCTGAAGGGGCGGCGAGTGCTCGCCGACCAGATGGAATACCTGCTCGCGCATTTCCCGCGCTCGAGCCCGCTGCACGCCCGCATCCAGAAATTCCGCCAGTGAAGCGCGCCGGGGGCCGTCCGGTCCACCTGATCGACGCGAGCTTCTTCGTTTTCCGCGCCTACTATTCCGTCGGCATCGAGATGACCGACGGGGACGGCCAGCCGGTCAATGCGCTGTACGGGTTCGGCCGCTTCCTCGGCGACCTGCTGGAGGAGGCGAAACCGGCGCACATCGCGGTCGCCTTCGACGAGAGCCTGACCACCTCATTCAGGACCGCAATCTTCCCCGCCTACAAGGCGAACCGCGAACCGGCTCCGCCCGAGCTCAAGCGCCAATTCGCGCTGTGCCGAGAGCTATGCCGGCTGCTCGGCATCGCCGAGTTCGGCAGCCCCACGCACGAGGCGGACGACATCATCGGCACGATCGCGGCGCGCATGCGCAAGCGCGGCCACCCGTCGGTGCTCGTGACGCGAGACAAGGACCTCGCGCAATTGATCCGCGACGGTGACGCCTACTGGGACTACGCCGGCGAACGGCGCTACGCCTATCACGAGATCGAGCAGCAGTTCGGCGTGCGTCCCGAGCGCATGGCCGATTACCTCGCGCTGACCGGCGACGCGGTGGACAACATCCCGGGCGTGCCGGGCGTGGGGCCGAAGACGGCCTCCGCGCTGCTGCACGAATTCGCCTCGCTCGAGGAGCTCTACGCCGGGCTCGAACGCGTGCCGGAGCTGTCCATCCGCGGCGCGGCGAAGCTGCCGGGGAAGCTGCGCGAGCATCGCGACGCGGCCTTCTTCGCGCGCCGGCTCACCACCATCGCCTGCGACATGCCGCTCGAGGTCACGGCTGATCAGCTCGAGCGGTGCACGCCCGACCTCGACGCGCTCGGCGCCTTCTACGACCGGGCGCGCTTCGGCGCCGCCCTGCGCCGCCAGGCGGAGCGCCTCGCCAGATAAAGGGGACGCATCCCGACTAGAGTAATCGGGGTGCGTCCCCTCTTTTTCGTCAAGCGGCTGCCGGTCGCGGAACGCTGGAGGCTGGCGGCGGAAGCGGATGGCCTCGCGCGCATCGCGAAGACCGGCGCGATCCGCGTGCCGCGGGCGATCGCGGAGGGCGCGAGCGCGGACGAGGCATGGCTTGAGCTCGAATGGTTGGACCTGCATCCGGCGGATGCCGCTTCCGACGCGCGCATGGGCGAGGCGCTCGCGCGCCTGCATGCGGCGACGGCGGAGTCCTTCGGGCTCGACCGCGACAACGCAATCGGCGCGACACCGCAGCCGAATGCAGCGTCGAAGGACTGGATCGGGTTCTGGCGCGACCGGCGCCTGGCGTTCCAGCTCGACCTCGCGGCGCACAACGGCCATGGTGGCCGGCTGCAGGAACGTGGCCGGCGCCTGCTGGAAGCGCTGCCCGCCTTCTTCGCCGACCACCGGCCGCAGCCCTCGCTGCTGCACGGCGACCTCTGGGGCGGCAATCGCGCGATGCTCGCCGACGGCACCCCGGTCGTGTTCGACCCGGCCGCGTATTACGGCGACCGCGAGGCCGACCTCGCGATGACGCGCCTGTTCGGCGGCTTCGGCCCGAAGTTCTACGCCGCGTACGAGCATGTCTGGCCGCTGGATCCAGGCGCAGCCACGCGCCGCGACCTCTACAACCTGTATCACGTCGTCAACCACCTGAACCTGTTCGGCGCTGGTTACCGTGCGCAAGCGGAGGCGATGGTCGATCGCCTGCTCGCCGCGGCGCACGGCTAAGATGGCGCCGGGCAGTCGGGCGGGCTGAGGGTCCGGGCCATGAAAATCTGGTCACAGGCCATGACGATCGCGATGCAGACGCCGGGCGACCGCAATCGGTACGTCGATTTCCTGCGCGCCGTGTCCATCCTGGTCGTGATCACGGGCCACTGGCTGATTGCCGCCCTGTACGATCGTGACGGCTCGCTGGAGCCCGGGGACATCCTCTCGCTTCAGCCCGGCACGCAATGGTTGACCTGGCTGTTCCAGGTCATGCCGATCTTCTTCATCGTCGGCGGATATGCCAATGCGGTCTCGCTGGAAGGCGCGCGCCGGCGCAACGTCGGCTATGCAAGCTGGCTGGTGATGCGATTGAATCGCCTGGTCACGCCGCTGCTCGCGCTGCTGCTGGGATGGGCAGTGTTCGCGGCGCTCATGCACTTCTCCGGCGTGAGCGGCAGCACCATCCGGCTCACCTCGCGCGCCGCGCTGATCCCGATCTGGTTCCTGGCCATCTACATCATGGTCGTCGTGCTCGCCCCGGCGAGCTACTTCGCCTGGCGACGCTGGGGGTTCGCCTCGTTCTGGGCGCTTGCCGCTGCCGCGGCCCTCGTGGATGCCGCATTCTTTCTGGCCGGGCAGCAATGGCTGGGCTGGAGCAACTACTTCTGGGTATGGCTGGCCGTGCACCACCTGGGCTACGCCTGGCGCGACGGCCGCGTCGGCGGCCCGGGACGTGCGTTCGCCTGGGCGGCGGCCGGGATCGCGGCGCTCGTGCTGCTGATATTCCAGGGACCGTATCCGCTCGCCATGGTCGGCTCGCCGGATGAGCATCTGAGCAACACGCTGCCGCCGAAGATCACGCTGCTCGCCCTCGCGGCCGTCCAGTTCGGCCTGCTCCTCTCCGTTGAAGCACCGATGCGGCGCGTCCTGGGCGGCCTGCGCATCTGGACCGCGACGGTACTGGTCAACGGCATGATCATGACGGTCTACCTCTGGCACCTGACGGTGATGGTGATCATGGTGGCGCTCGCCTGGCTGGCGGGCGGCGTCGGCCTGCGCGTCGAGCCGGGAAGCGGCGAATGGTGGCTCACGCGTCCGCTGTGGATTGCCGTTCTCTATGCCGTGCTGCTGCCGGTCGCCGTATTGCTGGCGACGTTCGAGCGGCGGCCGCGTCCGGCGGATGCCGCAGTACCCGCCGCGGCTAGGCAGGTGGGCGGCGCGGTGCTGTTGTGCCTGGGCGTTGCGTTGCTTGCGCGGTTCGGGTTCGGCGAGGCGCCGCTGCCCGGACTTGATGTGGCCGCGTTCGCGATGGCGATCGCGGGCGCCGGTATCAGCGGCGTGCTGCGGGTGCCATGACACGATTTCGGGAGTTCCCATGGGGCCGACATTCGTTCCGCTGCCAGGCTACCGCGAGTACGCGCCCGACGAGATGGCCGCGCGCGCGCGGGATTTCGCGGAAGAGATGTCGCGCCGTCGCACGGTACGCGACTTTTCGGCTCGACCGGTCCCTCGTGCGCTGATCGAAGACTGCCTGCGCGCGGCGGGCTCCGCACCGTCGGGCGCGAACCAGCAACCCTGGCAATTCGTCGCGGTCTCCGACCCCGCGATCAAGCACCGGATCCGTGAGGCAGCCGAGGCGGAGGAGCGCGAGTTCTACGCGCACCGTGCGCCGCCCGAGTGGCTGGAGGTGCTGAAGCCGCTCGGCACCGACGAGCACAAGCCCTTCCTCGAGGCGGCACCCTGGCTGATCGCAGTCTTCGTCCGCCGCTTCGAGCGCAAACCCGACGGCAGCAAGCGCAAGCATTACTACACGGACGAATCGGTGGGACTCGCGACCGGGCTCCTGCTCGCGGCCGTGCATCACGCGGGGCTCGTATCGCTGACGCACACGCCGAGCCCGATGAAGTTCCTGAACGAGATACTCGGCCGGCCGAAGGACCTCGAGCGGCCATTCCTGCTGCTGGTCGTCGGCTATCCAGCGCCGGGTGCGAGGGTGCCGGACATCGTGCGGAAGGGGCTCGACGAAATCGCGAGTTTCGCCTGACGGGTGAATGCATCGCCGCGCTGCCGGAGGGGTCGGCCCCTCCGGCCCGCGTGCGAACGGTCAATAGACGTCGAAGCCGCGCCGGCCCGTGTTGATCGAGCAGCCGCCGAAGCGCGCGCTCAGTTTTCCGGCGACCGAGTTCGGATCCATGATTTCGGCCCGCCAGGCGTCCCAGGCCTTGCCGAAGGTCGCCGCGTCCTTGCTGCGCCCCAACCAGCGCATGGACTCGAGGTCGTTACTCTGGAGCGGCACCGCGACTTCGGCGCGGTAACCATGGCTCGCGCCCCACTGCGTGTTGAAGTCGTTCGCGATCTGCATGAACTTCGCGAAGTCGCAGCCTTCCTTCAGCTTGAAATCGATCACGTCCAGGTGATCGGCGAAGGCGCCCATGGGCAGCGCCAGCAGCGCGATGGCGATGAGTCTTTTCATGATGATCCCCTGATTGGATTGAAGCGCGGCCGGCGATCGCCGGTCCGGTGAACATGACACTACACCCTGTGCCGCGGCGGCACTAGAGCGCGGCCGCGACAACGCGGCGCAGCAGCCGCTCGTGCAGGGCGCGCGGCGCGGCCAGTCCCATGCGCTCGAAAAGCGGCTGCGTCGCGGGATCGCGCGGCAACGGCTGCAGCATCCGGGCTGCGATCGCAAGCTTTCCGGACCAGCGCTCCGCGCGCGCCTTCAGCCGCCGCAAGGCGCGCGCGAGCGCGATTTCTTCCGGCGTGAGATCCGTGCCGTAGGGCAGTTCGCCAAAGCAGCCCGCCGCGCGGTGCGGCGCGAGCGCGCGCTCGAGCGCGCCCGGGAGATTGCCGCGGTGCTGGTCGGGGATCCGGAAGGAGGCCGGGAGCTTCCCGGCGCGCTGCGTCGCGGCGAGCAATGCGGGCTGGAAGCGCGAGTCGGTGATCGCGAGCATGCGCTTCGCGACTTCGTCATCGGCCTGTCCGCGCAGGTCCGCGATGCCGTATTCGGTCAGGACGATGTCGCGCAGGTGACGTGGAATGGTCGTGTGGCCGTAGCCGAAGCGGATGTTCGATTCGGTCGTGCCGCGGTTGTCGCGGGTCGCGCGCACGGCGATCAGCGAGCGCCCTCCAGGCAGCTGGTGCGCCTGCGCGACGAAGTTGTACTGCCCGCCGACGCAGCTCACGACGCGCCCGTCCTCGAGCCCGTCGGAGACCAGCGCGCCGCCGAGCGTCGCCATCATCGCCGTATTGATGAAACAGGCATCGCGCCGCTGCGCGATCTTCCGTTCCCAGTCGGGGCCCAAGAGCTCGTTGGTGAAGCTCACCGGCATCATCGCGAACAGCGCGCGTTCGGCGTCCGGCATCTCGCGCAGTTCGCGGTAGAATGCCCTCGGTCCCAGCATGAAGGCGCCGTGCAGCAGCACCCCGTCGGGCTCGACGCGGCGCTTCAGGATTCCCTCGCGGTAGAGGTCGAGGAACCCGTCCACGAACATCTCGGTGACCGCATAGACCCCGCGCTCGAAGGGACCGTCGCCGCCGAGCGCAGCCTGCAGGCCGCCGAAACGCGCCGCGAGCCCGGTATCCGCGAGCGCGCGCCGCCAGGCGAAGTTCTCGCGGTGCCGCAGCGTCATCGCATGCACGATCGCATCGCCGAGCTCGCCGATGCCGATCTGGATGGTGCCGCCGTCCCGGATCAGCATGCTGGCCGCGAGCGCGATGCAGTGATCCGCGGTCGAGATCGGAAGGTTGGGCGGGCTGAAGAGCTCGTGATGGCCGGCCGGATCGTCCACGATGAAATCGAAGGCGGACGCGGGCACTTCCGCCGCGCCGAACATGTAGGGCATATAGCCGTTGACCTGGCCGATCACGGCGACGGCAGCGCCGGCGCGGCGCCGCTCCTCCAGCACCGGCAGAAGGTCCACGGTCACGTCGGGATTGGTGCCGAGGCTCGCGCGCCCGGCGCCGGATCCGGGCCGCAACGCGATCTGCTGCGCCACCACGTTCGCGCCTGCGGCAGCCAGCGTGCGCGCGACGTGCGTGTAATTGATGCTGGCGTACCATTGCTGCGCGAGCGGGGAGTGGAGCCATGCACCCGGTTCCATGAAGAATTCCTGAACGCGCACGTTTGCGGGCACGCGACTCGCGGCGAGCGCCTCGGTCCACTCCGGGTCGGGGCCGCCTCCGAACACGCGCGCGGCCATCGGCTCGATGAGGCGGCGCTCGAGTTCGCTCCTGCCGCGCGGACGGCGCAGCGTGAGGCCGGTCAGGATCGTGAGCTCGATCGACGGGTCGGCGAGCGCCCGGCGCCAGAACTCGTTGGCAAGCGCCACGGGCTTGCCGGCACCGATCGGCAGGCACAGCACGACCCGTCGGCCGACGCGCGAAAGCGTGCGTTCGACGCAGGAAGCGACGTCGGCAAGGAGCTGCGGTGAACGGCCGTCCATGCCGCCGACTCTACCGTAGAGTCGGCCGACCCCTGGCTACGGCATCACGGGCTGGCTGCTGGCGCTGCCGGGCTCAGCTTGAGTTCGAACGCGATCGCGACCTCGTCACCGATCCATTCCGTGGCGGCCCAGTCGCCTTGGCCGACGCCGAAGGCGAGGCGCCGGATCGTGGCCGAGCCCTTCATGGCGGGGTGATCCTGCGCGGGCAGGGCAGTGAAGTGCACCGCGACCGGCTGCGACACGCCGCGCAGCGTCAGCGTGCCCTGCGCGCGGAAGCCCTTGCCTTCGCGCACGAAACCCTCCGCATGATAGACCGCTTCGGGGTGGCGTTCGCTCCAGAAGAAATCCTGGCTGCGCAGAATACCGTCGCGGTCGTCGTCCTGTGTGTCCGCCGAAGCCGTGGCGATCGTGACGTGCAGCCTTCCCTTCGCAGGAGCCGCCGCATCGAAATCGAGTTCGATGCGGAATTCGCGGAAGCGCCCGGTGAAATATGCGCCGGCTTGCAGCGCCGTGAACTCCAGCTTGCCGGCGCGGCCATCCCCTTGCCAGGCCCCGGCCTGCGCGCCCGTGGTGCACAGGAACAGCGCGCAGGCCGCCGCGATGCGGATGCTCAACGCGCGCGCCACGGCAGCATCCGCCACAGGAGCCCGTCGCGGTCCACGAAATGGTGCTTGAGTGCTGCGGTCACGTGCAGCACGGCGAGCACGATGAGCGTCTTCGCGAGCGTCTCGTGCACTTCTTCCAGGAGGTGCTTGAGTTCCCGGTCCGGCGCGACGAAGTCGGGGAGTTGCACCAGCCCGAACCAGCTCACCGGGTAGTTCGACGCGGAGGACATCAGCCAGCCGGAGATCGGCATCGCGAACAGGAGCACATAGAATGCGGCGTGGTTCGCGCGCGCCGCGAGGAGCTGCCAGCGCGGCATCGGCGGCGGTGGCGGCGGGCGGTCGAGGAGGCGCCAGGCGAGGCGCAGCGCCGCGAGCCCGAGGATCGTGATGCCCACCGACTTGTGGCGGGCGAGCAGGACCAGCTTGTCGAAGCCGTCCGGCATCTCGTGTGCGATCTTGCCGACGGTGACCTGGCCGATCAGCAGCAGCACGACGACCCAGTGCAAAGCTTGGGCCACCGACCCGTAACGCTCGGGGGTATTCCGCAGCGGCATGAGGTCTTGGAGAATAGCGCGATGCGCAAGTTCCTGGCGATGCTCGCGGCGTTCGCGGCCGGTTGCGCCGTGCCGCCCCCGGCGCCGCCGCCGCCGGCGGCCCCTGCGGAGCCCGTCGCCGCCGCGCCCTACGAGTCCTGGGAGGTGACGTCCTCGGCGCTTGAAGTCCGGGTATTCCGCGAGGGCGCGATGGCGCGGCTCGGGCACAATCACGTGATCACCTCGACCGGCATTGCTGGACGGATCGAGCTACGCGAACCGCGCACGGCCTCCGGCTTCGCGCTCGAGCTGCCGCTCGACACGCTGGTCGTGGATGATGCCGGCGCGCGTGCTGCGGCGGGATCCGACTTCGCGGCCGCGGTGCCGGAAGAGGATCGCGAGGGCACCGCGAAGAACCTGTTGGGCCCGCGCGTGCTGGACATGGCATTGCAACCGGTGCTGCGGCTCGTCGCTGAGGGCCTCGAGGGCGGGCCGGAGCAGTACGTCGCGCGGGTGCGCGTGGCCTTGCGCAGCGAGGAGCGCATCGTGGCGATGCCAGTCACGGTGCGGTTCGACGGCGCAATGCTTCGCGTGCACGCGCACGCGGTGCTGCGCCACGCCGACCTGGGGCTCGTGCCCTACACCATCGCAATGGGCGTGCTGTCGGTGCGCGACGACATCATGATCGACTGCCGCCTCGAGGCCCGGCGCGCGTCATGACTTCCGTCCGCTTCCGCAACCCCGAGGTCCGCATGTCGCAGGCGCTGGCGACCGCGGAAGGTCTGGTGCAGGACCCGGACGTCGCGTTGCGCGACCTGCTCGTGATGCTGGGCGAGCAGGGGCTGCTGGTGTTCTGCGGCGTGCTGGCCGTGCCGTTCCTGATGCCCATCACGGTCCCGATGATGAGCACGGTGTTCGGAATCCCGATGCTGCTGATCGGCTTCGCGGTCATGGTCAGCCGCGTGCCCTGGCTCCCGGAACGGCTGCTCGCGCATCGCATCGCGGCCGGCACGGTACGGCAGATGCTGTCGAAGCTGCGCGCGTTTGCATTGCGCTTCGAGCACCTGGTGCGGCCGCGCGGACTCGCGCTGTCGGGCGGTGCGCTGATCAACGTGGTGAACGGCGGGCTGGTGGTGCTCGCAGTGCTGCTGCTGATGGCGCCGCTGCCGCTGGTGCCGTTCGTGAACTCGCTGCCCGCGGTCGCGATCATCCTGCTCTGCTTCGGCATGGCCGAGCGCGACGGCGTCGTCATCGCGCTCGGCTGGTTCGCGACACTGGTGTCGGCCGCCTACGTCGGCGGCCTCATGGTGTTCGTGCTGTACTGGGGCATGCACTACGAGGAGGCGCTCGCGGCCCTGCGGCGCTTCCTGGAGTGAGCCCGATTCAGCGGCGGTCGATCTCCGCGAGCAGCGCCTCTGCCCCGTAAACCTGCCCGAGCGCCGCCCGGATGAACGCCGGGTGCACCCCGATCGTGCGGTTCATGCGGTCGTCGAACCAGTAGCTGCCGGCGATCGAGTGGATGTTGCCGTCGAACGCGAGGCCCACGATCTCTCCCGACGCCGACAGCATCGGGCTGCCCGAATTGCCGCCGACGATGTCGTTGCTGGTCGTGAAGTTGACCCGCGTGGACGGGTCGAGCCTGTCCTTCGCGTCCATCCAGCGCGGCGGCATGCGAAACGGCGGCTCGCCGGTCGCGCGCTCGAAGGCGCGCGCGAGCTCGGTCCAGGGCCGCACGTCTTCGCCCTTCTCCTTCCATCCCGCCATCGCGCCGTAGGACAGCCGCAGCGTGAAGGTCGCGTCCGGGTAGATGCTGGTGCCGTAGGTGGCGAAGCGCGCCTTCGCGATCGCCTCCTGGCCGCGCTGCACCGGGCCCTCGACCTGCTCCTCGAAGCGCTTGCGCAGCGCCCGCGCGGCCGGGTCCACGGCGGCGGCGAGGCGGATCATCGGGTCCTGGCTCGCGTCCACCGCGGCGTTGCCGCCCTCGTAGAGCCTGACCCGCACGGCAGGATCGGCGAGCGTCGACTCGCGAACGAGTCTGGCCGCGAGCGCGTCCGGGGAGTCCTTGCCGAACACCTGGCGCACGACCGGATCGTCGGGGCCCAGCCATTCGCGCATGCGCTCGAGGCTGAACGAGAGCCGCACGATCTCGAAATCCGGGTAGATCGGCGATGACGCCCGCAGGTTCTGCAGCACCGCCGGCAGGCGCGCCTCGGTGTACTCGGGCAGGCGCGCGGCATTCTCCTTGCTGCGCTCCTCGGCCGCGCGCACGATCGCGCGCGCATGGCCGAACAGCGTCGAATTGAAGGCGGCTCCGCCCTCGAGGAAGGTGTAGGGCACCAGCATGTCGCGCCAGGCGACCTGTGCCTTCGCGATGTCGTCCCAGGCGGAGGCCGTATCCGCGAGCGCTGAGTTCGCGGCGACCGCATCGCGCAGCGCCGACTCCTTCGCGCCGGCCGCGGCGAAGAGCGCCGGGTCGAGCAGCGCGTCGAATTGCTTGCGCCGGACCTTCAGCGAGTTTTCAACCAGCACTTCCGTGAAGTAGGCGCTCGTGCGGCGAGCTTCCTCGCCAGTCTTGGCGTACTGCAGGAGCCGACCGCGCAGTTCCGAAAACCGCATGAGCCAGAATGGCATGAACATCGTGCGCAGCGTTTCGAGCTGCGACACAGTCAGCAGACGGTCGGTGTTGCCGGGATGGCCGGAGACGAACACCGCGTCGCCGGGGTTCGCGCCGCCCCAGTCGAAGCGCAGGCGGTCCGGCGTTTTCGCAGGCAAGCCGCCCTCGTAGGCGCGCAGGATCGAGAAATCGAGGCACCAGCGCGGGAACTGGAAGTTGTCCGGGTCGCCGCCAAAAGCCGCGATGTCGCGCTCCGGCGCGAACACGAGCCGCACGTCCTCGTAGCGCTTGTACCTGTAGAGCCAGAACTGCCCGCCCTGGTAGAGCGACACGCGCTCGCACTTGAGCGGGCCACCCTTCGCCTTCTTCGACGTTTCTTCGCAGGCTTGCTCAAGGCGCGTGAGCTCCGCCCGGCGCGCCTCGGCGGCGGCTTCCGCCGATAGCCCGGCGGTCGCGGCCGCGACCTTCGCGGTCACGTCCTCGGTGCCGACCAGAACCGACACCGCCTCTTCCTGGCAGCGCAGTTCACGTTCGCGGTTGCCCGAATAGAAGCCGTTGCCGACCAGGTCGTTCTCGGGCGTCGAGTTCTGCGCGATGCATTCCTCGGCGCAGTGATGATTGGTCAGCACCAGGCCGTCGGCGGAGACGAAGGAGCCGGTGCAGCCGCTCTCGAGGCGCACGGTCGCCAAGCGCACGCGGTCGAGCCAGGCCAAGTCGAGTCTGGCGCCGTACTTCGCCGCGATCGCCTCGCGCGGCGGGTTGTCGAAGGTCCACATGCCTTCGTCGGCGACGGCCGACAGGGATGCCAGGGCGGCCAGTGCCGCGGCAGCAATGCGCTTCATCAGGGACTCCCGTCCGTTCGAGGGCCGCAGGGCTGCGGCAATGCGCTCATGGTAACCAATGCGGCGCTCCCGCGGACAGCGGCGGCCACCCTTCGCCGCGCCCGGCGGGCTTTTCATCGTGCCGCGTTACCCGCAATCGCGCCGGCGATGCGGTTCATGCCCCCACCGTCAGCAGCATCGGGGTGCCCTCGGGCGCGACCAGGAGCGCATGGCGTGCCGGGTCGAGTCCGGCGGGCGGGCGCTTCGCGAGCGGCAGGCCGGCGTTGCGCAGCTCCTCGATACGCGCGGGCATCGCCGCGTGCGTGAACACGAGCGTCGGCGCCGCAATCGAGCCTGCCGGCAGGAGCGCGAGCGAGAGCGCGTCGCTCGTCAGCCCGACATGCGGATAGGGATCGCTGTCCTCGCCGGCGGGCACGAAGCCGAGCCGTTCCCAGAAGTGCGACGCCGAGGCGGCGTCCGAGACCGGCAGCGCGACCTCCTCGAACCAGCCGAGTTTCGAGGTCATGCCCGGCGGCCGGTGCACCGGCGAGTAGGTGCGCGCCTCCAGCAGCCGCAGCCGATGCCTGCCGGGCGCCTCGATCATGGCCTGGTTGAAGACGTCGTCGCCGAGCGTGCGCTCGATGATCTCGAGGCCGCCGGCTTCGAGTTCCTCGAGGCGGTGCAGCAGGTCCGGCAGCACGAACGACAGGAGCGGCGAGCCCGGCAGCTCGCGCTGGTGCAAACCGATGCCGATGCGCCCGTCGGTGACGACGGCGTAGGGATAGGGCCAGGCCTCGCCGGTGGACGCCTGCACGAAACCGAGCCGCTCGTAGAACTCGAGCGAGGCGATCACGTCCGGCGCGTGCACGCTGAACTCGTGGAAGCGGCCGATCATGCTGCGCTCCCGAGTGCGCGCGTGGCGAGTCGTGCGAGGCTCTCGACCTGCGCCTCGCCGTCGTTGAGGCAGGCCAAGTACTCGAACGACTCCCCGCCCGCGCCGAGGAAAGTCTCGCGGCCGCGGATCGCGATCTCCTCGAGCGTCTCCAGGCAGTCCACCGCGAATCCCGGGCAGCAGGCGATCACGCGCCGCGGGCCTGCAGCGAGCTCGACGAGCCGTTGCTCGGTGTAGGGCATGAGCCAGCGTTCGCGGCCGACCCGCGACTGGTAGCTGAGCGACCAGGATCCCGCAGGCAGGCCAAGACATTTCGCCACGAGTCGCGCCGTCTTATCGCATTGCGCGGCGTAGGGATCGCCGGCGTCCACGTAGCGTTGCGGTAGGCCGTGGAAGGAGAACAGCAGCTGCGCGCCGCCTGCGATGGTCGCGCGCCGCGATTCGAGGGACTTGGCGATTGCCGCGACGTGACCCGCATCGTCGTGGTAGTCGTGGATGCGGATGAGTTCTGGACGCCAGCCGGAAGCGGCGAGGGCGCTGTCCACCCGGTCGTACACGGATTCCGTCGTGGTCGCGGAATACTGCGGATAGAGCGGCAGCACGACGACCCGCGACGCGCCACGCTCGCGCAGGCTCGCAAGTGTCGAGGCGATCGAAGGATTGCCGTAGGTCATGCCCACCGCGACCGCGGCCGGCGTGGAGACAATCGCGGCGACGCGCGGCTCGATCCGGCGCGCGAGCGAGAGCGTGTTGACGAGGAGCGGCGAACCTTCTGCGGTCCAGATCGCGCGATAGGCGCGGGCGCTGCGGAGCGGACGCAGCGGCAGGATCACGCCATGGAGAATCGGGAGCCACAGCGCGCGCGGCAGGTCCACCACGCGGCGGTCGGACAGGAATTCCGCGAGGAAGCGCCGAACCGCGGCCGGCGTGGGCGCATCGGGGGTGCCGAGGTTTGCGAGCAGGACGCCGGTCGTGCCGGTCATGCCGCGACGATACCGCAAATGAAACGGCGGCCGGGGAATCCCCGGCCGCCGTCGTCGATCAGCCGGTCAAGCTTCAGAAGGCGAAGCGTACCCCGGCAAAGATCGTATCGGCGTCGTCGCCGGTGCGGAACTCGGCGCCCACGGCAAAATTATCCGTGAAGAAGTAGCGGCCGCCCACGGCAAGCTCGGTGTCATCGGCGCCACTGCCGAAGTCCGTGTAGATCACGTTGCCTTCGAGTTCGAACCCGTCGGCAATTTCGCCGCGCACGCCGGCCGCGACCTGATAGCCGTCGTCATCGACCGAAAAGCCGCCCGCGGAAGCGTCCGCCTTCGCGTAGGCCACGCGACCGACGAGGTCGACCTTGTCGGAGACTCCCAGCCTGCCGCCGAGGCCGACCGAGTAGATATCGATGTCCACGCTGCCCGGGAAGCCGAAAGTCGCGTAGTCGACGTACCCGAAGAAGTTCTCCGCGAAGCCGATCGAGCCGCGCAAGGCGAAGCCGTCGCCGCTCGGGGCGCCGTCGATGTCGATTTCGGTGTAGCCGAGGTCGACGTACGAATAGCTCATTCCATGATTGTCGGCCTGTGCCGCCAGCGGCAGGGCCGCAAGCATCAGTGAGCCAAGCAGGGCCTTCATGATCTTCATGATCCAATTTCCTTGTAAAAAGAGGGAGTTGTGCGCACACCAAACGGCCCTGGGGAGGACGCCTGGACAAGCGGCGGAGAGGGGAGCCGCCGATTGTGGTGCGCAGCATACAGACCCGGTGCCCGTTGGCAAGTTCCGCTTGTCGCACCCGCGAATTGGTTCAAAAGCGCGCTGACCGACGACTGTTGCGTCTGCGCTACAGGAGACCGCCCACGCAGACGTACTTGAGCTCGGTGTACTCCAGGATCCCGTACTTCGAGCCTTCGCGGCCGGTGCCCGATTCCTTGACGCCGCCGAACGGCGCGACTTCCGTCGAGATGAGTCCGGTGTTGAGGCCGACGATGCCGTACTCGAGCGCCTCCGACACGCGCCAGGAGCGCGCGAGGTCGCGCGTGTAGAGATAGGCGGCAAGCCCGTACTCGGTGTCATTGGCCATCGCAATGGCTTCCTGCTCCGAATGGAATCTGAAACAGGCCGCGACCGGCCCGAAGGTCTCCTCGCGCGCGACCATCATCGCGGGCGTCACGCCCGTGAGGACGGTCGGCTCATAGAAAGTGCCGCCGAGCGCGTGGCGTTTGCCGCCGACGGCGATCTTCGCGCCCTTCGCGGTCGCATCCGCGACGTGCTCCTCGACCTTCTTGAGTGCATTCGCATCAATCAGCGGGCCCTGCTCGGTTTCGCCCGCGAGCCCATCGCCGACGCGCAGTTTCTTCACGGTCTCCACCAGCTTCGCCGTGAACGCGTCATAGACGCCCGCCTGCACCAGCAGGCGGTTGGCGCAGACGCAGGTCTGTCCGGTGTTGCGGTATTTTGACGCCATCGCGCCCGCGACCGCGGCGTCGAGGTCGGCGTCGTCGAATACGATGAAGGGCGCATTGCCGCCAAGCTCGAGCGACACTTTTTTCATGCTCAACGCGCACTGCGCCATCAGCAGCTTGCCGATCTCGGTTGAGCCCGTGAACGATAGCTTGCGCACGCGCGCATCGCCGGTGAGAACCCCGCCGACCTCGCGCGCAGGGCCGGTGACGACGTTGAAGACGCCCGCCGGGAAGCCCGCGCGCTGCGCAAGCTCGGCGAGCGCGAGCGCGGAGTAGGGCGTCTGCGTCGCGGGCTTGCAGACCGCCGTGCAGCCCGCCGCGAGCGCGGGAGCGACCTTCCTCGTGATCATCGCCGCCGGGAAATTCCACGGCGTGATGGCGGCGATGACGCCGACCGGCTGGCGCAGCACCAGGATGCGTTTGTCCGGCTGGTGGCCGGGGATCACGTCGCCGTAGACGCGCTTCGCCTCCTCGGCGAACCACTCGACGAAGGAGGCGGCGTAGGCGATTTCGCCCTTCGACTCGGCGAGCGGCTTGCCCTGCTCGGCAGTCATGAGCTTCGCAAGGTCGGCAGCGTTCAGCTGAATGAGGTCGTGCCAGCGGCGCAGCAGGACCGCGCGTTCCTTCGCGGTCTTCGCCGCCCAGGCCGGGAAGGCGGCATGCGCGGCCGCGACCGCGGCTTCGGTGCCGGCGGCATCGAAGGCGGGCACCGTGCCGAGCTGGGCGCCGGACGCCGGATTCGTCACGGGAATCGTCGCGCCGCTTTTCGCGTTCACCCATGCGCCATTTACGTAGCACTGCTGCCGCAGCAGCGCCGGGTCCTCGAGCTCGAGTCCGCCCGCGGCGAGGCGGCTGTCGTCACGTGCACGCATCAGGAAGCCCTCGCGACGCGCTGGTCGATCGCGCCGAAGATGGAGCGCCCGGCGGCATCGAACATCTCGATGCGCACGCGGTCGCCGAAGGAAAGGAATGGCGTCACCGGATTGCCCTGCTCAAGTGTTTCCAGCATGCGCCGCTCGGCGATGCAGGTCGAGCCCCGGGTCCGGTCGTAGTTGGACACGGTCCCTGAGCCGACGATCGCGCCGGCGCCGAGGCGGCGGGTCTTCGCCGCGTGCGCGATCAGCTGGCCGAAGTCGAAGGTCATGTCGGTGCCGGCGAGCGGCTGGCCGAAGGGCTTGCCGTTGACCTGCACCACGAGCGGCAGCTGCACCCTGGCGTCGCGCCAGGCTTCGCCCAGCTCGTCCGGCGTCACCGCGACCGGCGAGAACGCGGTTGCGGGTTTCGACTGGTAGAAGCCGAAGCCCTTGGCGAGCTCGGCTGGAATGAGATTGCGCAGCGACCAGTCGTTCACGAGCATCAGCAGCACGATGTGCCCGCGCGCGGCGGCGGCATGGGTGCCCACTGGCACGTCGTCGGTCACGACGGCGACCTCGCCTTCGAGGTCGATGCCCCAGTCCTCGCTCGCGAAGGGTGCGTCCGCGGTGGGCGGCAGGAAATCGTCCGAGCCGCCCTGGTACACCAGCGGGTCGGTCCAGAACGAAGCCGGCATCTCTGCGCCGCGCGCCTTGCGCACGAGCTCGACATGATTCACGTAGGCGCTGCCGTCCACCCAGTGGTAGGCGCGCGGCAGGGGCGAGAGCGCCCGCTTCGGGTCGAACGGCTGCGACGGCGTCAGTCCCGCTTCCAGCTCGCGTGCGAGCGTCTCGAGCGCGGGTTTCGCCCGGCCCCAGTCGTCGAGCGCGGACTGCAGGGTCGGCGAGACGCTCGTGGCGCGCGCCGCGCGCGAGAGATCGCGGCTCACGACGACGAGCGCCCCGTCGCGGCCGGAGCCCGCGAGCGAGGCCAGCTTCATTTTGCGGATCCTTTCCAGGAATCCACGTAGCCCGCCCACTCGACGGAAGCCGCCGCGGCGCCGATCTCGATCGCGTCGCGGGTGTCCACCATGACCGCGTATTCGTCGGTTGCGGGCTTGGTTTGCACCAGCATGCGCTCGAGCGCCTTGGGGTGCGGGCCGTGCGTGAAGCCGCCCGGGTGCAGCGTCGCCATGCCGGGGTGGATGTTGTCGCGGCTGAAGAAATCGCCGGCGTGGTAGAAGAGGAACTCGTCGTAGTCGTCGTTGTTGTGGAAGAACGGCACCTTGAGCGCGCCCGGATCGGTCTCGAATGGCCGCGGCGCGAAGGTGCAGACCACGAAGCGGTTGCCGACGAAGGTCGTGTGGGCCGACGGCGGCAGGTGGTAGCGGTGGCTCATCACCGGCCGCAGGTCGCGCACGTTGATGCGGCACACGGACAGGTCGCCGTGCCAGCCGACCGCGTCCAGCGGGTTGTACGGATAGGTCACGGTGGAAACCGCGCCGCGCCGCTTCACCAGCACGCGCCAGGGCTGCTCGCCCTGCTGCGCGAGAAAGGCCTCGTCCAGCGCGGGCGCATCGAGCAGCGCCGGGTCGAAGATCGCGTGCCCGCCGAGCAGCCCCTTGTCCGGCAGCAGGTAGGAAGCGTTGGTCGCCTCGATCATGAGGATGGCCGCCGGCTCCGCGCAGTCGAGCCGCCACATCGTCCCGCGCGGCACCAGGACGTAGTCACCGGCCGCGAATGCGAGCCGGCCGAAGTCGCAGAACAGTTCTCCTCGCCCCTGGTGCACGAACAGGAGATCGTCGCCGTCGGCATTGCGCGCGAGCGCATCCATTTTCCCGCTCGTGCGCCAGAAGCGGATGCGGCAATTCGCGTTGTAGAGCACCTCCGCCGCGGCCCAGGGACTTGCGCCGGATGCCGTAAGCTTCGCGAGGTCGAAGGCGTGCGGGCGCAGCGGCCCCTCGAACGAGGACCAGCCGGTCGGCGGGTGTCGGTGATGGAAAAAAGCGGCGGGCCCGAAGAATCCTTCCTTGCTCATCTCGCGCTCGAAAGTGCCGGGCGGCAGGTCGGCGTGCGCCTGGCGGCTCGCCTTGCCCTCGACGCGCGTGCGGCCGGGATAGCGTTTCATCCCGAGTTCCTCAGCGTTCCATGATCGCGGTCACGCCCATGCCGCCCGCGGTGCAGACGGAGATGAGCCCGCGGCCCGAGCCGCGTTGTGCCAGCAGCTTGGCGAGCGTCGCGACGATGCGTGCCCCGGTCGCCGCGAACGGGTGGCCGACGGCGACCGAACCGCCCTTGACGTTGAGCTTGGCGCGGTCGATGGAGCCGAGCGGCTTCTCGAGGCCGAGCTTCTCGCGGCAGAACTGCTCCGATTCCCAGGCCTTGAGCGTGCACAGCACCTGCGCCGCGAAGGCCTCGTGGATCTCGTAGTAGTCGAAGTCCTGGAGCGTGAGCCCCGCGTCCGCAAGCATGCGCGGCACCGCGTAGGCGGGCGCCAGCAGCAGTCCCTCGCCGCCGACGAAATCGACCGCCGCGACCTTGCCGTAAGTGAGGTAAGCCTGCACCGGCCAGCCGCGGCCGCGCGCCCATTCCTCGCTCGCGAGCAGCACGGCGGCCGAGCCGTCAGTCATCGGGGTGCTGTTGCCCGCGGTGAGCGTGCCGTCCTGCGCGAACGAGGGCTTGAGCTTCGCGAGCTTCTCGAGGCTGGTGTCCGCGCGCACGTTGTTGTCGTTCGATAACCCGAGGCAAGGCACGACCAGGTCCGCAAAGAAGCCGTCGGCCCAGGCTTTGCTCGCGCGCTGGTGGCTGGCGAGCGCGAGTTCGTCCTGCGCCTCGCGCGTGATCTGCCACTCGCGCGCCATCTTCTCGGTGTGCTGGCCCATCGAGAGCCCGGTGCGGGGCTCGCCGGTGCCGGGATAGTGCGGCTTGAAGTGTCGCGGCCGCAGGCCGAGGAAGGCGCCGATGCGTCCGCCCGCGCCCCTGGCGCGAAACGCCTTCAGCATCAGCTGCTGGTATTCCTTGCCGAACACGATCGGCGGGTCGCTGACGGTGTCCACGCCCGCGGCGATTCCGGCGTCGATCTGGCCGAGCGCGATCTTGTTCGCGATGGCGATCGCCGCCTCGATGCTGGTGCCGCAGGCGCGCTGCATGTCGAGCCCCGGCGTCTCGGGCGCGAGCCCGGAATCGAGCAGCGACTCGCGCGCCAGGTTCCACTGGCTCGAGTGCTTCATGACCGCGCCCGCGATCACGTCGCCGAGACGCATGCCCTTGAGCCCGAACTTGTCCACCACCGCCTTGATCGAGGCGGTCAGCATCTCCTGGTTGCCGATGCTGGCGTAGGCGCCGTGCGCCCGCGCGAACGGGATGCGGGCACCGCCGATGACGGCGACGCGCCTGGGCTGTGATCCGACCAGCATGGGCCTGCTCCGGTGACGTCTGGGTACGGGCTGGTTCCGCTAGAATGCCAGCATCCATCGGCGCCCGCCACGGCGCCCCCGCCGTGCGCCATGACCGACAGAGCCCGTTTCAAGGACACATTCTTGCGCGACGCGCGCGCCATCCTTTCGCTCGCCGGGCCGCTTGCCGTCAACAACCTCGTGATCGCCGGCATGATGCTGACCAACACCGTGATGGCCGGCCGGCTCGGGTCGGGCCCGCTCGCCGGGGTCGCGGTCGGCGGCAGTTACTACCAGATGTTCTGGCTGTTCGGCCTCGGCGTGCTGATGTCGATCTCCCCGCTCGTCGCGCATGCCTACGGCGCGGGCCGCGACGAGGAAGTCGGCCCCCGCTTCCGCCAAGGGGTGTGGCTCGCGCTGATGCTCGCGGTGCCGCTCGTCGCGCTGCTGGCCTGCGTCGAGCCGATCCTGCGCTGGTTCGGTACGGAACCGCGCGCGATCCCTCACGCGGCCGGCTATGTCCATGCGATGTGCTTCGGCATGCCTGCGATGCTCGTGTTCCTTGCGCACCGCTACACCAGCGAGGGCATCGGCTGGACGCGGCCGGTCATGTACACGGCGCTCATCGGGCTCACCGTCAACATCGCGGGCAACCTGGTCTTCACGCGGGGCGCACTCGGGATCCCGGCGCTCGGCGCGACCGGCTGCGGCATTGCGACTGCGCTCGCCGCCTGGGCGATGCTGGGGACGATGCACGCCTACCAGCGCCGCCATGCGATCTACCGGCGCTTCGGCCTGTTCGCGCGCCTTGACCCGCCGCACTTGCCGTCGCTGCGCGAGATTCTTGCCCTCGGGCTTCCGATCGCGGGATCGGTGGTGTCGGAGGGCGGGCTGTTCGTGGTGGCGGCGCTCCTGATGAGCACGCTCGGCACCGTGCAGGTCGCCGCGCACCAGGTCGCGATCGCCTACGCGGCGCTCATGTTCATGATCCCGCTGTCGCTGCACTCGGCGACCACCATCCACGTCGGCCACCAGGTCGGGCGCGGCGACGTCGCGGCCGGCCGCAACGCCGGCTGGGCCGGCATCGCGATGTGCGGCATGATCATGACGGCATCCTCGCTCGTGATCCTCGCCGCGCGCGAGGAGATCGCCGCCGCGTTCACGACCGACCCCGCGGTGCTCGCGCTCGCGACGTCGCTCCTGCTCTACGTCGCCGTGTTCCAGATTCCGGACGGGCTGCAGGTGGGCGCCGCCGGCGCGCTGCGCGGCTTCAAGGACGCCTACGTGCCGATGGCCCTCAACTTCACCGCCTACTGGTTGCTCGGCTTCCCGCTGGCCTGGTGGCTGGGGATCCGCACGGGCGCGGGGCCGGCTGGCATCTGGTCCGGCCTGATCGCGGGGCTCTTCGCTTGCGCCGGGTTATTGCTCTGGCGCTACCGCCGCACGTCTCAGAGTTCGAGCAGGTAGTGCCGGTTGCAGCCGCTGTGGCCGGTCGAGCCTAGCGGCGCGGCGAGTCTCTGGAACCCGGCCTGCACGTAAAGCTTCTGTGCGGCATCCATCGCCGCCAGCGTCTCCAGGTAGCAGCGGCGGTACCCGCGCCCGCGCGCGGCGTCGAGGCAGCGCCGCAGCATCGCGCGGCCGAACCCGCGCCCGCGCGCCCCCGGCAGCAGGTACATCTTGCGCAGCTCGCACACGCCGGCGTCCGCGCCCGCAAGCGGCGCAATGCCGCCGCAACCGATCACGCGACCATCCTCCTCCAGCACGAAGTACACGGCCCGCGCGCCGTCGTAGGCCGCGGACATCGCATCCACTTCCGGATCGCCGCTGGAGTAACCGGGCCCGGTCGCGCCGAAGCTTGCCATGACCTCGCGGATGATCACGGCGACCTCAGCGTCGTCCTCGGAGCGGATCGGCCTGATCAGCGGCTCAGTCGCCACTGGGCGGGTGGTAGCCGTGGCCGAGCGTCTCGACGTCCACGAGCAGCCCGTCTTCGAACTTGAGGCGGCGCATCAGCTTGTTGGGGCCGAGATTGTAGGTCCAGTATTCGACCGGGATCGGCACCGGTTCGTACGAAAGGTAATAGGGGCGGCCGCGGTACCAGCGGATCGGCCGCTGCAGCACTTCCTTGCGCCGGATACTGTCGGGCTGCCCGCATAGCGCCTCGACCTTGTCGGTGCTGTCGCCGTCGGTGACGAGGCGCGAGCCGCAGCGGAACGAGTCCGCGCCGGCCGCGCCCGCCCATGACAAGGCCGCGGCGAGCGCGAGCGTCGGCATCATGGCGCGGTTCATGGTTGCAGCCTGCCTCAATGTGCATGAACGGGGTCTGAAGGCGCGATCATGCCCCTGAATCTACGCCGGCTTGGACCCGCCGGCCAAGCTGCGGTTTCTTAACTTTGCGGCGGGCCGCAGAATGGCGCGACCGATGCCCACGCGCCGCCTGGACCCCCGATTCGAACGCCGGCTCGCAGGGCTCGTCAATGCCCGCGAGGCGGGGGTGCTCTCGGGCGGGCAGAAGGGCATCGAGCGCGAGGCGCTTCGGGTCACGCCCGCGGGACGCATCTCGCAGAAGCCCCATCCCGAGGCTCTCGGCTCGGCGCTGACGCACCCGCACCTCACGACCGACTACTCCGAGGCGCTCGTCGAACTGGTCACACCGCCGTTCGCGGAAACCTGGGAGCTGACGCAGTACCTCTGCGACATCCACCAGTTCGTCTACCGCCACCTCGGCGACGAACTCCTGTGGGTTACGAGCATGCCCTGCGTGATCGGCGGCGACGATGAGATCCCGATCGCGCGCTACGGCCGCTCGAACATCGGGCGCATGAAGCACGTCTACCGCGTCGGCCTCGGCCTGCGCTATGGGCGGGTGATGCAGGCGATCTCCGGCGTGCACTTCAACTACTCGTTCCCGGAGAAGTTCTGGCCGGTGTGGCAGGCGATCGCGGAGTCGAAGCTGCGCGGCCAGCCGCTGGTGGATGAGGCCTACTTTGCGCTTCTGCGAAACTACCGCCGCTTCGGCTGGCTGATCCTCTATCTCTTCGGCATCTCGCCCGCGATGTGCCGCTCCTATTTCGCAGGCCGCGAGATCCCGGCGGGCCTGGAGCCGCTCGGCAAGGAAACGCTGGTCGCGCGGCACGCCACTTCGCTGCGCATGAGCGACCTCGGCTACCGCAACAAGAGCCAGGCCGGCGTGCACGTCTCGGTGAACTCGCTCCAGGAATACGTACGCGACCTCTCGCGCCTGATTTCGACGCCGCATCCCGAGTACCAGGCCTTGGGCGTCGAGGTGGACGGCGAGTGGCGCCAGCTCAACGCGAACTTGCTGCAGATCGAGAATGAGTACTACAGCTTCATCCGCCCGAAGCGCATCGCGTTCACCGGCGAACGGCCGACCAAGGCGCTGTTGCGCTCTGGCGTGCAGTACGTCGAGATGCGCTCGCTGGACGTCGGCGCCTACGACCCGGTCGGAGTCAATCGCAACAAGCTCTGCTTCCTCGAGGCTTTCGCCGCGCTCTGCCTGTTGCGCGGCAGCGAACCGCTCGCAGCCGAGCAATCGGCGAGCTTCGAGTCCAACCACGTCCTGGTCGCGAGCCGCGGTCGCGAGCCTGCGCTGGTGCTGCGGAACGAGCGCGCGCCGCTGCCGCTCGCCGAGTGGGCGCGGCAACTGCTCGACGAGATGCAAGGCATCTGCGAGTTGCTGGACGGCACCGATGCGGCGAAGCCGTACACGACCGCGCTCGCATTGCAGCGCGCCAAGCTCGACGATCCGGCGCAGCTGCCGTCCTCGCGGCTGCTCGCGGAGATGGAACTGGAACAGGTCTCGTTCTTCGAGCTCGCGCTTTCGATGTCACGCATGCACCGTGACTACTTCCGTGACCTGTACCCGCCGAACCAGGGCCGCCTGCACGAACTCGCGACGGAAGCCGCTGATTCGCTTGAGCAACAGCGCGCGGTCGAGGCGGCCGACACGCTGCCGTTCGCGGACTTCGTGGCGCGCTATTTCGCGGGTGCGCCGGTCTGACATGATTTCAAGCGACTCAAGGACTTAGCGCTTCCACGACCGAATAATCTGATCTGGCCTGCGCCGGTCCCTATAATCAAACGGCATGGGCGGTGCCCCGGTGAACCGCCTGACAGGGATGCAAGAGATCATGGAACGAGCTCAACCAGGTTTCGAGTCACGCCTGACGGAAGGAAAAACCCTGTACGCGCCCACTGATGCGGTAGTTGCCGGCGTCCGCCAGAAATCCGGCTGGGATCCGTTCAATGTGTGGCGCACGCGCATGCAGTCCGTGCGTGCTCGTCTTCCCAGGGACGGGAAGGAAACGACTGGCTGATGCCGGCGCCGGATGCGCCGGACGCGCCGGCGGCCATGCCGCCCGCGTCTTCGCCTTCAGAGCAGCTGACGTCCGGCTTCCGCTGGCTGCGCTTCGCGCCTGACCTCGAAGAATCCTACCAACGGGAGCAGTTCCGGGAAGGCGTGGGCGACCTGCGGGTCAGCCTCGCCGTCCTCGCCGTCATCCTGCTGCTGCTGTTCCAGGTCGACCATTCCGTCATGCCTGCGGTCAGCGGCCGCATGCCGGCTGTCGCGCTTCGGCGTGATGGTGCCCATGCTTGCGATCGCATTTGCGCTGACGCTGTTGCCGCAGGCCGACGTCTGGTACCCGCGCATCGTGTCGGTGCTCGCGGTCATGGCGTTGATCGCCATCAGCTGGCTCGGCCTGTGGGCCTGGAGCCTGGGTGAATCCCGCCTGTTCGTGCGGCTGATCATCGCGATCATTGCGGTCTACTTCGTGCTCGGCCTGCCGTTCCGGCGGGCCGGCGTCGCGAATCTGCTGGTCATCGCAGTCTACGTGGGGTCGGCGTTGTCGCTCGCGATGCCGATCGCGCAGCTGGTCCACTATGCCTGTGCGCTGCTGGTTTCCAGCGTGATTTGTGCCATGGGCGCCTACAATCTGGAGCACGCCCGGCGCACTGCGTGGCTGGAGGCGCGCATGCTTGCCGAGCGCGCGCTGCAGGATGGCCTGACGGGAATCTTCAACCGCCGCCGCTTTGACGAGCACCTTGAGCGCGTCTGGCAGCAAGGCACCCGCGAGCGCAAGCCGGTCTCGCTGCTGTTCGCCGATCTCGACCACTTCAAGAAGTACAACGACTGCTACGGCCACCAGGCCGGCGACGAGGACCTGAAAGCCGTCGCCGCCGTTCTCGCGCGCCACGCGCGCCGGCCGCTCGACATGGCCGCTCGCTTCGGGGGCGAGGAGTTCGCGGTGCTGCTGTACGACACGACTCGCGAGCACGCGGAGCGCATCGCCGGCGCGATCCTGCTGGAAGTTCGCGGGCTCGGCATCGTGCACGGGGATTCGGCCGGCGGTGTGCTCACGATCAGCATCGGCGCGGTCTGCGTCCAGCCGGAGCAGGGCAGGAGCGCCGCAGGTCTGCTGCAACTGGCTGACCAGGCTCTCTACGCGGCCAAGGACGGCGGACGTGACCAGGTGCGCACGGCGGATTCAGAGTACCAGCAGATGAAGACCGGCTATTTCCACCGGCGCATGTTTGCGGGCGGGTCGCAGGCGAACGGCCAGTAGACCGCGATCCCGCCGCCGCCGGCGGCGCCCCGTGGCGCATCTGATCCCACCGACGCACTCGGAATGCCCGACCGGGCAGGGCCGCGGCACGCGGCTCTTCACGCGACTGTGACCGGCGCACGCCACGCTCGAGCGCAGGCGTGACTATTGTCACATTCGAGAGCGAGAGTCCAAGCCAACATTGCCCGGTGCCCGGCCTCACGGACGATGGTCTTGAGGACGGGCTTTTTTTTGTTTCGGCAGCGAGGGGTATCCGCATGGTGACGAAATCACTGGGCTTCGCCCTGGCCGCAAGCGCGCTCGTCTGGTTTGGCGCGGCCCAGGCCGCGGGCGGCCTGCAGTTGCACAACGAGGTTTTCCAGGAAATCGAGGTCATCGGCGCGGACGGCAAGCCTGAACACCAGAGGGTTCCAGCTGCCACCGTCGTGCCCGGCACCGAAGTGTTCTATGTGATCACCTACCGGAACGTCGGCGATCAGCCTGCCGACGGCGTCGCCATCACGAATCCCGTGCCGGTGGAACTCGAGTACGTCGCGGCGCTCGGTC
>JBQTKI010000132.1:0-9465 GCA_052386275.1 Gammaproteobacteria bacterium
CCGAAGGCGACGCCCACCGGAACGAACAGGGCGAGTTCGAGCGGATCGCGCAAGTCGAGGTTCATGAGCGTCCCCGCGAGGACCGCCGCCCAGAACAGCACGCTTGGCACGGGCGCCCAGCGCGAGAACAGGGTGCGCGCGACGAATAGCAGGAGGCCTGCGAGCGCACCGGCGGCCGCGCCCAGCCCGACCACGGTCGCGGTGCCGCCGAGCGTGAAGGCACCGGTGCCCGTGGCAATGCGCGCGATCGTGTGCATCGCGAGGCGTCCGCCGATCCCCAGGATGAAGAAGCCGATCAGGGCGCCGGTCACGATCGTCAGGAACCCCGCGCGGAGCTGCGGGTTCATCCGCGCGTCTCGATGGCGAGCAAGTGGCCGTCGGGATCGTGCGTGCCGAGCGCGCGGCGCAGGGCCGTGAGCCGCTGGCGGAATGCCGGCGGCTTCAGGCCGAGCACGTACTGGATCTCGTCCGCGTTCAGCCCGTGGAGCGCGAGCACTGCGATGCGGCGCGTTCCTTCGGAGAGTCTGGCGAGGATGTCGTCGGCGTTCGCAGCCGCCTGGGGCTCGACGGCTGCCGCGGGCAACTCTTGAGCCCAGCGTGCCTCGCGTGTGCGGCGGCGAGACTCGCCGCGGGCGGTCTCGGCCGCAATGTTCCGGATCGCGCCGGCGAGCCAGGCCCGATCGCCGTCCTCGGAAAAATCGGTCCTGCCCACCAGCGCGCCCGCAAGCAGCGCCTCGTGGAGCAAGTCCCTGGCGTCCGCGGCGCTTCGCGCATGGCGGCGCGCGATGGCGAGGCAGGCGCGGTAGTCGCCAAGCGTCACTGGATGAGGCTGGTCAGTCGCGAATAGGTGTTGTCATTTTCCTCGGTTTCCGGAAGGACGTAGCGGGGATCCACCGTGAACGACACCACGTAACGGGAGGGCTTCGGCGGGTTCGCGAACTGAATCTGTGCAACCGAGAGTTCCACGCCCGGCGCGAGGCCCGGGTAGGTGTCGAGCTCGACGATGCTCGTGCCGCCCTGAAGGAAGATGCCCCAGATCTTCGATTCGTCGTAAACGCCGGGCGAGATCTGCGGGAGCTGGTCGCGCGGCCGCCGCGAACCGTCGCGAAACAGGGCTTCGGTCGCGTCATTGAACTGCGGGGAATTGATGTCCGTGCGAACCTGGTTGTCAGGCCCCAGCATGACCTGCCACAGGCGGATCGTGATCTCGAACTCCCCGGAATCGAAGGCGCCGGTATTCGTCGCCAGACCGTCGACCGTCAGCACGTTGTTGATCAAGTTATCAGACTTGTCAGTTGCCGCCAGATTCGTCATGCCTGCGAACGCAATCCGCCGGGGGCTGGCGTACCGGCACCGGTCGTTGGCCTGCCCGTTGCAGGCACCGACCGTCCAGTCCAGCTGCTGCCCGAAGCTGGTGGCGGGAATTCCCCCGGCGGGCGTGAAAGAGTACCGGTACGGCGCATCGAGCGCCGGGTTGAGCAGTTTGAATTGCTGCAGGATCCCGGTGGAAGCCGTTGCGGTACGCGGCAGCTGCGCGGCTCTTTCGGTCCATGCATGCATCGGCACGCGCGGATCGCCCGCCGGATACGTCCCTGGCCATGCGCAGACCTGGGCCGGTGCGTCGAGAACGCAGATGACGAAATCGCTCACGCGCCGCGGGTTGCGATTGTCCAGCGTTGCGTATCCGTGGCGCCATTCGAAAGTCACTGCGGCACCGCTTGCAGGGCCATGAATCACCGCCGCTTCCGCCGGCGCTTCGAGGGCGGGGGCATTGGTATCACCGCTCGGCCATAGCGCCACGGTTGCCGCGCCACCGAGGCCGAGCATGATTGCAATCAGGACCGCAGCTGTCCGACTGAGGCCCCACTGGTAACGCCGACGATGACCGCTCATGGCGAAACCTCCTCGCTTCGGAGTCCGGAGTGACGGCTGGTCAGGTTGCATATATTACCGTTGAGCCGGCTCCGGTAGTTCGATCGCCTTTGAGTACAATCTTGCCCGATGCCCCTTTCCGTCGTGATCCTGGCCGCCGGCCAAGGCAAGCGCATGGCGAGCGACCTGCCGAAGGTGCTGCAGCCGCTCGCGGGCCGGCCGCTGCTGGCACACGTGGTGGCGACCGCCCGCGCGCTCGCGCCCGACGTCATGCATGTGGTCTATGGCCACGGCGGGGAGCGCGTGCGCGAGGCGCTGCCGGCGCCGGATTTGCATTGGGTGCTGCAGGCCGAGCAGAAGGGCACCGGCCATGCGGTCGCGCAGGCGATGCCGGCTGTGCCTGGCGATCACACCGTGCTCGTGCTCTACGGCGACGTGCCGTTGATCAAGGCGGGGACGCTTGCGAAGCTTCTGGCCCTTGCCGGCCCTAAATCCATTGCTCTCGTGTCGGCGAAGCTGCCGGACCCCGCGGGCTACGGCCGGGTGATCCGCAACAACGCGGGCCGGGTGGTCCGGATCGTCGAAGAGCGCGACGCCAACCACAAGGAACGGGCCATCGCCGAGATCAACACCGGCCTGCTCGCGGCGCCGGCTGCAAGGCTGCAGGCCTGGCTGGCGGCGCTCAGGCCCGACAATGCCCAGGGGGAGTACTATCTGACCGATTGCATCGGCGCCGCCGTGCGTGACGGGATCGCGGTCGAGGCCGTCGTCGCGGAATCCGCCACGGAGGTCCTGGGAGTGAACGACAAGGTCCAGCTCGCCGAAGTCGAAGCGGCCCACCGCCGCGAACGAGCCACGGACCTGATGCGCAAGGGCGTCACGATCGTGGACCCCGCGCGCGTGGACATCCGCGGCGAGGTCAGTTGCGGCCGCGACGTCGTCCTCGACGTCAACGTCGTCCTCGAAGGCAGAGTCACGCTCGGCGACGGCGCGCGCGTCGGGCCGAATGCGGTGCTGCGCGATTGCGAAGTCGGCGCCGGCACCGTGATCCACCCGAACTGCGTGCTCGAACAGAGCGTGATCGGGGCGAACTGCTCGATCGGCCCGTTCGCGCGACTGCGCCCGGGTAACCGCCTGGCCGACGGCGTGCACATCGGCAATTTCGTGGAGCTCAAGAACAGCGTGGTCGGCCCCGGCAGCAAGGCGAACCACCTGAGCTACGTGGGCGACAGCGACGTGGGCTCCAGGGTCAACGTCGGGGCGGGCACGGTCACCTGCAACTACGACGGCGCCAACAAGCACCGCACCACGATCGGCGACGGCGCTTTCATCGGCTCGGGCTCGATGCTGGTCGCGCCGGTCAAGGTGGGCGCGGATGCGACTATCGGCGCGGGCTCCACGATCACGAGGGACGCTCCGGAAGGGAAGCTCACGATCGAGCGCAGCAAGCAGCAGACCGTGCCGGGCTGGAAGCGGCCGCAGAAGAAGTAGCGCGCATGCTGCGCTGCGCTGGCTGGGCATCAAGGGCTGAGCCGACAGCGCCGGATTCTGTGAAATGAGCCCGGCGCCGGCCGGCCCCCTTTGGAATAGAATGACTGGGGCATGGCCCCGGGACCCTCTCCCGGCGTGAGGTCGAGCGCCAGATGTGCGGCATCGTCGGAGCGGTTGCTGACCGGGACGTCGTCCCGATCCTGATCGAAGGCCTGAGACGCCTCGAATACCGCGGCTACGACTCGGCGGGGGTCGCCGTGCTGAACGGCGGCACCGAGGTCGCGCGCCTGCGCGCCGTCGGCAAGGTCGCGAAGCTCTCCGAGGCGCTCGCGACGAGCCCCACCTCCGGTCACCTCGGCATCGCGCACACGCGCTGGGCCACCCACGGCGTGCCGAACGAGCGCAACGCGCACCCGCACGTGTCGCGCGACGGCGTCGCGATCGTGCACAACGGCATCATCGAGAACCACGAGGAACTCCGCGCCACGCTCGAGAAGCTCGGCTACGAGTTCACGTCCGAGACCGACACCGAAGTCATCGCGCATCGCATCCACCACCACCTCGGTGCGACGCGCGACCTGTTCCAGGCCGTGCAGAAGACCGTCAAGGAACTGCGCGGCGCGTATTCGCTCGCCGTGATGTGGGGCCGGGATCCGGACTGCATCGTGCTGGCGCGCGCAGGCTGCCCGGCGCTCATCGGCATCGGCAAGAACGAGAACTTCGTCGCCTCGGACATCGCGGCGCTGTTGCCCGTCACGCGCCGCTTCGTGATCCTGGAGGAGGGCGACGTCGCCTGCATACGGCGCAAGGGCATCCGCATCGTGGATGCCGAGGGTCGTCCGGTCGAGCGAGCGGAGTACGTCTCCGAGCAGTCCGCGGAAGCGGCCGAGCGCGGCGAGTATGCGCACTTCATGCTCAAGGAGATCCACGAGCAGCCGCGCGCAGTCGCGCAGACGCTGTCCGAGCGCATCGCCGGCGGGCGCCTGCTGGCCCAGGCCTTCGGGCCTGCGGCGACCGAGGTTTTCAGGCGCACCACGTCGGTGCACATCGTCGCCTGCGGCACCAGCTACCACGCTGGCGTAGTCGCGCGCTATTTCATCGAGCAGATCTGCCGCGTGCCTTGCCGCGTCGAGATCGCGAGCGAGTTCCGCTACCGCGACCCGGTGGTGCCGGCGAACTCCCTGTTCGTCTCCATTTCGCAGTCCGGCGAGACCGCGGACACGCTCGCGGCGCTCAGGCTCGCGAAGAAGGCCGGCTTCCTGTCGACGCTCGCGATCTGTAACGTGCCGGAAAGCTCGTTGGTGCGCGAGTCTGAACTCGTGCTGCTGACCCGCGCCGGCCCCGAAATCGGCGTGGCGTCCACCAAGGCGTTCACAACCCAGCTTGCCGCACTCGGCATGCTCGTGATCGCGCTCGGCAAGCACCATGGGCTAGCCGCCGAGCGCGAGCGCGGCCTGGCTCAGCGGCTGCTGGAACTGCCGGGGATGCTGGAGCAGACGCTCGCGCTCGACCCGGTCATCCGCGAGCTGGCGAAGGAGATCGAGCCGAAGCATCATGCGCTCTTCCTCGGCCGCGGAGCGATGTTTCCGATCGCGCAGGAAGGCGCGCTCAAGCTCAAGGAGATCTCCTACATCCACGCGGAGGCCTACGCGGCGGGCGAGCTGAAGCACGGCCCGCTCGCGCTCGTGGACGCCGACATGCCGGTGATCGCAGTCGCCCCCAACAACGACCTCCTCGAGAAGGTCAAGTCGAACCTGCAGGAAGTTCGTGCCCGCGGTGGCATGCTCTACGTATTCGCCGACCCGGAGTCGGGCATCGAATCCTCGGAGGGCGTGAAGGTCATCACGATGCCGCGGCACGTGAGCTACTTCCAGTCCCCGGCCGTATACACGCTGCCCTTGCAGCTCCTGGCCTACCACACGGCCGTGCTCAAGGGCACGGACCTGGACCAGCCGCGCAACCTCGCCAAGAGCGTGACGGTCGAGTAATTTTGCGGGCGTGTTCGACGCCCGTTTCTACCGTCGCTATTACCTGGACCCGAAGACGCGGGTAGCGTCGCGCGCCGACACCGAGCGCCTCGGCCGCTTCGTCTGCGCCTACGTCGCCTACCTCGGGTTCACCGTGAAGCGCGTGCTGGACGCCGGCTGCGGGCTCGGGCACCTGCGCGGGCCGGTGCGCGAGCGCTTTCCGGGCGCGCGTTACGTCGGGCTCGAGACCAGCGACTGGCTGTGCCGCCGCCACGGTTGGACCCGCGGCAGTATCGCAAGCTACGCGCCGCGCCAGCCTTTCGATCTCGTGTTCTGCCACGACGTGTTGCAATACCTGCCGGACCGCGACGCCGTCGCTGCGCTCGCGAACCTGGCGCGCCTCTCCCGCGGTGCTCTCTACTTCAGCGTGCTGACGCAGGAGGACTGGCGCCGGAATGCCGACCGCGCCCGCAGCGACGGCACCATGCGGCTGCGATCCGCCGCCTGGTACCGCAACCGGCTCTTGCGGCATTTCCGGCCCTTGGGCGGGGGATTGCTGGTCCGGCGCGGCTTCGATCCGCTCCTGTGGGAGCTGGAACGCCCGTGGTAGAATCGCGGGCTGCAACCTAAGGTCCCGCGGGACCACCAATATGGGGGAGTATTCGACGATGTCGTTTCTGAAGAATCCGGGCCTGCGTGCCCTCGGAGCCGCGGTGGCCGCGGCGGCGGTGGCGAGCGCCTGCGGCGGCTCGGGCAGCGCCAATGACGCACTGCCGCTGATCCGCGCGACGCTCACGATCAAGACCGTCTCGCAGGGCGGCCGGTGCGAATCCGTGCGCGTGCGCCTGACGCCGAAGGAACTGATCGGCGAATCCAACAAGTACGCGAACAACCGCATGATGGTCGCTGAAGTCAACATGACCGGTCCGACCGACGAGGCCGGCGCGCCGATGTGCAACGGCACCGGCGAGACGCTGCCGATGGCGACCGGCAACTGGGAATTCTCGGCGCCGCTCGCTTCGGGCACCGCGACCTGCATCCGCAGCATCCAGGCGGACGGCGACCTGTCGATCGTGCTGATCGACGGCATGGAGGGCTGCAGCGGCGCGCCGAACGGCAATGGGGGCGTGGAGCTGGAAATGGTGCCGGAAGGCGAGGTGCCCGCGGAAGGCGCGGCGCCGGCTGAAGGCGCTGCACCCGCCGAGCCCGCCGCAGGCTGACGCGACGCCGACCTTTCGAACGAAGGGCCGGCACGGGCAACCGTGCCGGCTTTTTTTGACCCTTGGCCGACAACCTACCTTTCTATCTGCCCCCGCTCCTGAAGTTCACGGGCGCGATCGCGCCGCCGCTCGCGGCGCGCATCATGGCGGAACTCGTCATGCGCCCGCGCGGCCGCAACCCGACGCAGCCCTGGGAGCTCGCGAAGCCCCCTGCAGAGCGCGAGGTCGAATTGCATCCGGGCCTCTACGCGCAGGTCACCGGCGAAAGCGGGCGCAATGTGATCGCGCTGCATGGCTGGCGCGGCCGGCCGACGCAGTTCCGGCCGCTGGCCGCGGCGCTCCTCGAACGCGGCTTCCGCACGGTTTCGATCGACGCGCCCGGGCATGGTCGCTCCGCAGGCAAGCACGCGACGCCGCGGCGCTTCGGCGAGATGGTGATCGAAGTCGAGCGCATCGTGGGCCCGGCGCATGCCGTGATCGGGCATTCCTTCGGCGGCGCGTCGCTCGGCGCCGCGCTCGCGCTCGGATTCCACCCGGGCCGTCTGGTGATCGCCTCTGCCCCGACTCGCGTCAGCCGCATACCGCTCGCGCATGCGCGCAGGGCGGGCCTGCCGCCGCGCGCGATGGCGCATTTCGTGCGGATGCTGGACGCGGAGGCCGGCCGCCCGTTCGCGGAACTGGACCTGGTCGCGACCGCCCCGCGCTGCGGCATTCCCGCGCTCCTGGTGCACGACCGCGGGGACGAGGTGATTCCCTATGCCGACGCGGAGGCGCTGATCGCCTTGTGGCCTGCGCTCGAGGTGATGGCCACGCACGGCCTCGGACACCGGGACATCCTGGCAAATGAGACTGTGGTTCAGGCGATTACGGCGTTCATCTGCGGCCCAGGACAGGAAAGCCGGCCAACTGCCTGAACCCGTGGCGGTTGTCATACCGACGAGCGCGACTCGTGCGCGTAGCCTCGTGTGTTACGGAACGACCGCTCATGGCGCTAATCAGAGTGTCCGCTTCGTTCCGCTAAATGGGGAGACAGTCATGAGTTCAGCATCACGGACGGTATTGCTTTGCGCCGGCTTGCTCGCGCTGCCGGCAGCCGCCGATGGCAATCACGGGCTGACGGTATCGACCCGACTGGTGAGCTACCAGGAAGTACCCTCGGTTTCGTCGCCCGCGAGGGGCCGGTTTAGGGCTTCGATCGACGAGAAAGCGGGAACCATTTCCTACGAACTTTCCTTTTCAGGTCTGACCGGTGACATCCGCCAGGCGCACATCCACTTCGGCCAGCGCTCGGTCAACGGCGGCGTCAGCGTATTCCCGTGTCAGACCGCGACCAATCCGGATCCGACCGGGCTCGCGCCGCAATGCCCGCAGTCGGGAACCGTGACGGGGCTCCTGCAGGCCGCGAACACGATCGGCCCGGCCGGGCAGGGCATTGCCGCAGGCGAGTTCGCCGAGCTGCTCGCCGCGATTCGCGCCGGCGTCGCCTACGTCAACGTGCATTCCTCGACCTTCCCGGGCGGCGAAGTCCGCGGGCAGCTGCGCGGGCATTCCGACTAGGATCGCCACAACCGGGGACATCAAACTGCCCGATGGCGCCGGGCGCATCGGGCAGTTCCCCTGAAGTGCTGGCTGCTCGTTTTCCGGCTGCGCAGTCCCCGTGCCGCGCTAGAGTCGCAGCCATTGTGAACGCACAACCCTGGCCCTTCGACCCAGACATCCTTTACGGTGCCATTTCCGGCGCCGCTTCGGCATGACCTTCCACGAATACGCACGCAAGAGGCGCCTCGCGCACGCGGTCACGCGCAGGCAACTGCTCACCCTGCTGGCTTCGATCGCAGCGTTCTCGCCCGCGCCCGCCGCGGCGCAGGCCGACCGACGGAACGTGCAGGCGTCGTGGAACCTGAGGCGGCTGGACGCTCGCAGCCTCGACGGCCTCGTGCTCCTCAAGGTCTTCCGCGGTTACTTTCCGCTGCCGGCACACCTGGTGCTCGACACGAGTGCACCGCCGTTCTACTTCGTCAATTACGATCGCGAGTTCGGCGACGATGCGCAGGACGGCGCCGTCATCGCCGCGCGGCGTGCGGATGCCGCGAAGCATCCGCTGATGGAGTGGATCAAGCGGACCGCGCCCGAGTCGCGCGACCTGCGCTATGGCCTGGTGATCGAGCGGCGCCGCCATCCGCCGCCCGCGGCCGGCCGACCGGAACTGCGCAGCGTGGTAATCAGCGACCGGACTCATTTCATCGCGATCGTCGGGCCGCCGGAACGGCTGTGGCAGGAGATGCTCGAGGCATTTGCGCGGCTGCCGAAGAGCCGTTAGCAGGCGGCTAGAGTTTCACCATCACGTGCCTCACGGTCGTATAGTCCTCCAGCGCATAGATCGACAGGTCCTTCCCGTACCCCGACCGTTTCACCCCGCCATGCGGCATCTCCGACACCAGCATGAAATGCGTGTTGACCCAGGTGCAGCCGTACTGCAGCCGCGCTGCCACCTGCATGCCGCGGCCGATGTCGCTGGTCCAGACTGATGAGGCGAGACCGTAGTCGGAGTCGTTTGCCCAGGCGATCGCCTGCTCGGCGTCCTTGAAGCGCGTGATGGAAACCACCGGCCCGAACACTTCCCGGCGCACGATTTCATCCGTCTGGCGCGCGCCAGCGACCACCGTCGGCTCGTAGAAGAATCCGCCGCCCTTGCCGGCCTTGCCGCCGGCCGTGACTTCGACGTGCTTGGTCGCTCTTGCTCGCTCGACGAAGCCGGCGACGCGCTCGCGCTGTTCCTTGCTGATCAGCGGGCCCATCTCGACGCCTTCCTCGGTCTGGCGCCCGACCTTGATGGACTTCGCGGCGAGCGAGAGATCCGCGACCAGCCTGTCGTAGATCTTCGCGCCGGCGTACAGCCGGCAGGCCGCAGTGCA
>JBQTKI010000133.1:0-12875 GCA_052386275.1 Gammaproteobacteria bacterium
ACGGGTGCGCCGCCCGAGACGAAGCCGACCTTCTGCAGGCCACCCCGCTGCAGCACGAACATCACGTTGGCGACATAGACGTAGGGCGCACGCCGGTCGGCATCCACGTGCACTTCCGGCTTTTCCTCTTCGGGCTTCGCGTTCTCGAGCGCGACGTAGTCGCGGAAGGTCCCCTGGTCGACCGGCGTGCCGTTCCACAGGATGGTGCCGTCGAACTCGACGTAGAGCTTGATCACCGGCGGCGGCTCGGTGGGCGGGTTAGGGTTGTCGCGCGGCAGGTCGATCTTGACCGCGTGCGTCATCACCGGGATCGTGATGATGAAGATGATGAGGAGCACCAGCATGATGTCCACGAGCGGGATGACGTTCGGCTCGACCATCGGATCCGCGCTGTCGCCCTTGATCGAGACTGCCATGGTTGCCCCCGCCGGCCCCGAGCCAGGGGGCCTTGAGTCGTGAAAAAAGAGTTTGCCCGTCACGCCCGCATGGCGCAAGCGGCGCGCTTCGGTGCTATTCTTTTTGAAAAATCCGCCGGCGTGGCGGAAAGGCGGGGGAAACGATGACGACGACGACCGGCGACATTCGCAACATTGTCCTGGTCGGCCATGCCGGGGCCGGAAAAACCCTGCTGGCCGAGGCACTTCTGTTCGGCGCGGGCGCGATCCGGGCCAAGGGCAGCCTGGCGCGCGGCACCACGGTCTGCGACCACGACCCCCAGGCGCGGAAGCTGCTGCATTCTGTCGACGCGACCCTGTGCTGGCTCACGGCGGGCTCGGCACAGGTCCACCTGGCCGACACGCCGGGCTATCCCGATTTCATCGGCCGGACCTTGCCCGTACTCGAGGCGGTTGAGACCGCGGCGGTGGTCGTGAGCGCCGTGTCCGGCGTCGAGCCCATGACCCAGCGGATGATGGACTTCGCGCGCGAACGCGGCCTGTGCCGGCTGGTCGTGATCAACAAGATCGACGCGCGCGAGGCGAATCCCGAGGCCGTGCTGGCGGAGATCCGCGAGCAGTTCGGCCGCGAATGCCTGCCGCTCAATCTGCCGGCCGGCGGCGGCGTGAAAGTCGTCGACTGCTTCTTCCGCAACCAGGGCGAGGCCACGGATTTCTCGTCGGTCAGGCAAGCCCATACCGAGATCATCGACCAGGTGGTCGAAGTCGACGACGACCTGATGGCGCTTTACCTCGAGCAGGGCGAGGAACTCGCGCCCGAGCAGTTGCACGACCCGTTCGAGAAAGCGCTGCGCGAAGGCCACCTGGTGCCGGTCTGCTTCGTCTCGGCCGAGACCGGCGCCGGCATCCCCGAGCTGCTCGAGATCCTGGCCCGCCTGGCGCCCAACCCCGCGGAGGGCAATGCGCCCCCGTTCATGCGCGGCGAGGGCGAGGCGGCGGAGCGCATCGCGGTTGTGCCGGACCTCGGGCGTCACGCGATCGCGCACGTCTTCAAGGTGATCATGGACCCCTTCGTCGGCAAGCTCGGGCTGTTCCGGGTCCACCAGGGTACGATCCGGGCCGGCGCGCAGCTTTTCGTCGGCGACGGCAGGAAGCCGGTCAAGATCGCGCACCTGTTCCGCATGCAGGGCAGGGACCACGCCGAGATCCCGCAGGCGCTGCCGGGCGACATCTGCGCCGTGGCCAAGCTCGACGAGCTGCATTTCGACGCCGTTCTGCACGATTCGCACGACGAGGACCATTTCCACCTGAAATCCATCACCTTCCCGCCCGCGATGCTCGGCGTCGCGATCGAGCCGGAGCGGCGCGGCGACGAGCACAAGCTGGCCGAGGCGCTGCACAAGCTCGCGGCGGAAGATCCCTGCGTGCGCGTCGAGCACAACAACTCGCTGAACCAGACGGTGCTCTACGGCATGGGCGACCTGCACCTGCGCGTGATGATCGAGCGCATGAACGAGCGCTACGGTGTCGCGGTCAGGACGCGCCCGCCGTCGATTCCCTACCGCGAAACCATCACGCACGCGGCCGAGGGGCACCATCGCCACAAGAAGCAGACCGGCGGCGCCGGCCAGTTCGGCGAGGTGTACCTCCGCATCGAACCGCTGGCGCGGGGCGCAGGATTCGAGTTCGTGGACGACATCAAGGGCGGGTCGATCCCGAACCAGTTCATCCCCGCGGTCGAGAAAGGCATCCGCCACGCGCTGGCAGCCGGGGCGGTCGCCGGCTTCCCGTTGCAGGACATCCGCGTCTCGGTCTACGACGGCAAGTACCACACCGTGGACTCGAAGGAGGTCGCTTTCGTCGCCGCCGGGCGCAAGGCCTTCCTGGACGCAGTGAGCCGCGCGGGCCCGACCGTGCTCGAGCCGATCGTGCACGTCGAGATCAATGCGCCCGGCACGGTCATGGGCGATATCACCGCCGACCTGGCGACGCGGCGCGCCCGCATCGACGGCAACGAGGCACGTGCCCGCGGCCGCATCGTGGTTTCCGCCTACGTGCCGCTCGCCGAGGTGACCGACTACCAGAACCGGCTCAAGGCGCTGACCGGAGGCGAGGGCAGCTTCACGCTCGAGCTCTCGCACTACGACCCGGTGCCGCCGCGCAAGCAGCAGGAGCTCGCCACGGCCTGGAAACCGCAGGCGGGTGAAGAATGAGCGCCACCGACCGCCCCGGCACGCGCATCATGGCGGTATTCTGCGACTTCGAGAACGTGGCGCTCGGGGTCAAGGACGCCCGCATCGCGACCTTCGACATCCGCAAGGTGCTCGAGCGGCTGCTGTTGAAGGGCAACATCGTCGTCAAGAAAGCCTACTGCAACTGGGAGCGCTACCATGAATTCAAGCGCGCCATGCACGAGGCGGCCTTCGAGCTGATCGAGATCCCGCACGTGCGCCAGTCCGGCAAGAATTCGGCCGACATCCGCATGGTCGTGGACGCGCTCGACCTTTGCTACACCAAGTCGCACGTCGACACCTTCGTGATCATCAGCGGCGATTCCGATTTCTCGCCGCTGGTGGCGAAGCTGCGGGAGAACAACAAGGTCGTGGTCGGCTGCGGGGTCAAGAACTCGACCTCCGACCTCCTGATCAGCGGCTGCGATGAGTTCATCTATTACGACGACCTGGTGCGCGGCGAGGGGCGCGCCCGCGGCGCGCGGCGCCCGCGGGCCGAGAAGGCAGAGTCGAAGTCCGCGGCCTCGCCCGACGACCGGCGGCAGGAAGGCATCGACCTGCTGATGGAGACCGCCGAGGACCTGTTCGCCGAGCGCGACGCGGAAGAAAAGGTGTGGGGCTCGATGGTCAAGCAGGCGATCAAGCGCCGCAAGCCAGGGTTCAACGAGAGCTACTACGGCTTCAAGAGCTTCGGCAGCCTGCTCGAGGAGGCGCGCGACCGCAAGCTGATCGACCTCGAGTTCGACCCGAAATCGGGCGGCTACATCATTACACGCGTGGCGGCAAGCTGAGATGGCCCGGCACGCCGTCGGCCGCGCGGACGAGCTGCCGGTCGGCAACATGAAGTCGTTCAATGCGGGCGGCGTGCGCGTGGTCGTCTACCACCTGAAGGCCGGCTTCTACGCGACGCAGTCGCAGTGCACGCATACCTTCGGCCCGCTCGCGCGCGGCGAGATCGTGGACGGCTGCCAGGTGCGCTGCCCGCTGCATCGCGCGCGCTTCGACATCGCAACCGGAAAGGTCGTGGAATGGGCGAACTTCCCGCCCGGCATCCAGCTCCTGAACACGGTGCGCGGCGAGAAGGCGTTGCGCACCTACCCGGTCAGCATCAAGGACGGCAACATCATGGTGACGACATGACCCAGGCCGGGAAGATCTCGCGCGGGCTGCTGCTCGCTGCGCTTTTCGCGGGCGCTGCCTCTTGCCAGGAAACCACGCACGTGCCGCCGAGTGGCGCAACCCGGGTCGAGATCACGACGGTTGCGAGCGGACTCGTGCATCCCTGGAGTCTCGCCTTCCTGCCGGACGGGCGCATGCTGGTGACCGAGCGGCCGGGAAGGCTGCGTTACGTGACAGCGGACGGCAAGCTTTCGGAACCGATCGCCGGCGTTCCCGCGGTGTTCGCCCACGGTCAGGGCGGACTGCTCGACGTGATTCTCGACCCGGATTTCGCGAGCAACTCGACGATCTATTTTTCCTACGCAGAGCCTGTGGCGGATGACAGGAATGGAACGGCGGTCGCGCGTGCGCGTCTGGACGGCGCGAGCCTTGCTGACGTCGAGGTCATCTTCCGCCAGCAGCCGAAGTTCGCCAGCCGCCACCATTTCGGATCGCGGCTCGTCATCGCGCGGGACGGCAACCTGTTCGTCACGCTCGGCGAGCGCAATTCCCAGCGCGCCCTGGCGCAGGACCTCGGCACGCACATCGGCAAGATCGCGCGCGTCACGAAAAACGGCGGCGTGCCGGCCGACAATCCCTTCGTCGGCCGCGAAGGCGTGCTGCCGGAGATCTGGTCCTACGGGCACCGCAATCTCCAGGGCGCGGCGCTGCATCCGGAGACCGGCGCGCTGTGGACGCATGAGCACGGCCCGCAGGGCGGCGACGAGATCAACATCGCGCGAGGGGGGCTGAATTACGGCTGGCCAGTGATCACCTACGGCGCCGAATACGGGACCGGCGCCAAGATCGGCGAGGGCACGGCGAAGGCGGGCATGGAACAGCCGATGCATATCTGGGTGCCTTCGATCGCGCCGTCCGGCATGGTCTTTCACAGCGGCAATGGCCATCCGGCCTGGAAAGGCCAGCTGTTCGTCGGTGCGCTGGCGGCCGAGCAGCTGGTGCGCCTCGAGGTCACGGCGGACGGTGCCGTGCGCGCCGAGGAACGCATCGCGATCGGCGAGCGCGTGCGCGACGTGCGCGAGGGACCCGATGGCGCGCTGTACCTGCTGACCGACGAGGACGCGGGCCGCCTGTTGCGGGTCGTGCCCGCCCGCTGACGCGTGGACCGCACTGAGCGTTTCTACCGCATCCGGCGCCGGCTCATCGAGAAGGGCGCGCTGACGCGCCGCGAGATCGAGCAGGACCTCGAGGTCTCGCATGCGACCTTCAAGCGCGACATCGAGTATCTGCGCGACCGGCTCAACATGCCGATTGTGTGGTCGCGCACCCGGCAGGCCTACGTGCTCGACCCGCAAGCCGAGGCCGCGGAGCTTCCCGGCGTCTGGTTCAGCCCCGGCGAGATCTACGCGCTGCTCGCGATCGAGCACCTGCTGGGCAGCCTGTCGCCGGGGCTGCTCGGGCGACAGCTCGAGCCGCTGCGCGCCAGGCTCGCTTTGCTCCTCGAACGCGGCGACCGCGGCCACCGCGAGATCCGCCGGCGCATCCGCGTGATCGGGCCCGGCACGAGGCGCGTGAATCGCGACGTGTTCGAGGCGGTCTCGCTCGGGCTGCTCGGCCGCCGGCAGGTCTGGATCCGCCACCTCAGGCGCGGCGATGGCGGCGTGACCGAGCGCACGGTGTCGCCGCAGCGCCTGGTGCACTACCGCTACAACTGGTACCTCGACGCCTGGTGCCACCTGCGCCGCGACCTGCGCGTGTTCTCGGTGGACGCAATCCGCGTGGCCGCCGTGCGCGAGGAGGCCGCGCGCGAGATCGCCGAGGCCGAGCTCGATCGCGTGCTGGGCGCCGGCTACGGCATCTTCGCGGGTGCGAATACCGAGACGGCGGTGCTGCGCTTCACGCCCGCGGCCGCGCGCTGGGTGGCGGACGAGGCCTGGCACTCACGCCAGGTCGGCCGCATCGAGGCCGACGGCAGCTATCGGCTCGAGCTGCCCTACAGCGGCGAGCCCGAGCTGGTCATGGACCTGCTGCGCCATGGCGCCGGGGTGGAGGTCCTCGGACCGCCCCGCCTGCGCGAGCGCGTTGCGCAGGAACTGGCGCTGGCGGCCCGCCAGTACGTCTGAGACGCACGGTGCTGCGACCGGGCGTGCCTGGCGCGAGCCAGGGCGTTCTCCGCAGCTGCGGCGCGTGACTAAGGTGACCGGATGAATCTCGACCTGCTGCGCGGGAATCGCAGTCTGCTGTTCTGGGCGCTGCACACGCTCGGCTGGTCGGCTTACGGGCTCGCGCAATATGTCGGGTCGGCGGTCTACGGCAAGGAGCCGGGCTACGTCCAGGTGATCGCGATCGCGGCCGCCTCGGGCTTCCTGCTGTCGGCGCCGTTGCGACTGCTGTACCGGCGCCTGTGGGCGTCGGGCCCCGGGGCGATCCTCGCCGGTTCGCTCGGCGCCTGCTGGGTCGTGGCGCTTGGCTGGCGCGCGATCATCAACACCGCCTACATGGAGATCGTGAAGCCCGAGTGGGCGATGGGGCACGCGCCGCAGCCGCTCGAGATTTTCGTCGGCACGCTCTCCTCGATGGCGCTGCTCTTGTGCTGGAGCGGGCTCTACTACGGCGTCAAGTTCTACGAGCGCCTGCAGCTCGAGCGCGAAGCGACGCTCAAGGCCTCGGCGCTCGCCCAGGAAGCGCAGCTCAAGATGCTGCGCTACCAGCTGAACCCCCACTTCCTGTTCAATACGCTGAACGCGATCTCGACGCTGGTGCTCGACGGCCAGAACCGCACCGCGAACCTCGCAGTCTCGCGGCTGTCTGAATTCCTGCGTTACACGCTCGACCAGGACCCGATGAAGAAAGTGACGCTGCGGCAGGAGCTGGACGCGCTCAACCTCTACCTCGGCATCGAGAAGCTGCGCTTCGGCGACCGCCTGCGGCTCGAATTCGACGTGGACGAGCGCGCCGAGTCCGCGCTGGTGCCGTCGCTTCTGCTGCAGCCGCTGGTCGAGAACGCGATGAAGTACGCGATCTCGCCGCGCGAGCAGGGCGGGTCGGTGGCGGTCATCGCCGGCATCGAGGATGGACAGTTGCGGCTCGCAGTCGCCGACGATGGCCCCGGGCTGCCGCTGGCGCCGGCCGGCGGCAACGGCCGCGGCGTGGGTCTGCGCAACACGCGCGAGCGCCTCAGGGTGCTCTACGGGGACACGCACCGCATCGAGGTGCAGGACGCCGCGCCCGGCCTGCGCGTCGAGATGCGCCTTCCGCTGGAGGCGTGATGGCGACCGCAGGGAGGATCCGCGCGATCATTGTCGACGACGAGCCGCTGGCGCGGCGCGGGCTCGAGCTGCGCCTGCGCGCCTGCCCGGACATCGACGTGATCGCGCAGTGCGGCAACGGCCGTGAGGCCGTGGAGGCGGTCGCCGCGCACTCGCCGGACCTCATGTTCCTGGACATCGAGATGCCGGGCGTCGACGGCTTTGAGGTGCTGCGGCGCGTCCCGCAGGCCAGCATGCCGATGGTCGTGTTCGTGACCGCGTTCGACCGCTACGCCATCGAGGCTTTCGAGGCGCACGCGCTCGACTACTTGCTGAAGCCGCTGGTGGACGAGCGCTTCGAACGCACCATGGCGCACGTGCGCGACCAGTTCGCGCAGCGCCGCTCGGTACGGCACCGCGAGCAGCTGGTGTCGCTGCTCGCAAGCGTGACCGGCACCGGCCAGCTCGACGCCGAGGAGCTGATCGCGAAAGGCGCCGACGGCCTGCCGCGGCGCTTCCCGGAGGTGCTGCCGATCCGGCTCGGACGTGAGACCGTGCGCCTGCCGATGTCGTCGATCGAATGGGTGGACGCGGCCGGCGACTACATGTGCGTGCACACCGAGGGGCGCACCCACGTGGTGCGCGCCACCATGAAGCAGTTCGAGGAGCGCCTCGACCCGACCTCGTTCCAGCGCATCCACCGCTCGACCATCGTCAACATCCGCCGCATCCGCAAGCTGAAGGCGCACACCAACGGCGAGTACTTCCTGACGCTGGACGGCGGCCACGAGCTCAAGCTGTCGCGCAGCTACCGCGACCGGCTGGATCGAATCCTCGGGCGCGACTGAGCGCGTGCCTCTGCGCGGCGCAGGCTACTGCGCCAGCACCCAGTCGATGACCGCGGCCTGGATCGCCTCGCCGACGCCGTTCTGCACGCCGGCGTGGTTGGCGAACACGACCACCGCGTAGTTGCGCCCCGATGCGCCCGTCACGTAGCCCGCGATGGTGCTGACGTCGCGCAGCGTGCCGGTCTTCATGCGGATCCGGCTCGGGTCGGCCAGGTGGGAGAATCGCTTTTCGAGCGTGCCGTCGAGCCCGCCGAGCGCAAGCGAGGCGAGGAACTCCGGCGCGAAGCGGCTCTTCCAGGCCGCCGCCAGCATGCGGCCCATGCTGTCGGCGGAGATGCGCGCCTCGCGCGACAATCCGGAGCCGTTGCCGATCACGAGCTCGGGAAAATCGAGGCCACGGCCGGCGAGCCATTCGCGGATCGCGGCCTCGCCCGCGGCGCTCGAGGCCGGCAGCCCGTACTTCTCCGCCGCGATGGCGAGCACCAGCGAGCGGGCCATCATGTTGCTCGAGAACTTGTTGGTGATGCGCACGATCTCGGCCAGCGGGTGCGACTCGTGCGTGAGCAGGAGCCGCGCGGAAGACGGCGCGGGAGCGCGCATCCAGCCGCCCTGAAACGTGCCGCCCTGCTGTCGCCACAGCGTGACGAAGGTGCCGAAGGCGTATTGCGCCGGGTCCATGATCGCGAGCCGCTGGGTCTGCGGCGCGCAGCTCTTCGCGAGGCGTCCGGTCACCGTCACGCGCGCCGGGTCGGTCGGGGCGATGGTATAGCCGACACGGCGGTTGCGCCCGACGCAGCGGCCGTCGACGAGCGCCACCCGGTTCTCGACCACCAGGCCCTCGGGAAACGGCTGCACGGCGACGTCGATGCCCGCGCCGTCGTCCGCGGGGCGGATCGTGAAGTCCGCGGACTGCCAGTTCACCAGCATCGGGTCCGGCAGCACGTTGTAGGTGCGCCAGGGTCGGCCGTCGAAGTCCTCGGGCCGTTCGTTGGCCGCCACGTAGCGCGTCTGGTCGACGACGACGTCGCCCTCGATCGCGCGCAGGCCGGTCTGGCGCAGGTCGGCGACCAGCCGCCACCAGCGCTCGATCGTCAGGAACGGGTCGCCGCCGCCCTGCAGGTACAGGTTGCCCTTGAGAGCGCCACGCGTGACCGGCGTGTCGGCCCAGACCCGGGTCTTCCAGGTGTAGGCAGGGCCGAGCAGTTCGAGCGCAGCCCACGTTGGCAGCAGCTTCATCGCGGAAGCCGGCCGTCGCGGCTCGTGTGCATTGAGTTCGACCAGGCTCTCGCCGGTCGCGACGTCCTGCACCACGATGCTGACGCCTGTCTCGGGCACGCGCTGCCGCACGAGCGCCTCACGCGCGCCCGCCGGCAGCTCGGCGGCGAGCGCAGGCAGGGCGGCGAACGCCGCGATTGCGGCGGCGGTGGGGATGCGGGACGTCATTTGGTGCAATACTAATGTGGGTTGTTGCAACTTGCAGGCGCCGCCGCAGTCTGAGCGCAGCATCCGAGGGCGTGGATGGAGACGACATGAGGATGGCGATGCACTGGGCCTGGCCGGTCGCGCTCTGCGCGCTGCTGTGGGGCTGTTCTTCCGAGGCGCCGGCGCCTGCGGGGAGCGTCGCGCCGGCGGCGGAACGGGCGGCGGCAGCGCCCGCGACGGCGGCACCCGACGTCGTGATCAGCGGACTGCCGGATTTCACACCGCTGGTGGACGCGTACGGACGCGCCGTCGTCAACGTCTCGACGGTCACCCGGCGCCAGGCCGCGGCCGAGGGCGGCCCGGAGCTGTCGCCTGACGACCCCTTGTACGAATTCTTCCGCCGCTTCGGCTTCGGCGCGCCGCGCGCGCAGTTGCCGCCGGCGCGTGGCGAGGGTTCCGGTTTCGTGATCAGCGCGGATGGTTACATCCTGACCAATGCCCACGTGGTGGAAGGCGCGCGCGAGGTGACGGTGCGGACCACCGACCGGCGCGAGTACCGCGCCAAGGTCGTGGGCATGGATGCGCGCACCGACGTCGCGGTACTCAAGATCGACGCCGAAAACCTCCCGACCGTGCGCGTCGGCGATCCCGAGGGCGTGAAGCCGGGCGAGTGGGTGATCGCGATCGGCTCTCCGTTCGGGTTCGACAACTCGGTCACGGCCGGCATCGTCAGCGCGACCGCGCGCACGCTGGCGGGCGACGCCTACACGCCGTTCATCCAGACCGACGTCGCAGTGAATCCGGGCAACTCGGGCGGCCCGCTGTTCAACCTGCGCGGCGAGGTGGTCGGCATCAACTCGCAGATCTACAGCCGCACCGGCGGCTACCAGGGCATCTCGTTCGCAATCCCGATCGACGTCGCGATGCAGGTGAAGGAACAGCTGATCGCCCACGGACGCGTCCAGCGCGGGCGCATCGGCGTCACCATCCAGGACGTGAACCAGGCGCTGGCCGACTCGTTCAGGCTGCGGCGGCCGCGCGGTGCGCTGGTCGCCGAGGTGGACGACGGCGGCCCGGCTGACAAGGCGGGCGTGAAACCGGGGGACGTGATCCTCGCGGTGGACGGCCGCGTGATCGAGCGCTCGGGCGAGCTGCCCGCCGTGATCGCGGGCATCAAGCCCGGCAGCGAGGCAATACTCACGGTCTGGCGCGACAAGTCCGAGCGCACGCTGCGCGTGCGCGTCGGCGAACTCGAGGACGAGCCGCGCGTGGCGCAGACCGGCGCGCAGGGCGGGGACGAAGGCGACAGGCTCGGGCTCGCGGTGCGCCCGCTCACCGGCAGCGAGCGCATGCGCATGCGCACCCGCGGCCGCCTGCTGGTCGAGCAGGCGGAAGGGCCTGCGGTGGAGGCCGGCGTGCAGCCGGGCGACGTCGTGATCGCCGTCAACGGTGTGGCAGTCGGCAGCCTGGCCGAGTACCAGGCGGCGGTGGAGCGCTCGGGGGCGACGGTCGCGCTCCTGATCCAGCGCGGCGAGGCGCAGATTTTCGTCCCGGTGCGGGCCGATTCCTGATGCGGCGGGCGAGATCCGCCGCGCTCCTGTCGCTCATGGTCGCGGCGCCGGCTTCGCTGCCGGCGGCGGAACCGCCGCGCCCCGCTGGCACCGTGTTCAGGAGCTGCGACGCCTGCCCGGAGATGGTCGTGGTTCCGCTCGGCCAGTTCGTGATGGGCACGCCTGGCGCGCGCGCGGCGGCGGGTGCCGCCGGCGCCGAGCGGAACGCAGTCGTGGTGCGGATCCCGCGTGCGTTCGCGATCGGCCGCTTTGAGGTGACGCGCGCGCAGTACGCGCGCTTCATCTCCGACAGCGGTCACGAGCCACGGCCGGGCTGCCGCACCTGGGACCCCGCGCTTGTGCGCTTCAGCGACGACCCGCGGCGCAGCTGGCGCGACCCGGCGACGCCTGCGGTGCCGCAGGACGACCACCCCGTCACCTGCGTGTCGTTCTCCGACGGCCAGGCTTACGTGCAATGGCTCGCGCGCGAGACCGGTGCGCGCTACCGGCTGCCATCCGAGGCTGAATGGGAATACGCGGCGCGCGCCGGCTCGACGGCGCTGCGCCACTGGGGCGATGACCCCGCCGAAGCCTGCCAGCACGCGAATGTCTACGACCTGACCGCCGATGCGCAGTACCGGCTCGGCTGGCCGGCCGCCGGCTGCCGCGACGGCTTCGCCGACCTCGCGCCGGCGGGCCAGTTCCGCGCCAACGCTTTCGGGTTGCACGATCTGATCGGTAACGTGCGCGAATGGGTGCAGGACTGTGCCACCGGCAGTTACGCCGGCAGGCCCGCCGACGCCCGCGCCTGGGAATGGCTGGGCGGCTGCCGCGAGCGCGTGCTGCGCGGCGGCAGCTGGCTCTCGCCTCCCGATGCCGCCCGCAGCGCGCAGCGCTTGGGCGCCGCTGCCGCAGAGCGTGCGGACGACACGGGCTTCCGGGTCGCACTCGACCTCGAAGGGCGCGGCGCCGCCGCAGGGGATCCCTGATGCGCACGCAGCCGGCCAGGATCGCCGCGCTCCTTGCCCTAGCCGCGCCCGCGTTCGCGCAGGCGCCGCCCGCCGTAGCGCCGGCCCCGGCGCGCGACTGCGAGGCCTGCCCGCAACTCGCGCTGGTGCCGCCCGGCCAGTTCCGCATGGGCTCCGCGCCGGACGCGCCTGAACTCGACCGCGCGACCGGCGAGTCGCCCGCGCTCGCGCTGTCCTTTGCGCGGCCATTCCTGGTCTCGAAGCACGAGATCACGGTAGCGGAGTTCCGCCGCTACGTCGAGGCGACCGGCGCCGAGCCTGCGCCCGGCTGCCGGGTCTGGCTCGGAGGCCAGTGGCTCGAGGACCGCGAGCGCAGCTGGCGCGACCCCGGCTTCGCGCTGCCGCCGCGCGACGACGAGCCCGTCGTCTGCATCAACTGGGACGACGCGCATGCCTACGCCGAATGGCTGTCACAGCAGGCTGGCAAGCGCTACCGCCTGCCGTCGGAGGCGGAATGGGAATACGTCGCGCGCGGCGGCACCTCGTTCCCGCGCTACTGGGGCGAGCAGGACTCGCGCGAGGACGTGACGCTCTCGCTGGCCTGCGACCACGCCAACGTCTATGACGCCTCAGCCGTCGACGCGCTCGCGCTGCCCTGGCCGAACGCGCGTTGCAGCGACCGCGCGGCGACGCTCGCGCCGGTGGCGCAGTACCAGCCGAACGCCTTCGGTATCCACGACATCATCGGCAACGCGCGCGAGTGGGTCATGGACTGCTACACCGCGAGCTACCTCGGCCGTCCCGAGGACGCGCGCGCCTGGACCTGGCAGGGCGGATGCGAGCGGCGCGGAGTGCGCGGTGGATCTTGGGCGAGCCGGCCGCGCGATGCGCGGGCGCCGGCGCGCGACGCCGAGCTCGCCAGCCACCGCCAGTCGGACCTCGGCTTCCGCGTCGCGCGCGACTACTGAGCCGCCGCGCGCGTGCCGGCACCGCACCCAGGGCGCGGGAGGCCAGTTGGTTCCTTTCGGGATCGTGCGCGCCAGGGATGGCGCGCTCGAAGTGTACAGGGACGTATTCACAGCGGTCCCGCAAGG
>JBQTKI010000134.1:0-2860 GCA_052386275.1 Gammaproteobacteria bacterium
TCGCGCATCCAGGCCGCGCGGTAGGTGAGCAGTTCCGCCGCCTCGAGCGCGGTCGCCATCTCCGCGAGCGCGGTCTGCGTGAGCTGGAAGTCCGCCAGCATCCTGCCGAACAGGCTGCGGGCGCGCGCATGAGCGAGGGCCTCGTCGAGCGCCCGGTGCGCAAACCCGCAGGCGGCGGCCGCGACCGAGGTGCGGAAGATGTCGAGCGTGCGCATCGCGATGCGGAATCCCTCGCCCTCTTCGCCGATCAGCCGCGCAGCGGGGATGCGGCAGTCCTCGAAGGCGAGCCGCGCGAGCGGGTGCGGCGCCATCGCGTCGATGCGCTCCGCGATCGTGAAGCCGGAGTCGCCGGGCTTCACCAGGAAGGCGCTGATGCCTTCGGCCGAGAGCGCGCCGTCCGGCCGGCGCACGCCGGGGGCGGTGCGCGCGAACACGCAGTAGAAATCCGCGATGCCGCCGTTGCTGATCCAGGTCTTGGCGCCGTTCAGCACGTAGTTGTTGTGGTCGCGCTTCGCGGTCGTCTCCATCGCGGCGACGTCGGAGCCCGCGCCGGGCTCCGACAGCGCGAAGGCGGCGATGGACTTGCCCTCGGCGACCCGCGGCAGCCACAGCGAGCGCATCTGCTCGCCGCCCGCGAGCGACAGTGGCGCGCTGCCGAGGCCCTGCATCGCGAAGGCGAAGTCCGCGAGCCCGTCCTGGTAGGCGAGCGTCTCGCGCAGCAGGCAGATCGAGCGCGCGTCGAACTCGGGTGCAACGCCACCGTCGGTGGCGCGCAGGCAGTGCCTCAGGAATCCCGCCTGGCCCAGTCCCGCGACCAGCTCGCGGCAGCGCGCGTCCACGGCGTTGCGTTCGGCGGGTTGCGCGGCGCCGGCGAGGTTCGCTCCGGACCAGGCCTGCGCTTCCTGCGCGAGCTTGCGGTGCGATTCGTCGAAGAAGGGCCAGTACAGCAGGTCGTCGTGGGTAGCCATCAGTTGCCCTCGAACAGGGGTTGCTTCCTGGCCGCGAACGCCTCGTAGGCGCGGCGGAAGTCGTGGGTCTGCATGCACACCGCCTGGGCCTTCGCCTCGGCCTCGATCGCCTCGTCGAGTCCCATGGCCCACTCCCGGTGCAGCATGCGCTTGGTCATCGCGTGTGCAAAGGTCGGGCCGGCGGCGATCTCGCGGGCGATGCGCATCGCCTCCGGCAGCAGCGATTCCGCGGGGACCAGGCGGTTGAAGAAGCCCCAGCTCGCGCCCTCCTCCGCGTTCATGGTGCGCCCGGTGTAGAGCAGCTCCGCGGCCCGGCCCTGGCCGATCATGCGCGGCAAGAGCGCACAGGCGCCCATGTCGCAGCCGGCGAGCCCGACGCGCACGAACAGGAACGCGGTCTTCGCCGCGGCCGTCGCCAGGCGAAAGTCCGAGGCGAGCGCGATCATCGCCCCGGCGCCCGCACAGGTGCCGTCCACGGCGGCGATCACCGGCTGCGGGCAGGCGCGCATCGCCCGCACCAGGTCGCCGGTCATGCGCGTGAACTCCAGCAGCTTCGGCTTCGACATCTTTGTCAGCGGCCCGATGATCTCGTGCACGTCGCCGCCGGAGCAGAAATTGCCGCCCTCGCCGTCGATGACCACGGCGCGCACCTCGTCGTCGGTCGTGAGCGCCCGGAACAGGTCGCGCAGCTCCGCGTAGGACTCGAAGGTCAGCGGGTTGCGCCGCTCGGGGCGATTGAGCGTGATGCGCCCGACCCGGCCCTCCAGGCGCCACAGGAAGTGCTTCGCGGCGTAGGCCGCGGGATCGCCGATCTCTTTGCTCATGGCTCTCGCTCCTCCAGTGACCGCAGGTGCGCCTTGAGGCGCGCCAGCAGTGTCGCCATCGTCGCCATCTCGCGCGCGGAAAGGGCCGCGAAGGCTTCCACGACCCAGCGCTCGTGCTCCGCCGCCATGGCGGCGAAAGCACGCCGGCCCGCGCGCGTCAGGCGCACCAGCCACGCGCGCCGGTCGGCGGAGTCAGCGACGCGCTCGACCAGGCCCTCCCGCTCGAGCAGGTCGGTGATGCCGGTGACGTTGCCGCCGGTCACCATCATGCGCTTCGACAGCTCGTTCATGCGCAGGCCCTGCGGGAAGCGCTCGAGCTGCGCCATCAGGTCGAAGCGCGGCAGCGTCGTGCCGTAGCGCTCGAGCAGCAGGCGCCGCGTGCGGGTCTCGACCAGCCGGTTGGTCGCGAGCATGCGCAACCACAGGCGGATCGCACCGTGGTCGTCGCGGGCCGCGCGGGTTTCCGCATCGATGGCGTTCGCCGCCATTAGGTGACCTCGCCGCCTGCGATCGCGATGCTCTGGCCATTGATGCTCTCGCTGCCCGGCGAGCACAGCCACAGCACGGCGTTTGCGACCTCCGCCGGCTGCACCAGGCGCTGCTGCGGGTTGAAGGAGACGAGCGTCTCGCGCGCTTCGGCTTCGCTCGCTGCCGTCTTCTCGCTGATGTTCCGGATCGCGTCGCGCACCACGCCGGTGTCCGTGTAGCCCGGGCAGACCGCGTTCACGGTGATGCCGGTCTTCGCGACTTCGAGCGCGAGTGCGCGCGTCATGCCGATGAGGCCGTGCTTGGCCGCGCAGTAGGCGGTGCAGTAGGCATAGCCGCGAAGCCCGGCCGTGCTCGCGACGTTGACGATGCGGCCGCGGTTTGCGGCCAGCATCGGGCCGATGGCCGCGCGCGTGCAGTGATACGCGCTCGTCAGGTTTACTTCCAGCATCTCGCGCCAGAACGACTCGTCGCTCTTCGCCATCGCGCGGCTCGCCGGGCGGCCGGCGTTGTTGACGAGGATCGAGATTTCGCCGGAGGCCCTGCGCGCGGATGCGAAGGCCTGCGCGACCTGCCCGGGAT
>JBQTKI010000135.1:0-12582 GCA_052386275.1 Gammaproteobacteria bacterium
GTCGATCTCGCCGGTCTCAGCCGTTGAAGACGACCTCGCCCTCGTCGCTGAGGTCGAAGCGGGTCGCCATCGGCTCGCGCGGCAGCCCCGGCATGCGCATGATCTCGCCGGTGATCGGGATCACGAAGCCGGCGCCGGCCGCGAGCTGGATCTCGCGCACCGTCACCAGGAAGTCCTTGGGGCGCCCCAGCAGAGAGGGGTTGTCCGACAGCGACTGCTGCGTCTTCGCGATGCACACGGGCAGCTTGCCGAACCCCGCCTGCTCGAGCTGGTCGCGGTCACGGCGCGCGCGCGGCGTGTAGTCCACGGCGTGTGCGCCGTACATCTCGCGCGCAATGGTCGCGATCTTCTTCTCGATCGGGTCGTTCCAGTCATAGAGCGGTGTGAAGCCGGGCTCGCGGGCCGCGACCATGTCGCGTACCCGCGCGGCCAGCGCCGTGCAGCCGGCGCCGCCCTCGCTGAATGGCCGGGCCTCCACGGCCTCCACGCCGAGGGCGCGACAGCGCTCCTGCAGTGCGCGGATCTCCTCATCGGTGTCGGTCGGGAAGTGGTTGATGGCGACGATGCAGGGCTGCCCGAAATGGCGGATGTTCTCGACGTGCTTCTCCATATTGGAAAAGCCGCGCAGCATGGCCGCGGGGTCTGGCTGCGCGATTTCCGCGAGCGCCTTGCCGCCGTGCATCTTGAGCGCGCGGATGGTCGCGACCAGCACCGTGCAGGCCGGCGCGAAGCCGCCGTAGCGGCAGTTGATGTCGAAGAACTTCTCGGCCCCCAGTTCGAATGCGAACCCGGCCTCGGTCACCACCACGTCTGCGAAGGCGAGCGCCGCCTTGGTCGCGGTGATGCTGTTGGTGCCGTGCGCGATGTTGGCGAACGGCCCGCCGTGGACGAAGGCGGGCACGCCCTCCGTGGTCTGCACCAGGTTGGGCTTGATCGCCTGCGACAGCAGTGCCGCCATCGCGCCCACCGCCCCGACGTCGCGCGACGTCACTGGCGCTCCGCCGCGGTCGTAGCCCACGACGATGCGGCCGAGCCGCGCCTTCAGGTCCGGGATCCCGTCCGCGAGGCAGAGCACCGCCATGACCTCGCTCGCGGCCGTAATGTCGAAGCCGGTCTCGCGCGGGATGCCTTCGCTCCTGCCGCCGAGGCCGATGATGATGGAGCGCAGCGCGCGGTCGTTCATGTCCATCACGCGCTTCCAGGTCACGTGCCGCGGATCCAGCCGCGACGCCTTGCCACCGTGGTGCAGGTCGTTGTCCACCATCGCGGCCAGCAGGTTGTGCGCGCTCGACACCGCGTGGAAGTCGCCGTTGAAGTGCATGTTGATGTCCATCACCGGCAGGACCTCGGAGGCGCCGCCGCCGGCGCCGCCGCCCTTCATGCCGAACACCGGCCCGAGGCTTGGCTCGCGCAGCGCCGCGGCGCTCTTGACGCCGATCTTCGCGAGTCCCTGGGCCAGGCCGATGCTGGTCGTGGTTTTGCCTTCGCCGGCGGGTGTCGGTGTGATCGCGGAGACCAGCACCAGCCTGCCGCGGCGCGGCAGGCGCTCGAAAGCGGCGAGCGGCAGCTTGGCCTTGTAGCGGCCATAGAGCTCGAGGCGGTCGGGATCGATGCCGAGATGGCGGGCGACGTCGGTGATCGGCTTCATGGGGCGGTTACCTTCATGAACGGCGGCGGCCGGGGCGCCCGCGGCGGCCGGCGATCGTCTCGGCGGCAGCATGCTCGGGTGGCGGCGGCAGTTCGGGCAGGGCGGACTGCTGCTGCAGACCGGCCGAGATCATGCGACGCATTTCGGCGTCGGCTGCGGGGTCGGTCCCGACCGGCGCGTAAGCCGCCAGGCGCTTTTCGACCTCCTCGCAGGCGCGGCGATGGAGGTCCCGGGAGCCCTGTTTGGCCCAGGTCTCGCGGTTTTCGCGGTCGATGACCGGGTCGGTGAGATACAGCTCCCGGGGCCAGTACTTGAGCGTGTGCGGTGCGGTGATCAGGTGGTCGTTCTGGCGCAGCTGTGCGACCAGCTCCGCCGCCGGCAGATCCTCGAGCACGCGCACCTCGCGCACGAAGTGCAGACACTGCCCGCAGACCTCGTTGTCGAACACCAGTTTCGGCAGGCTGAAGGTCAGCACGAAGTCGAGCATGCCGGGGCCCGACACTGAATTGACGCCGGCGAGCGCGGCCAGCATGGCGCTCGTCATGGTCTCCGCGCCCGCCTGCGCGTCCAGGAATTTGCCGTCGGAGAGTGCCATATAGGCCTGGGTCGGCAGGCCCAGCGACTTCGCGACCGCGACGTAGGCGACATCGAGGCGTTGCGCCTCGATCGCCGCCATCGGCGAACTCGCAGCCTTCATGTGGAAAGTCGCGGGCGCGCCGCCGAACAGCACCGGCGCGCCGGGCTTCGCGATCTGCGCCATCGTAATCCCGGTCAGCACGTCCACGCAGTGAAATACCAGCGCTCCCACGAGCGTGACCGGCGCGATCAGGCCCATCAGGGTCACCGGCACGATTTCGACCGGGATGCCGGACTCCACGCAGTCGAGCAGGTTCTGGCAGGAATCCTCGCTGTAGCGGAAGTTGCCGGTGGCCGTGATCGTGAAGATCGCCATCGGCTTCGCGACGAGCTCGGCGCGGTCGCGGCGGAAGAGCTGCATCATGTCGGCCATGCGTGGCACGCCGTGCTCGCTGAAGGCGCCGGAGACCACAGGCTTCTTCGTGTTGGTCAGGACCATGTACAGGCGCCAAGCGTCGGATACTTGCGGCTCGATGTCGGCGTTGGTGGAAAACGCGGTCGCGAGGTAGGGAATGTGCGCCAGGCCGTCGCAGAGCCGCGCGTACTCGACGAAGTCGGTCGAGTTCGCAAGCCGCGTCTCGCCGCTGCGGTGATCCATGATCTTGAGGCCGCTCGAACCCGGGATGAAGTGCACGTTCCAGCCGCCGATCTCGGCGTGCGGGTTGCCGTCGCGGTCGAAGAGCGTGAAGGACTTCGGTGCCGCGGCGATCGCGCGTTCGACGAACTCCGGCGGGAACAGCACACGCCCGGCGGGGTCGGTCGGCAGACCCGCATCGAGCAGGCGCTGCCGCAGTCTCGGGCCGCGGATCTCCATGCCGGTTTGCGCCATGATGTGTTTCGCCTCGGCCAGGATGGAGGCGATCAGCTCCGGGTTCAGCATCTGGAGGGTCGGTCTCATCGGGCGGTTCCGGCCAGGCGTGCGCGGCAGGCGGCCGTGAATCGGCGGCGCCAGTCCTCCGATTGCGCGATGGCGTTGAAGCAGAACAGGTGGAAGCCGGCAATGCCGAGCCCGGGCTCCGACAGCGTGGGCGCGAGCGCATACGCCAGTCCGTCCGGATGGTAGGCCTTCGGGGCCAGCAGGCGACCGATGGCGCCGCCGCGATGACGCAGCTGGCGCAGCGACGCGCCGACGCCGATGCGCAGCGAGGCGGCAAGCAGGGCGCCGCGGTTGAACACGCCCGGCAGGCCGATCCATGCGGGCATCGCGATCCCGCGCGCGCGCATCGCGCGCAGCCATTCGACCAGCCTTGCCGCGTCGAAGCACATCTGGGTGACGAAGTAGTTGGCGTAAGCCTGCTTGGCCAGCAGTTCGGAGAAGAGCGTTTCGGAATCCGCGGCAGGGTGCCCCTCGGGATGCGCGGCGACGCCGATGTGGCGCAGGCCGTGGTCGTATCCGGCGATGTCGCGCAGGAGCTCATAGGCCCGTCGGTACATGCCGACCGGCTGCGGCGCGTCGCCGCCCGGCACGAACAGGCTGTCGACGCCCAGGTCCGCGATGCGGCGCAGGATCTCGCCGAGGTGTGCGCGGTCGCGTACCATGCGGGCCGCGACATGCGGCACGACGCGAAATCCGCGCGCAACCAGGCTGGCACACAGCGCAAGCGTCGGTTCGACCCCCTTCGTGGGCGAACAGGTCACCGCGACCCAGGAGCCCGGTGCGAGCGCGGCGAGCCGCTGCTCGATGCTCGGACTCGGATAGACCTCCAGGTAAGTCTCCTCGATCGCGCGCGCGAGCGCGGCGAACTCCAGACCGGTCGGCACCGCGCGCGTCATGGGCAGATCAGCCTTGCCACCGGATGACGTGGCCCGCAACGGCGCGCCCGAAGGGCCCGAAGCCGCAGTGCCGGCGTTGGTACACGAGGCCGAGGAAGCGCGCGTGCTCCTGCGCGCGCGCATCGAGCTCCGGGTCGTCCGCCTGCGACAGGTAGACGAGCCGGCGGTAGTTGCCAAAGTACTGCGGCATCAGCTCCGGGTGGCGGTCGAGACCGAGGCCGCGGCGGACCAGCCGGTCGAAATGCCGCACCAGGAAGTCGGTGAGATAGAAGGTACCGGGTTCCTCGTCCGCGAGCGCGCGGAAAGCCTCGCCGCCCGCGAAGAACTCGTAGCAGTGGGCGCCGGGCAGGCGCTCGATCCCGTACTCGGCCGCGACGCGGTCGACCTCGCCGCGACTGCCGCAATCGGCGTAGGCGATGAAGACATGCTCGAATTCGCGCCGGCCGGCCTCGATCGCCTCGCGCAATGCGGGCGCGATGCGTTCAGGGCGGTTGTGCAGCTCGGCCGGTAGCAGCCGCAGTGTCAGGTGCGACCATCCGTTCAAGCTCCGAAGCACGACGAGCTCCCGGCCGAGCGCGCCGCAGCCGATGATGAGGACAGGGGAGGGCATGGCGGGCGTCAGGCGCGCGCCGCGCGCCGCTCCGCCACCAGGCGCTTGGCGGTTTCGACCGCGATCGCCGCGTCGCGGCAGTAGGCGTCCGCGCCGATGACACGCCCGAACTCCTCGTTGAGCGGGGCGCCGCCGACCAGCACGATATGCCTGTCGCGCAGGCCCTGTTCCTTCATCGCGTCGATGACCACCTTCATGTAGGGCATCGTCGTGGTGAGCAGCGCGGACATGCCGAGGATGTCCGGCCGGTGCTCGCGCAGCGCCGCGAGGTAGGCGTCGGCATGCGTATTGATGCCGAGATCCACGATCTCGAAGCCCGCGCCTTCCATCATCATGCCGACCAGGTTCTTGCCGATGTCGTGAATGTCGCCCTTGACGGTGCCGATCACCATCTTGCCGACCGGCTCGGCGCCGGTCTGCGAGAGGATCGGTTTCAGGATCGCCATCCCGGCCTTCATGGCGTTGGCCGCCAGCAGCACTTCCGGAACGAACAGAATGCCGTCGCGGAAGTCCCTGCCGACGATGTCCATGCCGCCGACGAGGGCCTCGTCCAGCACCCGCTTCGCTTCCCAGCCGCGCCCGAGCAGGATGTGGACGCCTTCGACGATTTCGTTCGCGAGCCCGTCGTAGAGGTCGTCGAACATCTGCTCGACCAGTTCGCCGTCCGGCAGGTCGGCGAGGTTGAAATCGGCGGCTCCGGCGGGCGCGTTCATGACCCGTTAAATTAAACGATCGTTCAACAACAAATCAAGCCGCGTTGACCGGGTTCCGGCTTATGTTGTACGATTGTTCAACAAGGATTGAAGCCGCGCCCGCCCCCGATGCGCATCCCGCACAGCCTCAAGACCACCCCGTTCCACGCCCGCACCGCGTCCCTGATCCAGGGCCAGACCTGGCGCCGCTGGGCCGGCTACGCGGCGGCGAGCTCGTACGAGTTCACGCACGACCGCGAGTACGCCGCGGTCAGGAACGCCGCGGCGCTGTTCGACGTGTCGCCGCTGCACAAGTACCGGGTCAGCGGGCGCGATGCCACGCGCCTGCTGGACCGGATCGTGACTCGCAACGTGCCGAAGACGCAGCAAGGCCAGGTCATCTACATGAGCTGGTGCGACGCGCACGGCAAGGTCATCGACGACGGCACCATCACGCGGCTCGGCGAGCAGTCCTACCGCATGACCTCGGCCGAGCCCAGCCTGCGCTGGCTGCACCGGAACGCCTGGGGGATGGATGTGAGAGTCGAGGAGCTGTCCGAGCAGCTCGGCGCGCTCGCGCTGCAGGGCCCGCTGTCACGCGCGGTGCTGAATGCCGTGGCGGCCGATGCAGTCGACGGGCTCAAGTACTTCCGCATGATGGACAACCGCATCGCGGGGGTGGAGATCCAGGTCTCGCGCACCGGCTACACCGGCGACCTCGGCTACGAGCTCTGGGTCCCGGCCGAGGGCGCGCTCGCCGTCTGGGACGCGCTCACGGTGGCCGGCGCGGATTACGGCCTCATGCCGGCCGGCATCTGGGCGCTCGACGTGGCGCGCATCGAGGCGGGCCTCGTGATGCTGGACGTGGACTACCACTCGGCGCACCGCGCGATGATCGAGGCGCAGACGTCCACGCCCTTCGAGCTCTCACTCGACTGGTCGGTCACGCTCGACAAGGCGCCGTTCAATGGCCGCCGCGCGCTCGCGGCGGAGAAGGCGCGCGGCCCGGCCTGGCGCTTCGTCGGCATCGAGCTGGACTGGGATTCGTTCGAGCGGCTTTACGCCGACGTCGATCTGACCCCGGCTCTGCCGCTGGTGGCCTGGCGCGCGAGCGTGCCGCTGTATCGCGAAAATCGTCAGGTCGGCTATGCGTCGAGTGGCGTCTGGTCGCCGCTGCTCAAGAAATACCTCGCGCTCGCGCACGTCTTGGCACCGCACTTCGCGCCGGATACGCCGCTCGAGATGGAAATGACGGTCGAGCATCGCCGGCTGCGCGCCAATGCGTGGGTGCGCAAGCTGCCGTTCTTCGACCCGCCACGAAAGAAGATATGAGCAGGAATCGCTATGACGTGATCGTGATCGGCGGCGGCCACAACGGCCTGGTCAACGCCGCCTACCTCGCGCGCGCGGGCCGCAAGGTGATCGTGCTCGAGCGCCGCCACCTGCTCGGCGGCGCCGCGGTCAGCGAGCAGGTGTTCCCCGGATTCACGTTCTCGGTGTTCTCCTACGTCGTGAGCCTGCTGCGGCCCGAGATCATCCGCGACCTCGAACTGCCGAAGCACGGCATGCAGATCCTGCCGCTCGAGAGCACGGTCACGCCGCTGCCCGGGGGCGATTACTTCGCGATGTGGGGCGATCCCGACCTGACGCGGCGCGAGGTCTATCGCCACTCGCCGCTGGATGCCGAGGCCATGGTCGAATTCGGGCGGCTGATGTCCCTGATGGCGCGCGCGGTCAAGCCGATCCTCGCCATGATCCCGCCCGACCCGACCTCGCTCTCGCCGGGGGACCTCCGGGGGCTCATGAAGCTCGGCGGGCACCTGAAGTCGCTGGGTGCGCAGAGATTCCATGCGCTGTGGAAGCTGATGACGATGAGCTCGTCCGACTACCTCGACGAGTGGTTCGAGTTCGGGCCGCTCAAGGCCACCAAGTCGGCAAGCGGCATCATCGGCACTTTCATGGGGCCGCGCTCGCCGGGTTCCGCCTACGTGCTGCTGCATCATTACATGGGCGAGATCGACGGCGCCTACCGCGCGTGGGGTTTCTGCAAGGGCGGCAACGGCACCATCAGCAATGCGATCGCCGCCGCCGCGCGCGCGCGCGGCGCCACGCTGCGCACCGAGGCGCCGGTGAAGCAAGTCCTGGTGAAGGGCGGACGCGCGACCGGCGTCGTACTCGAGAGCGGAGAGGAGATTCGCGCGCCCGTCGTGGTCTCCGGTCTCGATGCGCGCCGCACTTATCTCGATCTCGTGGACCCTCGCGCGCTGCCCGAGGAGCTCGTCGAACAGGTGCGCCGATTCCGCTTCCGCGGCTCGTCCGGAAAGGTCAACCTCGCGCTTTCGGAGCTGCCCGAGTTCAGCTGCATGCCGGGTATCGGCGTGCACCACAAGGGCGCGTTCTCGATCAGCCCGAGCGTGGAGTACCTGGAGCGCGCCTACGACGACGCCAAGTACGGCGAGTTCTCGCGCCGCCCGTACATGGACATCGTGTTCCCTTCGATGATCGATCCGGGCATGGCACCGCCCGGGAAGCACGTGGCGAGCATCTTCGTGCAGTACTGCCCGTATCACGTCAACGGCGGCTGGACCGACGCGAAGCGCGAGGCCTTCGGCGACGCGGTGGTGGACACGCTCGCCGGATACGCGCCGAACCTCAAGCGCGCGATCCTGCACCGCCAGGTGCTGACGCCCGCGGACATCGAGGCGAAGATCGGGCTCTCCGAAGGCAACATCTTCCAGGGCGAGCTCGCGCTGCAGCAGCTCTTTTTCCTGCGCCCGGCGGCGCGCTGGGCGAGCTATCGCACGCCGATCGCCGGCTACTACCAGTGCGGCTCCTCGACCCACCCGGGCGGCGGGGTGATGGGCGCGGCCGGAAAGCTGGCGGCACAGCGCATCCTGGCGGACGCATGAGCCGCGATTTCGACAGCGTCGTCATCGGCGCGAGCGCGGACGGGCTGGTCGCGGCCACGGTGCTCGCACGTGCCGGCCAGCGCGTGCTTGTGCTGGAGGCCGCGCGCGAGCCGGGCGGCACGCTCGCCGAGATCGAGTTTGCGCCGAAATTCCGCGCCGCGCCGCTGGCGGCCGACCTCGGCCACGTGCACGAGGACGTGCTGCGCGCGACCGGCGCCCTGCTGCCGGCCGCGGTGACCCCGGATCCCTGCACGGTCGCGCTCGGCGATGGCGGCCCACTCGCGATCGGCCGCACGCCGCAGGCGACGGCCGCGTCGATCGGCCGCGTCTCCGCGAAGGATGCAGCGGCCTGGCCCGCGTTCGCTGCCGAGATGCACGCGCTTGCCGGATTCCTGGACGAACTGTTCCGGCGGCCCGCGTACGCGATCGACGCCGGCGGCAGGGGCGAACTGTTCTCGCTTGCGGGCCTCGCGTGGCACTACCGCGCGCTCGGCCGGCGCGGCATGACGGAGCTGCTGCGGGCACTGCCGGTTTCGCTCGCGGACCTGCTCGACGACCGCTTCGAGAGCGACCGCCTCAAGGGCCTGCTCGCCGCGATCGGCACGGCCGACCTGCCGCAGGGACCGATGGGCGGCGGTACCGCGCTCGCCTTCCTGCACCGGCACGTGGGCGCCGCGCCCGGCGTGTTCGGCGAGCGGCTGCGGCTGCAGACCGGCGGCAAGGCGCTCCTGACCGCGTTGGCCGACCGCGCGCGCGCGGGCGGCGCGCAGCTCGAGACGGGCGCGAGGGTCGTTCGCCTCGTCGTGCGTGAGGACCGCATCGCGGGCGTGGCGCTCGCCTCCGGCGAGGAGATCGCCTGCCATCGCGTGCTCTCAGCCGCCGGCATCCGCCACACGCTGCTCGAACTGCTGGACCCGATCCACCTCGACACCGAGCTGATCGACGCGGTACGCAACCTGCGCCATCGCGGCGTGACGAGCCACGTACTGCTGGGCCTCGACGGCCTGCCGGAGATCCGGGGCATACCCGGCCCGCCCGCCGGAAGCTACTGGATCGCGCCGTCGGTGCGCCACGTCGAACGCGCCTGGGACGACGCCAAGTACGGACGGCACTCGTCCGAACCCGTGATCGAGCTGCGCTTCCCTAGCGTCACGCAATCGAATCTGGCACCGCCCGGCATGCACGTGGCGACGCTGCGCGTCCAGTACACGCCCTGGACGCTGCGCGAGGGCGACTGGGCACGCGAACGCGACGCGATGGCCCAGAACGCGATCGCGGCGGTCGAAAGCCGATGGCCGGGTTTCAGCGCGCGCATCCTGCATCGGGCGGCGCTCGCGCCCCCGGACCTCGAGTCGCGCTTCGGCCTGCCGCAGGGCGCGGTGTCGCGCGGCGAGGTCGCACTCGACCAGCTCCTGTTCATGCGCCCGGTGGCGGGCCTCGGGCGTCACGCGGCGCCGCTGCCCGGGCTCTTTCTCTGCGGCGCCGGCACGCATCCGGGTCCCGGTTTGACGGGATTGTCGGGTCTGCTCGCGGCGCGGACGGTGCTGCCGCGATGAGCGTTGTGCGCAAGCCGCGCTACGAGCGCAGGAGCGCCGACGACCGCCGCCAGGCGCTGGTCGACGCCGCAATCGAGAGCCTCAAGCGCCACGGGCACGACGGGCTGTCGGTGCGGCGCATCGCCGCGCGCGCAGGCGTCTCGATCGGCCTGATCAACCACCACTTCCCGAGCAAGGACGCGCTGGTCGCGGAGAGCTACCGCCAGTTCAGCCGCCAGCTCGCGTCCGGATTCCAAGCGGCGGTGGATCGCGCGCCGCGCGAGCCGCGCGCGAGGCTCTCGGCATTCATCGCGGCCGTGTTTTCGAAGCCGAACCTCGACCCGCAGGTGCTGACGGCCTGGGTCGTGTTCTGGGGCCTGTTCCGGCAGTCGCCGGAGTTGCGCCGCACGCACCAGGAGGAAGGCCGCGGCTACGGCGAACTGCCGGGCCTGCTGCTGCGGGAACTTCTGAAGGGGCCGGGCAGGCCGCGGATCGAAGCGCGTATCGCGACCATCGGCTTGACCGCGCTGCTCGACGGGCTGTGGCTGGAGTGGTGCCTTGATCCAAGAGGTTTCCGGCCCGCGGAGGCGGTTGCGCTGTGCGAGAACTGGGTGGACAGTCAGGTCACGGCACCAGGTCCCTGAGCCGGAACCACAGCATCGCGAGCATGAGCATCGGCCGGCGCAACGCCATGCCGCCCGGGAAGTCGCGATGGCGGATGCGCGCGTAGACGTCGAAATGCTCCGCCTGGCCGGCGATCGCCTCGGCCAGCACCCTGCCGGCGATTCCCGTCAGCACCATGCCGTGGCCCGAGAAGCCCTGCAGGAAGTAGAGATTGGGGTCGAGGCGCCCGAAATGCGGCGCACGATTCATCGTGATGTCCGCGAATCCGCCCCAGGCGTACTCGATGTCGGCATCGGCCAGTTGCGGGAAGACGCCGAGCATCCGCTGCCGCGTCGCCCTCGCCGTGCCGATCGGGTCGATCCCGGAGTAGCTCACGCGGCCACCGAACAGCAGCCGGTGATCGGCGGAACGGCGGAAATAATCGAGCACCCAGTTGACGTCGGTCACCGCCATGTTGTTCCTGATCAGCGCCGTCGCGCGCGCTTCCCCCAGCGGCCGGGTGGCCACGATGTAGGTCGCAACACCCAAGATCTTGCGCCCGAGAGCCGGCTCGATTTCGCCGTTCGCGGAATTGCAGCAAAGGGCGGCCTGCGGCGCCCGCACGGTGCCGGCGGCGGTCCGCACGGCCACAATCGCGCCGCGCTCGATCGCGACCACGCGGCTCGCCTCGAACACGCGCACGCCCGCGGCCTCCGCGGCCTGCGCCAGGCCAAGCACGTACTTGAGCGGGTGGCAATGCCCCGCATTGGCGTCGAAGAGTCCCGCGGCGTAGCGGCGCGTCGCGAGCAGCGACTCGACCTCCGCACGCTCCACGAAGCGCGTCGAGCGGTAGCCGTAGTCGTCCTCGAGTTCGCGCTGCCAGTCGCGCAGTTCCTGGCGCTGACGCGGCTTGATGGCGCAGTGCATCTGACCCCAGACGAGGTCGCAGTCGATGCGGTGGCGCGCGATGCGCTCGCGCAGCAGGTCCATGCCCTCCAGCGTGAAGTCCCAGAGCCGGCGCGCATCGGCGCGGCCGAGTTGCGCGGCCAGACTCGCCTGGCTGCAGGTATAGCCGGGGATGAGTTGCGCGCCCGAGCGGCCGGAGGCGCCGAAACCGATGTGCTCGGCCTCCAGCAGCACGACCTTGAAGCCGCGCTCGGCCAGGTGCAACGCGGTCGAGACCCCGGCGATTCCGCCGCCGACCACGCAGGCATCGGCGGCGACATCGCCCTCGAGCGCGGGCCGCGGCGACGGCCGTGTGACGGAGGCTTCGTACCAGCTCTTCGCGGGCGCATCGGCGAGATTCACACCGGCTCCAGGTACCAGGCGTAGTCGAGCGCGGTCAGATGCGACAGGAAGTCCTGCATCTCGCCGCGGCGCGTCTCCTCGTACAGGCGCACGAAGCGGTCGCCGAGGTATTCGCGCAGCACCGCGCTGCCGCCGAAGCGCGTGAGCGCGGTCGGCCAGTCGCCGGGCAGCCGCGGCGCCTGTAGCCGCTGCGAGTAGGCATTGCCGGTGAGCGCCTCGGGCGCGGCGAGCTTGCGCTCGATGCCGTGCAGCATGCCGGCGAGCACGACTGCCGCGACCAGGTAGGGATTTGCGTCGGCGCCGGCGACGCGGTGCTCGAGACGCCGGTCCTCGGGGCCGGACACCGGGACGCGCACCGCGACACCGCGATTATTGTAGCCCCAGGTCGCGTGCATCGGCACGTAGATCTCCGGGCGCAGGCGCCGGTAGCTGTTCGCATTCGGGGCGAACACCGCCATGCCGTCGGCCATCGTGGCGAGCAGCCCGGCGGCCGCCTGCTTCAGCACCTCGTTGCCGAGCACGTCCGGCGCAGCGAACACGTTCTGGCCGGTTTCATCCTGCACGCTCACGTGCACGTGCATGCCGCTGCCGGCCATGTCGCCGTAGGGCTTGGCCATGAACGTCGCCTCAACGCCATTGCGGAGCGCGACGCCCTTGACGATGCGCTTGAAACGGATCGCCTGGTCGCAGGCGCGGCGCGCATCGGCCACGTGGCGCAGGTTGACCTCCCACTGGCTCGGGCCGTACTCGGCGAGCGCGGTGCCGGTCGGCACGTCCTGCTCCTCGCAGGTGGCGGCAATCTCCGCGAGGATGTCCGAAATCGAATCGAGGTCGGCCATCGAGTTGATCTGCGTGCGGTGCTCGCGCC
>JBQTKI010000136.1:0-9233 GCA_052386275.1 Gammaproteobacteria bacterium
GGTCGAGTCGCTGGCCGCCAAGGGCGTCGAAATCGTGATGCCCGTCAGCGAAACGCCGGATGGTGGCCTGTCGGCGGATTTCCGCGACCCGGACGGGCATATATTGAGTGTGTACCAGCCCGGAGGCGCCGCCCCATGAACCGGTTCCTGATCGCGATCCTGCTCTTCGGCCACCCGGCACTCGCATCCGCCGACGAGAGGCAGACGCGCGGCTTCTTCGCCGCACTCGCCGGTGAATGGCAGGGCGAAGGTGAGGTCCTCGGCATGGCGTCCATCCAGCAGGCGCGCTGGGAGCCTGCGCTCGACGCCGCCTTCTTCCGCTTCGCGTTCGACAACCGCATGAGCGCCGCGGACGGCCGGCAGTCGCGGTTCCAGGCCGAGGCTTTCTATCGCGTGGGCAAGGACGGCGCCGTCACCGGCACCTGGCTCGACTCGCGCGGCATCACGCTGCCGATTGCCGGCGGCCTGGACGAAGCCGGCGCGCTCGTGATGCGCTGGGGCACGGTCGAAACCGAGCAGGGCCGCAGCAGCTACAAGCTCGAAGCCGATGCGCTCGACATTACCGACGAAGTGATCACGCCCGAAGGCACCTGGCGCGTGTTCGGCCGCACGCGCCTCACGCGCATCGCCCGCTGACCCGCGCTCTTGCGCGCCCGCTCAGGCGGGTCCGCCCGAATCCGGCCGCGGCTCGCCCATGCGGTACACGGCCAGGATCTCGTGGGTCACGGTATCCCGGAGCACGTTGAACCATTGCCCACAGCCGTAGCTGTGGCACCAGCGTTCGGCGTGCCGGCCCTTGGGATTCGCGCGGAAGAAGAGGTGCTGCGACCATTCCTCGTCGCTGCAACCCGGGCCCGGGCGCGCGACGTGCGACTCACCCCCGTAGCTGAACTCGGGCTCGTCGCGCAGACCGCACCACGGGCATTCAATCCTGAGCATGCTCTATCATTCTCCCGGGCCAACCGATGCAGCGCTATTCATTCTTCGCCCTCGCCCGGCATGCGGTCAACGGCCACCGGCGCTGGCCGCGCGCGCTGCGAACTGCGGGACTCAAGCCCGCTTACGATGCGGTGATCGTCGGCGGCGGCGGCCACGGCCTCGCGACGGCGTACTTCCTCGCGAGCCGCCACGGCATGCGCCGCATCGCCGTGCTCGAGAAGGGAGTGATCGGCCACGGCAACTCCGGACGCAACACGCAGGTGGTGCGCTCGGACTACTTCCACCTCGTCAGTTCGAGGTTTTTCGAGCGATCGCTCAGGCTCTACGAGGGCCTTTCGCGCGAGCTGAACTTCAACATCATGCTGAGCCAGCGCGGCAAGGTGGACCTCGCGCACAGCCCGCACGAGATGGAGCGCCTGCGGCGCGCGGTCAATTCGATCCGCATGAACGGCGTGGACGCCGAGATGCTCACAGCCAGCGAGCTGCGCCGTCTCGAGCCCGCGCTGAACCTGAACTGCCGTTACCCGATCGAAGGCGGCGCCGTGCAGTGGCGCGGCGGCATCGCGCGCCACGACGCTGTGGTGTGGGCGTTCGCCCGCGCCGCCGGCGCGCACGGGGCCGACATCGTGCAGGGCTGCGAGGTCACCGGGTTCCGGGTCGAGCGCGGCCGCGTCACCGGACTTCAGACCACGCTCGGCGAGGTTGCAACACCGCGCGTCTGCGTCGCGGTCGCGGGCCATTCGAGCGAGCTGGCGCGCCGCGCGGGGATTACGCTGCCAATCGTGAGCCAGGCTTTGCAGGCGATGGTGACAGAGCCGGTCAAGCCGCTGCTTCACACCGTGCTGCTGTCTCCGGTGATCCATGTGTATCTGAGTCAGACCGACCGCGGCGAGATCGTGATCGGCGGCGGCACCGACGTGTTCCAGTCCTACGCGCAGCGCGGCGGCCTGCCGGTATTCGAATCGAACGCACGCGCAGCGGTCGAGCTTTTCCCCTGCCTGTCGCGACTTCGCGTAATGCGCCAGTGGGCGGGACTCGTGGACATCACGCCGGACACCAGCCCGATCATGGGGCTGACACCCGTCGCAGGGCTCTACATCACGGCCGGCTGGGGAACCGGCGGTTACAAGGCGATCCCCGCGGGCGGCGAGACCATGGCCTGGACCCTCGCGAACGAGCGCCCGCACGAACTGATCGCGGCATTCGGACTCGACCGCTTCGCACGCGGTGCGCTCGTGGATGAGGGCGCGGCGTCGGGAGTCGCGCACTGATGGGCTACCGGCTCGACCACGGCGGCCACATCGACCGCTCGCAGCGACTGAGCTTTCGCTGGAACGGCCGGCGCATCTATGCCTACGCCGGCGACACGATCGCCTCCGCACTGCTCGCCGAGGACGTCGCCATCGTCGGGCGCGGCATGAAGTACCACCGCCCGCGCGGCGTGCTGTCCTCGGGCGTCGAGGAACCGAATGCGCTCGTCACGCTCGGCCGCGGTGCGGCGATCGAGCCTTCGGCACGTGCGACCATGATCCCGGTGCGCGATGGACTCGAGGTCCGCGCGCAGAATGCCTGGCCTTCGGTACGCTTCGACCTCGGGCGCGTCTTCGACCTGACCGCCGCGCTCTGGCCCGCCGGCTTCTACAACAAGACTTTCACCTGGCCTTCATGGCATTTCTACGAGCCCTTCATCCGGCGCGCGGCCGGGCTCGCGAACCCGTCGCTCAAGCCCGATCCCGCGCGCTATGAGAACGTCAATGCCCATTGCGATCTCTTGATCGTCGGCGCCGGCCCCGCCGGGCTCCTCGCCGCGAAGACGGCTGTACGCGCGGGCCTTTCGGTGATCCTCGCCGAGCAGGACTACGAATGCGGCGTGGAGCTCCTGCGCCCCAGCGCCGTCCTCGACGAGGAGCCCGCGATCACCTGGGTCGCGGGCGTACTCGGCGAGCTTGCGGCCTCGCGCAACGTGACCGTGCTCACCTCTACCACGGCCTTCGGCCTCTACGACCATGGAACCGCCGGCCTGCTGCAACGACTCGACCTCGGCGGCGCGAAACGAGCCTTGCGCCAGCGCTACTGGCGCGTGCGCGCGCGGCAGGTGCTGGTCGCGACCGGCGCGATCGAGCAGCCGCTGGTGTTCGGCCGCAACGACCTGCCGGGGATCATGCTGGCGGCCGCAGTCCGCCAGTACGCGAACCGCTATGCGGTGGCCGCTGGCCGGCGCATCGTGCTCGCAACCAACAACGACTCCGCCTACCTGGCGGCGCTTGACCTGGTCGCGGCGGGCGTCGAGGTGCCGTTGCTCGTGGACAGCCGCATTACGGCGCCCGCGGCGCTCACCGATCGGGTGCGGGAGTGCGGCATCGAGATCGCGATGGAGAGCATCCCGCTCGCGGCGCTCGGCCGGCGCCGGCTCGGAGGGTTGCGCTTCGCGCGCGTCGGGCCCGATGGACTGATCGCGGGCGCCCGCGAGATTGAATGCGACGCCCTCGGCATGTCAGGCGGGTGGGCGCCTGCCGTGCACCTCTATTCCCAGGCGCGCGGCGCCCTCAAGTACGACGAGACGCGCTGCTGCTTCGTGCCGCCCGGCGACTTCTCCCCCATCTGCGCGGGTGGCGTGACCGGCACCGTGACGCTCGAGGAGACATTCGCCGACGCCGCGCGCGCCGTCGGGCTTGCGCTCGAGCGCGCAGGCGTCGCGCGGCCGCCGCCAATCGAGCTGCCGGTCGTGCTGGAACTTTCCGCGACGGCACACACGGGGCCGGCGCGCGGCAATGCGGAGCCGCGCCAGCGCGAGTGGCTCGACTTCCAGCACGATGTCACGGTCGCCGACTTGGAGCTTGCCTTCGCAGAAGGCTATGACCACGTCGAGCTGATCAAGCGCTACACGACGACAGGCATGTCGGTGGACCAGGGCAAGACCGCCAATCTGAATACGCTCCTGGCCGCAGCGGAACTGCGCAAGGAATCGCCGGGTGTAACCGGCACCACGACCTACCGTCCTCCGTACACGCCGGTCACGCTCGGTGCGCTCGCGGGCCGCGGTACCGGCGAGCGCTACGCCCCGCGCCGGTTCCTGCCCGCGCATGCCGAGCACCAGTCGCTGTCGCCGCACTGGTGGGAAGCCGGCGGCTGGATGCGCCCGGCCTGCTACCCGCAGAAGGGCGAATCGCCGCAGGCCGCGGTCGCACGCGAGGCGGCGGCCGTGCGGGGGGGCGTCGGCATCTTCGACGCCTCCCCGTTCGGCAAGATCGAAGTACGCGGTCGCGACGCGCTCAAGTTCCTCGACCGCTTCTACATCAACAGTCTCGCGACCCTCGAACAGGATCGCATCCGCTACGGGCTGATGCTCAATGAAAACGGCGTGATCATCGACGACGGCACGGTCGCGAAGCTCGCCGATGATCATTTCCTCGTCACCACGACAAGCGGCGGCGCTTCGCGCATCGGCGCCTGGCTCGAGGAATGGCGCCAATGTGAATGGCCGGACCTCGATGTCTTCATCGCGCCGGTGACGACGCATTGGGCAACGGTCGCGGTCGCAGGCCCTCGAGCGCGCGAGTTGCTCCAGCGCTTCGAGACCGACGTCGCGCTGGACGCCGCTTCGTTTCCGCACCTTTCCCTGCGCAGCGGATCGTTCGCGGGCGTGCGCGCGCGCCTCTATCGCGTGAGCTTCTCGGGCGAGCTCGGCTACGAGGTCAATGTGCCCGCGCGCCATGGCGCCGCGCTCTGGCGCGCATTGCTCGCGGAAGGCGCCCCTCTTGGCGTCGTGCCCTATGGCATCGAGACCGCGCTGCTGCTGCGGCTCGAGAAAGGATTCCTCCACGTCGGCGTGGACACCGACGGCACGACCTGCCCGGCCGACGTCGGCTGGGGTGAAGTCGCCTTGCGCAAGAAAGCGTACTTCATCGGCAAGCGCTCGCTGGCGCGCAGCGAAAACCGGCGTCCGGACCGCCTGCAGCTCGTGGGACTCACAGCCGCGGATTCGTCGCTGCTCGTGCCGGGCGCGCACCTGCGGCTGCCCGGCACGCGGGAGGGAAGCGACGGCTGGGTCACGTCCGCGGCCCAGTCGCCCGCGCTCGGCAAGCCCATCGCGCTTGCCATGCTGCGCGGCGGCCGCACGCGTCTCGGTGAGACCGCGACGGCGCATGACCTCGCGCGCCATGGACCGGCAACCGTCGTCGCGACGCCGTTCTACGACCCCGAGGGAAAGCGCCTGCATGGCTGAGAAAGTCACTATGCTGATCGCGCAGTCGGGCCTGCCCGCGGGCGGCCGCGTGCTTTCCGAGACGCTGCACCTCTCGGTGCTGCCGCTGCGCACGGTGCTCGCGCTGCGCCTCGGCGCGCTCGGGCAGAAGAACGCCGGCGACATCCGCATTGCCGGGCGTCCGTTGCCGCTCGCCGTGAACTCCTGGAGCGGGGATGATCCCGTCTTCTGCCGGGTCGGCCCGGATGTCTGGATCGTCGTTTCCGCGCAGCATGAGGCGGCCGAACTGATGGAAGCCGCCGCGGCCGGCTGCAAGCGCCGCTCGCACGCCGTCACGGATGTGTCGGACGCCTGGGTCACGATAGCGCTCGAGGGGCCGCAGGCGGTGGAACTGCTCGCCCGCGGCTGCGGGATCGAGTTCTCCGATGCAGTTTTCGGCCACAACGCCTGCACGCGCACACGCTTCGCGGAGCTGCCCGTGGTGCTGCGGCGCGTGAGCCAGGATCGCTTCGAGCTGCTGGTGGACCGATCCGCCGCCGCCTGGCTCCACGACTGGCTGCACGACGCTGCGGTGGCCGTCGTTTAGGATCGAGGCACCGTGAACTCAGGCGCACGCGTCGAGACCTGGTCGTCGAACTTCGCGTTCTACCTCTCGGTCGCGGGCGCGGCGGTCGGGCTCGGCACGCTGTGGCGTTTTCCGTTCCTTGCCGGCCAGCACGGCGGCGGGCTATTCGTGCTGGTGTTCGTCATCGCCTGCATCGTAATTGCAGTGCCGCTGCTGGTCGCCGAGTTCATGATCGGGCGCCGCGGCGGCCCGAACGTGCCGCTGGCCGCAGGGCGCGTGGCCGTGGCGTCAGGTCGCTCGCCACGCTGGGCCGCGATCGGCGTGCTCGGGACCCTCGCGATTGTCCTGATCATGACCTACTACAGCGTGATCGGCGGCTGGGTGTTGTCCTACGTCACGGCCTATGCGAGCGGCGCCACCGCCGGTCTCGACCATGCCGGGCTCACGGCGCGTTTCCAGGCCCTGCTCGCGGATCCCTGGCGGCTCACGTTCTGGCACGCGGCGTTCATGGGCGCGACCGTCCTGATCTCGGCCGCCGGCCTGCGCCGCGGCATCGAATGGGGCAACAAGATCATGATGCCGGGGTTGTTCGGCATCCTGGTCGCGCTCTCGATCTACGCCCTGGTCCAGGGCGATGCGACGCGCGCGATCGCGTTCCTGACGCAGGTGGATTTCTCGCAGCTCACCGGCAAGCTCGTGCTGGCCGCCGTCGGCCAGGCGTTCTTCGCCACCGGCGTCGGCATGGCGATCATGATCGCCTATGGCAGCCACGTCTCCGCGCAGACCTCGCTGCCGAAGTCGGCCGGGGTCGTCGTGGCCTCCATCGTGCTCGCCTCCGTACTGTCGAGCCTGCTGATATTTCCGCTCGTATTCGGCTCCAACGTGGATCCCGCGCAGGGCCCGCAGCTCGCCTTCATCGTGCTGCCGTCCATCTTCGTCGGCATGCCGGGCGGTGCCGTGGTGGGGACGCTGTTCTTCATCCTGCTCGCGTTCGCGGCACTGTCCTCGTCGATCGCCGGCCTCGAGCCCGCCGGCGCCTGGCTGACGGAGAAATTCGGCCTGCGCCGCGCCACCGCGGTTTCGATGGTTGCAGCGGCCGCCTGGGTGCTGGGCCTCGCGACGGTTCTCTCCTTCAATCTCTGGAGCGAAGTCCATCCGCTCGCCGCCATCGACCGGTTTCGCGCCGCGACGTTGTTCGACCTGACCGACTTCTTCGCATCGAACGTGCTGCTGCCCATCGGGGCGCTCATGACATCCTTCCTGGTCGGCTGGCGCCTCGAGCGGTCGCTCGTCGAGCGCGAGTTCGGCGGAAAGCGAGTACTCGTCATCCTGCTGAAGTACATTTGCCCGGTCGCTATCCTGGGGGTGCTTGCCAGTGCGATCTAGCAGCGGAAAGTCCGCGATCCTCGTGCTGGCCGCGGCGCTTGCCGGCTGCGCTTCCGATGACGCGCAGAACGCGCTCGAGGCCCGCGTGGACGCGGCCATGGAGCCCTACGTGGCGCTCGGGGAGTTCAGCGGCGCGATCGTGCTCGCCAGGGAAGGCGAGTTCGTGTACCAGCGCGGCTTCGGCATGGCGAACCATGCGGGACAAGTCCCGTTCACGCCGGACACGCCCGCGGATGGAGGCTCGCTTGCCAAGACGCTGACCGCCGCCGGCATCTGGCAGCTCGCCTACGAGGACCGGATCGACCCGGATGCGCCGGTCACGACGTATCTGCGCGAATTCCCGCACGCAAGCACGACGGTGCGCCACCTCGTCTCGCACACGAACGGCCTGCCGCCTTCCTACGATTTCTGGGACCCGTATTTCGCGCCGGACGAGGTCCGTACGGCGCAGGCGATGCTCGGCATCGTTGCGCGGGAGCGGCCGCAGCCGTCGTTCACTCCGGGCTCGCGTTTCGAGTACTCAAACTTCGGTTTCGACGTCGCCGCGCTCCTGATCGAGCGCGTCACGGGGCTCGCGATCAGCGAGTTCTACCGGCAGCGCTTCTTCTCGCGCTTCGGCATGAACACGACCTTTGCGCGTCCAGCCCGCTTCGCCGACTGGCCCGGCGTTCGCACCATGGGCTATCGGTGGCAGGACGGCGCCTGGGAGGCCTTCGACGTCTACGACATGGAGGCCTTCATCGGCGCCTCCAACGTCTATTTCTCGGTCAACGATCTCAGCCGCTGGGCGAGCGCCAATGCCGCCGGCCGCGCGGTCGCACCCGGCGCCCTGGCGGCGGGCCAGGCGCGCGCGCCGATCGGCGGCCATCCGTCGCCAATCACGGGCCTCAGCTGGTACTGCGACGACAGTGGCCTGCGCTGCTACTACACCGGCAGCATCAACGCCTTTCACGGTTTCGCGTACTGGGACCGCGAGCGTAACGAGTCGGTGGCATTCATCGCGAACAGTTCGATGCCACCCTGGCGGACGGTCACGCTCGAGCGGGAGCTCGTGGCCGCGCTCGCCGGGCGCGAAGCGCAACCGGAGCCATCTATAGAATTCCTGCCCATTGACCGCACGGCCCGGGCGGCGATCACCGGCCAGTGGACCACAGGGGAAGCCCGCGTGTTGACGATCGCGGATGGCGGGGTCCGCCCGACGCTGCGAGTCGGCGATGGACTCGAGTTCGACATGTTCCAGGTGGGTTCCGAGGTCTTCTACGTGCCCGGGCCCGACTACTGGATCGCATTCAGCGGCGACGGCCCCGCCGCGATGCACGTGCGATCGGTCTTCGCGGACTTCATCGCGCGGCGGGCGCCATGAGTGATCTGGCCCCTGTTTTCAGCGACCTCGCCCGCATCATGCGGCAGCACACTCGCGGCATGGACATCAAGAAAGACACCAGCACGGACCTGTACGTCGACACGCATTACATCCAGAAGAACAGGAAGCCGCTCTACTTCGGCGGCGTGCAGGTGAAGAAGAGCTACGTCAGCTACCACCTGATGCCGGTGTACGTAGAGCCGGCGCTGCTCAAGGGCATCTCGAAGGAACTGAAGGCGCGCATGCAGGGCAAGGCCTGCTTCAACTTCGCGAGCGTGGACAAGGCGCTGTTTCGCGAGCTCGCCGGGCTCACCGCCGCGGGCGTGGTGTACTATAAGAAGCACGGTTTCCTGAAATCGAAATGATCGGGAGGGGGTCGTGACGAAGCATTCGCGGAGGGCCTTCCTGCATCGCGGCGCGTGGGCACTGGGGGGCGGACTGCTGGCGGGGCGCGCGATGGCCGGCGGTCATTCCTGTCACGCGACGCAGTCCGAGGTGCTCGGCCCCTTCTACCGGTTCAACGCGCCATTCCAGGCCAAGCTCGCCGGCGCCGACGAGCCAGGCCAAAGGCTGATCCTTTCCGGCACCATTCGCAGCGCCGACTGCAGGACGCCGTTGCCCGGCACGCTGATCGAGGTGTGGCAGGCGAATCACGCCGGTCTCTATGACACTGCGACGCCCGGCAATTTCACTGACGCAGGCAAGTTCCACATGCGCGGCATGCTCTATTCCGATGAAGACGGCAGGTACGAGATCGAAACCGTCGTGCCGGGGAG
>JBQTKI010000137.1:0-10966 GCA_052386275.1 Gammaproteobacteria bacterium
ACCGAGGAGTTCCTGAAGCGGCGGCCCGCGCACCGCGGTGCCATCGCCTTCCTCGTCACCAGCGACGAGGAGGGCAAGTCGGTGGACGGCACGCGCCGCGTCGTCGAGTGGCTGATCGAACGTGGCCAGGGCATCGACATGTGCGTGCTCGCCGAGCCCTCGAGCCTCGAGCGCTTCGGCGACAACATCCGCATCGGGCGTCGCGGTTCGCTGTCGGCGCAACTCACCGTGCACGGCGTGCAGGGCCACGTCGCCTACCCCGAGCGCGCGGACAACCCGATCCACGGGCTCGCGCCGGCACTTGCGGAACTGGTGGCGCGCCGGTGGGACGAGGGCAGCGGCCACTTCAAGCCGACCACGTTCCAGGTCAGCAACCTGAATTCGGGCACCGGCGCGCCCAATGTGATTCCCGGCGAGCTCGTCGCACGCTTCAACCTGCGCTGGTGCCCGGCGCAGACGCTCGAGGGTCTCCAGGCGACCGTGACCGGCATCCTCGACCGCCACGGATTGCGCTACTCGATCGACTGGTATGAGGCCGGCCTGCCTTTCTACTCGCCGCCGGGCCGGCTGGCGGGCGCCGTGTCGGACGCGCTCGATGCAGAGACCGGGCGCCGCCCGCAGGCGACCACCGGCGGCGGCACCTCGGACGGGCGCTTCATCGCGCCGCTGGGTGCGGAAATCGTCGAGCTCGGCGTGTCGAACCGGACCATCCACCAGATCGACGAGCACTGCTGCATCGACGAGATCGAAGCGCTGCACCGCGCGCTCGCAGGCACGCTGGAGCGCCTGCTGTTGCCCGTCTAAGGACCGTTCAGGCCCGCCGCAGGTTGCTCCAGACGCCGAGAACCGTCGCGACCAGCGCGAACGCAAGCACCCAGGCGGGCATCGAGAGCCCGAGGAAAGTCCAGTCCACCTTGGCGCATTCGCCGCCTGCCCGGAACACTTTGAGGATCACCTCGGTCAGCGGGAAGAGCTCCAGCATGAAATCGAGATCGGCCCCGCAGGCGGGGACGTTCCCCGGCGGCTGCATCTGCACCCAGACATGCCGGCCCGCGGTCGCGACGGTCGCCAGTCCGGTGGCGCCCACGAGCAGCGCAGACAGGCCGCCGCGCCAGCCGGGCGCCGATACGAATGCCGCCAGCACGAAAGCCGCCGCCATCGCGGCCACCGTAAAACGCTGGAAGATGCACAGGTGGCAGGGCACGAAGCCCTGTCCGTACTGGGCATGGAAGGCGTAGACGACCGCGGCGGCGCAGGCTGACGCCAGCAGCGCGTTGAGCCCCCGCCGCGCCGGCATCAGCCGCCCTTGCGGCTGCGCGCGAAATCGCGGATCTGCCGCTCGGCGTCGTCCAGGGATAGGTGCCGGATGTCCTTGCCGTGGACCATGTAGACCGTGTACTCGCAGATATTCTTGGCGTGGTCACCGATGCGCTCGAGCGCGCGCACCACCCACATGACGTCGAGCGCGCGCCGGATCGAGCGCGGATCCTCCATCATGAAGGTAATGTTCTGGCGCTGGATCGCCTCGTACTCCTCGTCCACCTTGCGGTCGCGGCGCGCGATATCGAAGGCCTCATCGGCCTCCAGGCGCGCAAACGCATGCAGCGTGTCGTGCAGCATCTCGGTCACCAGCCGGCCCAGGTGTCGGATTTCGCGGTAGTTGTCCTGGGGCTTCTCCATGGCTGCGAGCCGGGCCGCGATGTAACCGACTTTCTCGACTTCGTCGCCGATGCGCTCTAGGTCGGTGATGGTCTTGATGATGGCGACCATCACCCGCAGGTCTGAGGCGGTCGGCTGCCGCGTGGCGATGATGCGCCCGCACTCCTCGTCGATCTCGACTTCCATCCGGTTCACGCGGTAGTCCTCCCGCGCCACGGCCTCGCCGAGCGCGCTGTCGCCATCGATCAGCGCGGTGACCGCGCGCTGCAGCTGCTGCTCGACGAAGCCGCCCATCTCCATGACGCGCGTGCGCACGCGCTCCATGTCTTCGTTGAAGCGGCGGGAGGTGTGCTGCACCAGGTCAGCGGATTCCATGCCCCGACTCCTGCCGGCCGCGCCGGCGCCCTGGCGCCATCATAATCAATGCTGCGACTCCGTGGCCGGCAGTCCGCGACCGGGCCGGTCCGCATGGCGCACGTCGGCCCCGCTCGCGAGGAACACGGCGTGCTCCGCGACGTTCTTCGCATGGTCGCCGATGCGCTCCAGGCTCTTGAGCGCGAACACCGTGTCGAACACCGGCCCCAGCAGGCGGGTCCGCTCCATCGCGACCGTCATCAGCTGGCGCAGGGCAGCCTCGAACTCCAGGTCGATCTCGCGGTCCAGGCGGGCGACGGCGTGCGCGACCTCGGCGTCGCCGCGGTCGAGCGCATCCACCGCCACGCGCATGGATTCCGAGGCGAGTTCCGCCATGTGCCGCAATGGCCGGTGCATGACCCGCGACGGGCCACCGCTGCGCCGGTCCGCGCTGGTGCGCGCAAAGCGGGCGATCTTCTTGGCCTCGTCGCCTGCGCGCTCGAGGTCGGTCACCGCGCGCGAGATCGCGAGCACCTGGCGCAGGTCGCTTGCGACAGGCGCGCGCCGGGCGAGCAGCGCGAAAATCTCCGCCTCGATGCCGGTCTGGTAGCCATTGACCTGCCGCTCGCGCGCCAGCACGAGTTCGGCCGCCTCGCGGTCGGCATCCAGCAGCGCCCGGACCGCAGTTTCCACCTGCTGTGCCGCCAGTTCGCCCATCTGGTGCGCGCGCCGGCGCAGCCCGGCGAGCGCCTCGTCGTTGGGGCGGAATGTATGGCCTTCGCCGGCGTCATGCACGTGGCCCCGCGCCGCCGTCAGCCGTAGCGCCCGGTGATGTAGTCCTCGGTCGCCTTTTGCGAAGGGTTGGTGAAGAGCTTGCTCGTATTATCGAACTCGATCAGCTCGCCGAGGTACATGAAGGCCGTGTAATCCGACACGCGCGCAGCCTGCTGCATGTTGTGCGTCACGATGATGACCGTGACCTGGTCGCGCAGCTCCGCGATCAGCTCCTCGATGCGCGCGGTTGCGATCGGGTCGAGCGCCGAGGTCGGCTCGTCGAACAGCAGAATCTCGGGATTGGTGGCGAGCGCGCGGGCGATGCACAGCCGCTGCTGCTGACCGCCCGACAGCGACAGGCCCGAATTCTGCAGGCGGTCCTTGACCTCGTCCCACAGGGCGGCGCGCCGCAGCGCGCGCTCGACTTCCTCCTCGAGGCGGGCGGCGGCGCGCACGCCGCGCACGCGCAACCCGTAGGCCACGTTCTCGAAGATGGACTTCGGGAACGGATTCGGCTTCTGGAACACCATGCCGATGCGCATCCGCACTTCGATCGGGTCCACGTCGCGCGCGATCAGGTCGAGTGAATCCGGATACAGCATGATCCGGCCCTCGTAGCGCGTGCCCGGCGTCAGATCGTGCATCCGGTTGAAACAGCGCAGGAAGGTCGTCTTGCCGCAGCCCGAGGGCCCGATCAGCGCGGTGACGCGCCGTTCGCGGATCTCGATGTTGAGTTCCTTGAGCGCACGGACCGGCCCGTAGAGGAACGAAAGCGCCTCGGCCCGTGACTTGACCGTGAGTTCCGCGTCCGCAAGCGCCGCCGCGCGGGTGAGGTCGACCGTGGGCCGGGGTGTCGCGAGCCCGCCGTTGCCGGCGGGGCCCGGCCGGGCCTGGGAATCGTGGGTGCCGGGTTGCAGGGTGCTCACCAGTTGATCCTCTTGCGGAAGCGGTAACGGACGTAGATCGCGATCCCGTTCATCAGGAGCGTCATGCCGAGCAAGATCGCGCCGGCCGCGGCGGCGTTGACCTGGAATGCCGGGTCCGGCCGCGAGACCCAGTTGAACATCTGGATCGGCATCGCGGTGAAGGCTTCCCGCAGCCACGAGAACGAGAGGAACGGGAACTCGCCGTGGAACGGCGACTCCGGCAGGAAGGCGATGAACGACAGCGCGCCGATCGTGATGAGCGGCGCGGTCTCGCCGATCGCGCGCGACAGGCCGATGATCATGCCGGTCAGGATCCCGCCAGTGGAGTACGGCAGCACGTGGTGCGCCGTGACCTCCCAGCGCGTGGCGCCGAGCGCGTACGCCGCCTCGCGGATCGCCCGCGGCACGGCGCGCAGCGACTCGCGCGTGGCCACGATCACGATCGGCAGGATCAGGAGCGACAGCGTCAGCCCGGCCGTCAAGATGCTCTGGCCGAGGTCGAACTGGTAGACGAACAGCCCGAGCGCCAGCAGGCCGTAGATGATCGACGGCACGCCGGCCAGGTTCGTGACGTTGATCTCGATGATCGCCGTGAACCAGTTCTTGGGCGCGTACTCCTCGAGGTAGATCGCGGCCGCGACGCCGACCGGCATCGTCACCGCGGCGGTGACCAGCATGACGAGCGAGGTGCCGACCCACGCCGACAGGATGCCGGCCCGTTCCGCCTTGCGCGACGGGAACGCGTTCAGGAAGTCCCAGTTGAGCCGCGGCGCGCCGTCGCGCACCAGGTCGAGGAACAGCACGACGAGCACCAGGAGCGCCGCGAACATGATCAGGAGGCCCACGATCACGAACACGCGGTCGAGCAGCTTGCGGCGGCTCACGTCGGCGCGGATGGCGTCGATCGTCGCCCCGGCAGTGGCGGCGTGCATCTCAGTAGGCCTCGCGGAAGCGCCGCGTCAGGAAGAAGCCGGCGATGTTGAACACCAGCGTCATCAGCATCAGCACCAGGCCCGCGGCGAAGATCGACTGGTAGCCGATGCTGTCGTGCGGCAGGTCGCCGAGGCTCACCTGCACGATGAAGGCCGTGATGGTGGCCGCGGGCTCGGTCGGGTCCCAGGTCAGGTTCGGCTGCAGGCCCGCGGCGACCGCCACCACCATCGTCTCGCCGACCGCGCGCGAGATGCCGAGGATGTAGGCGGCGGCGATGCCGGACAGCGCGCCGGGGACCACCACGCGGGTCGCGGTCTGGAACCGCGTCGCCCCCATCGCGTAGCTGCCCTCGCGCATGTAGTTCGGCACCGCGCGCATCGCGTCCTCGCTGACCGACGCCACGTACGGGATGATCATGATCCCGATCACGAGGCCCGCCGAGAGCATGTTGAAGCCCGGCAGGCCCGGGAACAGCTTCTGCAGCACCGGCGTGACGACGAGCAGCGCGAAATAGCCGTATACGACCGTCGGCACCGCGCCCAGAAGCTCGAGCGCGGGCTTGATGACCTCGCGCAGCCGGTACGGCGCGAACTCGGACAGGTAGATCGCGATGATGGTGCCCGCCGGGATCGCGACCGCGAGCGCGACCAGCGTCGTGACCAGAGTGCCCGCCACCAGCGGCAGGATGCCGTAACGAGCCTCGGCGAACAGCGGCGTCCACATCGTGTCGGTCAGGAAATCGACGATCGACACGTGCTCGAAGAAGGGCAGCGACTCGTAGACGAGCACGGCGACGATCGCGAGCGTCGTGAACACGGCCACGAGCGCCGCAAGCAGCAGGAAGACTTCGACGAACCGGTCGCGCAGCCTGCGCAAGCGCAGGCCGGCGCTCATGCCGGCCTCCCTGCGTCCGACCGCGGCATTCATGTGCAGTCGCCCCTCATCCCGGGCACAGGCTAAAGGCAGCGCCCGTGCCTAGCAACCGGATCAGAGCGTCGCTTCGCGCGCGAGCAGTTCCTCGACCTTGAGGCCCACTTCCGGGACGCCGCCGAACGCGGTGCCGACCCTGCCTTCCTTGAAGTGCTTGGCCGCGAGCGCATAGGCCCGGTCGGGCAGCGGCACGTACTTCACTTCCTCGATCAGCGGCTTGCTCTGCGTCAGGTAGAAATTGACGAACTCGCGCACTTCCGGCCGCTGCGCCGCCTTCTCGCTCACGTAGATGAAGATCGGCCTGGACAGCGGCTCATACGAGCCGTTGACGACATTCTCGAGCGACGGACCCACCGCCTTGCCGGCCTTGTTCACAATCGGCACCGCCTTGAGACGACTCTGGTTCGGCAGGTAGTAGGCATAGCCGAAGTAGCCGAGTGAATGGCGGTTGCTCGCCACGCCCTGCACCAGCACGTTGTCATCCTCGCTGCCGGTGAAGTCGCCGCGGCTCGATTTGGCCTTGCCGACCACCGCCTCGGTGAAGTAATCGAAGGTGCCGGAATCAGAGCCCGGCCCGAACAGCGCAAGCGTCTCGTTCGGCCATTTCGGGTTGATCTGGTGCCAGCGCGTGACCTTGCCCTGGGCCCCCGGCTCCCACATTTTCCTGAGCTCGTCCACCGTCAACTGCGTGACCCAGTTGTTCTGTGGATTCACGACGACCGTGAGCGCGTCGTAGGCGATCGGCAGCTCGAAGTACTTGATCCCCGCCGCGCGGCAAGCTTCCATTTCCGCCGTCAGTATCGGCCTGGACGCGTCCGAGATGTCGGTCTCGCCGCGGCAGAACTTCTTGAATCCGCCGCCGGTGCCGGAGATGCCGACCGTCACGCGCACTTTGCCGCGCTTCATGATCTGGAATTCCTCGGCCACCGCCTCGGTGATCGGGAACACGGTGCTCGAGCCGTCGATCTTGATGACCTGGGCGCCGGCCGCCGGCGCGAGCGAGGCGCCGGCGAGCGCAAGGACCGCGGCTGCCAGCACTGGCAAGTTCTTCATCCTGGATCTCCTTTCATGTTCAGCCGACACCTTACGGGCCGCATGTGACAGGCGTATGACGGTCCGCCGGCCGCTCAGAACCGGTAGTTGAGGTCGATCTGGTAGCGCTCGTAGTCGCGCTCGATGGCGCCCGGCGCATCCACGAAGCGCTGGTTCATGAAATACGTGCCGTTCAGAACCCAGTTGCGGGCGGGCGCGTAGCCGAAGCGCAGGACGCTGCCCTCGGAGTCGGTCACGCCGCCGCCGAAGTCGGAATCCACGAACTGCCCGAACTGCGAGTCCTTCTGGACCGACTGGTACAGGTAGCCGACTTCCCAGCTCTTCGGCGCGCTCGCGCGGCCGAGGGTGACGCCGGCCGCCCATGCGGTGTCGAGGCCGGACGCTTCCTGGTTCTCCATGTACTGCGCAAACAGCACGAGCGGCCGCGTGCCCACCAGGAGATCCGCCTGCACCAGGCCCTCGAGCAGGTTGAAGTCGTTCGCGAGCGTCGCACAGCCGCCGACCGCTACCGTCGTATTGCCCTGCGGGCCGCCGAAGAAGGCATTGTTGACGGTGCAGCCGGTCGCGGCCGTCGTGATCTGCCCCTCTACCCCGCCGACGTCGTAGTAGCCGAGCGCGCCGGTCAGCTTCGCGGTGCCGATGCTGAGCGTCGCGCCGAGCTGCCCGCCGATCAGGGTGGATTCATTTGCGGTGCTGCGTTCGGACAGGTAGTGGCCGAAGGCATTGGCGAAGAACGGGCCCCGGACGTACTTGACGGCGAGCCCTTCCGGCGTGATGTCGCCGTCCCAGAACAGGCTCGACGTCCGGTGCCAGGGCTGCGGCATCTTGCCGGCCAGCACGCTCAGGCCGTTCACCGGCTTCCACTCGACGTAGGCGAGGTCAAGGCCGATGCCCTTGCGCGCCCAGCCCTCGCCGAGCGTCTGGTTGGTGGAACGCGGGTCGTTATTGCCGCCGTTGGTCGCGAGCTGGATGGTTCCGGACAGCGTGTCATTGATCTTCGCCGTCAGGCCGAAGCGCGCCCGCACGCGGTGCCGGTCCTGGGCTTCGACGGCCTCCTCCGGGTCCACGGTTTCGTGCCGGTACCGGAGATCCGCCTTCCAGCTGATGCGGGACGCCCATTCGGCCGCCTTGGCGACGCGATCGGCTTCCGCGATTCTCGGCGCGTCCTCCGCGATGGTCTTGCGCGTCGCCGAGGCGTTGTCCCGCAGGTACTCGGTGGTCGCCTCGATGCGGTCGTTCTTCGCCTTCAGCTCTTCGTTCTCGGCCCTGAGCGCGGCATTGTCCTGTTCGAGCCGGCCGACCCTTGCGGACAGCGCGGCGAGTTCTTTCAGGACCTGGTCCAGCGATGCGGGCTGCTGGGCGTTTGCGGTCGTGGCGGCCAGCCACCCGAAGGCGGCAACGATCGTTAGCGGTTTCACGGCTGGGTCTCCGGTAATGACGATCAACCCCCCCGAAATCGGCGGGCGCGCCATTATCAACGGTGCCTATGACGCTTTTGTGACGGGCGGGAACCGCTCCACGACGCGCCGGGCCGGGAAGTGAGCCGTGAACGTGGAGCCGCGACCCTCTTCGCTCGCAATCTCGAGCCGGCCGCCGTGGCGCTGGAGCGCATGCTTGACGATCGAGAGCCCGAGCCCGGAGCCGCCGCTCGCGCGAGCACGTCCGCGGTCCACCCGGTAGAAGCGCTCGGTCAGGCGCGGGAGGTGCTCCGGCGCGATCCCGATGCCCGTGTCCCTCACCGCGAGTTGCGCGCTGCCACCCTCGCGGCGCCAGCGTACCGTCACCTTGCCGGAGGCCGGCGTGTACTTGACCGCGTTCCAGATCAGGTTCCAGGCGATCGAATGCAATTCGCTTTCGCCGCCTTCGAGCAGCAGCGAGCGATCGAGCTCGGTCTCGATCGGCGGCGCGGCAGGGGCCGCCGCGCGCGCCTCCTGTGCCAGCCGGTCCAGCAGTGAGGCCATGTCCACCACCGCGTGCGCAGCCTCTTCGCCGGTGGACTCCAGCCGCGACAGTGCCAGCAGGTCGTCCAGGATCTCGCGCATGCGGTCGGCCTGCCGGCGCATGTCCGCCACCGGCTCGCGCCACTCCTGGTCCAGCGCCGGATCTTCGGCCAGCTGGTCGAGATAGCCCGAGATCACGGTCAGCGGCGAGCGCAGCTCATGCGAGGCGTTCGCGACGAAATCCTTGCGCATCTCCTCGAGCCGCGCTTCGCGCGTGACGTCGCGTACCAGCATCAGGTACTGGCCGCCGGCCGGGATCACCATGAGCAGCAGGAAAGCCTCGCCGCCGCGTATGCGCAGCACGACGGACTGGCTCAGACCCGGCCGGCGCAGGTAATCGGCGAATTCCGGCTGGCGGACCAGGTTCGCGATCGGCAGGCCCTGGTCGATCTTGCGCCGCAGGCCGAGGAGGCGCGCGGCCGCGCGATTGAACCAGAGGATCTCCTGCGAGCCGGAAAGCAGCACGACGCCATCCGGCAGCGCCGCGGACAAGCGCCGGAACTCCCGGAACATCTGGACGACGCGGCGCTTGTGGAACTGCTTGCGCCGGTACAGGCGCCCGACGAGTCCGACCACGTCGCCCCAGACGCCGCGCAGCTCCGGCGGGTCCTGGTGCGAGCGGTGACGGATCCAGTGCTGCAGGCGCATGAGGTTCACGTACTGCGCGGCCAGCATCAGGCCGAGCACCACCGCGACCCAGAGCGCCAGGCGATCGAACAGGAGTCCCAGCACGACCGCGACCCCGAGCAGCATCGCGGTCCGGACCGCGGCGAATGTCCAGGCGCGCAGCACGGCTCAGGCCTCCTGCGCCGAGAGCCGGTAGCCCGCGCCGCGTACCGTCTGTACCAGTCGGTCGTGGCCGGATGCCGCGAGCGCCTGGCGCAGCCGGCGGATGTGCACGTCGACCGTGCGCTCCTCGACGTAGACATTGCCGCCCCAGACCTGGTCCAGCAGCTGGCCGCGCGAGTACACGCGATCCGGATGCGTCATCAGGAAGGCGAGCAGCCGGTATTCCGTCGGCCCGAGACTGATTGAACGCCCTTGCGCCAGCACCCGGTGCGCGGCCCGGTCGAGCGTCAGGCCGTCGATGGCGATGCGCTCCCGGCCTGCCGCGGGAGCGCTGCGGCGCAACAGCGACTGAATCCGCGCCACCAGTTCGCGCGCCGAGTATGGTTTGGTGACGTAATCGTCGGCTCCGCCCTGGAGACCCGCGACCTTGTCGGCCTCCTCCGCCCGCGCCGTCAGCATGATGATCGGGATGTCGCGCGTGCCCTCGTCGCGGCGCAGCTGGCGCGCGAGCTCGAGACCGCTCGTATCCGGCAGCATCCAGTCGAGCAGGATCAGGTCGGGACGGCGGTCGGCGATGCTGGCTTGCGCGGTCTGGCTGCTTTCGGCAAGCGCGACCTGAAATCCCGCGCGGCGCAACCCGAATGCAATCAGGTCGCGGATCGGCTGTTCGTCCTCCACGACCAGAATCCGTGTTTCGGCCATACGCAGCCGGGCAGCCTGCCGATTCATGGTTGCAGAATTATGACACCGGTTATTCCCGGCGCCGATGCACCACCTGGTCCCGCAGGTAGACGGGAAGCGCACGTGCTGCGGCCACGGTCCGTCCGGCGGCGAACTCGCGCGCCGCGATCTCCGCGATGTCGGAAGCGCGCGGCAGGAGCGACGCGTCCACGCCGCAGAGGCGCCCTGCGAGGCACTCCGCAATTTCCGGGTAGGCCGCAAATCCGTGACCGACACCGAACCAGGGGCCGTCGTCCGGCACCGCCAACGCGGACGGCGCCGCGAGCGCCTCCGGCGTGACCGCCCGCCACTTCGCGCCCGCCTGTTCGAAGGCCGCCCAATAGACCTGCCCCATGCGCGCATCGAGGCAGCTGAGGATGCGGTCGCGGCCGGAGCCGCAAGCGCCCGCGCGTGCCATCGCGGCGAGGTCGCTGACCGGAACCAACGGCAGCCTGCCACCGGCCGCGAGTCCCTGTGCGATCGCGGCTGCGATGCGAAGGCCGGTGAATCCACCTGGGCCGCGCCCGAATCCGATTGCATCCAGCGCGCCGACTTCGATGCCGGCCTCCGTGAGCAGCTCGTGCACCATCGGCAACACCCGTTCGGCATGGCCACGCCCAATGACTTCGTAGCGTTCGGTGACGGTGCCATCGAGCCACAGCGCCGCCGAACAGGCCTCGGTCGCCGTGTCGAGCGCGAGCAGCTTCATGCTTCTCGCGCCTCGGCGATGGCGAGGCCCGCCGCCGCCAGACGGCGACGCAGGAACGCGGCGGCCTCGGACGAGTCGGTCACGATCCTCGCCGGCGGCAGGGACGCGAGGAACATCGC
>JBQTKI010000138.1:0-12644 GCA_052386275.1 Gammaproteobacteria bacterium
GTTCGTAACTAGACTCTGCCGGTCGTTGTGGCCTCGGCAAGAAGGTCAGCGGCGGCACCCGGCCGAGGCTGTCGTGGGGCCGCTCCTCGTTGTATTCAGGTAGCCAGGATTCGGTGATCGCGCGCACTTGGTCGAGCGAGTCGAACACATAGGCGTCGAGCACTTCGTCGCGGTAGGTCTTGTTGAAGCGCTCGATGAACGCGTTCTGATCGGGCTTCCCGGGCTGGATGAAGCGCAGCTCGATTTGCTGCGCGGCGCACCACTCGGTGAAGGCCGCCGAGGCCAGCTCGCTGCCGTTATCGAGTCGTAGCGCCCGCGGCTGCCATACTAGGCGATCAGCCGTTCAATGACCCGGATCACCCGCATCGCCGGGATCGAAGTCGCGACCTCGATCTCGGGTGCTTCGCGATTGCCTTCGTTGATCACATTCAGGGTCCGGAAAGGCCGCCAGCCGTAGCGCGCGTCGGTCATGAAGCCGAGCGCCCAGATCTCGTTCAACCGATGTGGAACCAGGAATGGGTACGACTGGAGCGCCGAGCTTCGGACTATGGATGATTAACGTCTGGCAACTAGCGGAGAAGGTCGGTATTGGGGCGGGCGATCGCGAGGGATCGCCCGCCCGTATCTCCCGTCTATGCGGGGCGTTCGTGGACCATCCAGTTAGAGGAGTTCGCCATCAAGCGGATTCCGTTCAGGCAATCGAGCTTGTTGAAGTATCCCTCTGCACTATCGGCGATCTTCCGTCCATTCGACGCTACCGCAGTCCACCGCCAGTGTCCCCTGACGTCCTTGTAGATGACATAGATACTCATGTTGCGCCTCCTTACGCGGCCTGAGTGCTGACCGCGGAAGACAAGGCGCGAACCTGAGCGTACGCCGGCGACGTCTCGTCCGCGAGAGCGCCGAAAACGGCGTATGCCGTCTCCTTGCTGCCGCCGATGGACAATTCACCCTTTGCGTTCACCTTGCCGGCGAGCCCTGCCCAACGATCCGTGCGCCGCCAGTCGACGGTCTTCAGCTTATTGATCAACTGAGTAGCACGCTGAGAGCGAGCCTGAGGACTGTCGATGCTCAGCAGCTCATTGCCCATGGCCCCGATGGCTGCCAGGACAGCGGGCGCCGATGCCAACTTGTGGACACGGTCCTCGATTGCGGGCCCGAGCGCCTGCGCGACGAGATTAAACCACTCGATCGCAACGCTTTTGACGCGCTCGACATCCTTCGACGGGACCGGGACCGGCTTTGCCCCATACTTCACGCCGGCAATTCCCTCACTGAACGTCACGCAGGCGCCACGCAGGGAAGTAATCGTTGTGATGTCCGTATCGGAAGACCGGAGCTGGCGACGAACCTTGTTGACCCGCCCGCGGAACAGAGGCACTGATTCCTCGACATCCCGCGCAACCTGAGTGAGAGGATCGCGAGCATCCATGCCGATGCTGAGGGCCGCGTTCGGGCGGACTCCGAGGACGTTCAGGTCATGAAAGGCCTGCCGAGCCCATGGCTGACTGCGCCCATGCGCAATCATGACGGGAACGTACTCACCTTTCGTTGCAGGATCGGCTTCGGCAGCCTCATAGCGTGCCGCAAGCTGTGTTTCGCCGTCGATCGCCACCAGTGAACGATCGAACGGAATCAAAATCGCCGCCAACCCGTATTGGACGGTTTCCGTTTCGAGCCTGCCCTCGCTGAACAGGATGATCGGCGGCGTGATTCCCGCGCCGCCTTTTTTCACCTCAACGATGTACCTGGCATATGAGGGCACGTTCGCCTTCTTCGCGCCGGCGAACAGCCGCTGCATCTCCTTCCTCGTCTCGTACAGGTCCTGCATCACCTTGGAGGATTCGAGGTTGCGCCGGTCCTCCGAGAGCATCGGATTGGGCGCAACCTGAAACAGTTGCGCTGTCGTCATCCTCCCAAGGAACAAATTGGGCGACACCTCGACTCCCGCCATGAGGTGACCCTGAGTGACATCAAGCTTGGTGAACATAAAGCCCCCTTCGTGGGATTGGGTTTGCCAACACGGGGGCTGCGGCGTACGCTTGCTCGCTGCGAACGGGTTTAGCGCAAGCTTTACCCCCAACGGGCCCGGTGTGAGAAACGTCACATCGGGCTCGTTGCTTTGTACGCCCCGCAATGAATGGCGTCAATACCCCCGAGTTGATTTTTTTCAAGCTCGAGATAGCGTGAGCGCCATAAACGACGCCCCGAGTTCAGTCGAGTAACCCTCGAGATTCGGCTGATCACCGCGTCCTAATCGGAGCGATAACCCTCTGATTCCGAAGTGCAAATTGCGGGATACACGAATTTTTGCAGTAGGCGCTGGTACTGCGGACTAGGACTGGCGGGAGCAACGGTGACAGGGAGTCATCCACCGTCCCGCAACTGCTTCAACTTCTCGATCGCCCTCAACTGCGCCGCCGCCCTGGCCAGCTCCGCCTGCGTTTCCGCGATTTCCGTCGCGCCCACGCCGTCCCTGAGCGCCTCTTCCGCCCGCTGCTTGGCCGCGAGCGCCGCCGCCTCATCCAGATCCTTCGCCCGCGCGGCGGTGTCGGCCAGGACCGTGATCTTGTGAGGCTGTACCTCCAATGCGCCGCCACCGACCCAGAACACCAGCTCCTCGCCGCTCTCGGTCTGCACCCGCACCTCGCCGGGCTTCAGCGTCGTCAGCAGAGGCGCATGGCGAGGGGCAATGCCGATCTCGCCCTGGGAGGCAGGTGCGAACACCATCGTGGCGGGACCCGAGTGGATCTTGCCTTCGGCGCTGACGATGTCGATGTAGATACGTACTCGCTCGCGATAGTGCCTTGAAGCCGCGGATCGTGTCCCCGAGCACTCCGCGCCGGCAGCCTAGCGCCCGAGTCTGGCGCTGATCTCCACTGCCTTCCCGTCGCGCAGCACGGTAACGCTCACACTCCCCCGCGTCGCCTGAATCTCGATCAGCCGCCGCCGGATCAGCTCGTACGCTGATGGCGCCCCAATGCCGATGCCCTCCACCACGAGCACGATGTCACCGCCCACCACGAAGCTCTCCTGGCCGATGGTCGCGGGCAGCGTTCCGCCGCGCAGCCCCATGCGCGCGGCCGGTGAGCCTTCGGCCACGCGCTGCACGAGGAGCGCCGGCGCGCCGCCGGGCATGTTGAGCGCGGTGGCGAGTTCCGGCGTCAGCAGATAGCCCTCGAGTCCGCTCCACACGGTCGGCTCCCCGAACAGGAGTCTCTGCGCCATGTTCGAAGTCACGATCAGGCCGATGCCCTCGGAGCCGCCGGAGCGGGAGATGATGTGGCTCACGCCGCCCGGGAACTCGACCGCCGGGCGAACGCGCTTGCGGGTGCCGCCGCCTGTCGATTCCGCTGCGCCCCATTCGACTAGCTGGCGGCGGAATATCATCCTGATGCAGGATCCAGGAACTGGAGAGCCACCATGCCCAAGGAAAAGCTGATCGACTGCCTTTGGTTTCAAAAGGGCGAAGCCCGCAAAGCCGCGGAATTCTATGCGGCGACCTTCCCCGACAGCCGCGTCGGCGCCGCGCATGGCGCGGTGTCCGATTACCCGGGAGGCAAGCAGGGCGAAGAACTGACGGTCGAGTTCACCGTTCTCGGCCGCGCATTTGTCGGCCTCAACGGCGGCCCCAACTTCACGCCCAATGAGGCCGTGAGCTTCATGGTCTTGACCGACAATCAGCAGGAAACCGATCGCTACTGGAACGCCATCACGCAGAATGGCGGCGCGGAGAGCATGTGCGGCTGGTGCAAGGATCGCTGGGGCTTTTCATGGCAGATCACGCCGCGCGTGCTGCTCGAGGCGGTGAACAACCCCGACAAGGCCGCCGCGAAGCGCGCCTTCGAGGCCATGATGACGATGAAGAAGATCGACATCGCGGCGATCGAACGCGCGGTAGCCGGCCGTTGACTCCCACCATCACCGCTTTTGAACGGTCGCCCGATCGTGGCAAGGGGCTGGCGCGTGATACGCGCGTTCGCTGGGCGCTGGAAGAAGTGGGCCAACCCTACGAGGTTCGCCTGGTTTCATTCCGTGCGATGAAGGAACCCGCGCATCTTGCGCTTCATCCATTCGGTCAGATTCCGACCTATGAGGAAGGCGATCTCGCCCTGTTCGAGACCGGGGCGATCGTCCTCCATATCGCCGGGCGCCACGCGGGCCTCTTGCCTCCTGATGCCAATGCCCGGGCGCGCGCGATCACGTGGATGTTTGCGGCGCTCAATACGGTGGAGCCGCCGATCCTCGAGCTCGCAACCGCCCGGCTGCTGGAGGGCGACAAGCCCTGGAATCAGGAGCGTATGCCGCTGGTCGAGGATCGTGTCCGCAACCGGTTGAAGCAGCTTTCCGCTCGCCTGGGCGACGCCGACTGGCTGGATGGAGCGTTCAGTGCGGGCGATTTGATGATGGTGTCCGTGCTGCTCAGGCTGAGGTCATCGGGCATCCTGGATGAATTTCCGAACCTCGCTGCCTATGTCGCCCGCGGCGAAGCGCGGCCCGCCTACCGGCGTGCGTTCGACGCGCAATTGGCGGTTTTCACTGGCAAGGCGACGACTGGTCGTTAGTCGTCCGCTCCGGGCGCGAGGCGGTCATCGCGTCCCTCCGACGCATCGCGAGTAGCGGCGCGCACCGCAGCGCGATTCCGATCGTGCCCTGGCATGCCGGGGCGAGGATCATGGTCGCATTGCCAGTGAGAATCTGGCCCTCAGCGCTGACGATGTCGATGTGAATCGTGTCCTATGGCGCGACGGGTCTCGCCACCTGCGACTCAGGGTCGCCGGACACTTGGCAACCGACGGAGAAGCTGGCCGCGCTGTTGAAGGATAAAGGCTGGGAAGTTCGCAACATCAAGGTGGACGGAGGCTGTTACGAGGTCTACGCGCTCGATGACAGGGGCGAGCGAGTCGAGGCTTACTTCCATCCGGTCACCTTCGAGCGCGTGCCGATCGCCACCGAGTGAGCGCGCGCGCCGTGTTCGCGGGCCGGGAGGAGCGTTTCATCGGCCATAACCCGCTCGGCGGATGGATGGTCGTCGTCCTGCTCTCGATGGTCTTGCTCATGGGTGTGACAGGCTGGCTCTATACGACCGACCGGTCCTGGGGCGTCCCCTGGGTCGAGGAGCTGCACTCGACACTGTCGGACGTCCTCTTCCTGTTCATTGCGCTGCACATTCTGAGCGTCGTATTCACGTCCATCCGGCATCGCGAGAACCTGGTCGCGGCGATGGTGCGCGGGCGGAAGCGAGAATAGCGCCCCGGCAGGTTCCCTCTTGCATGTTATCGATAAACGATATATTGTTTATCGATAAGTGCGGGAGAACCTCCATGAATCCGCTTTTGCCGAGACTTTTCCGCGTTGCTTTCGCGATCCTTACCGTGCTCGCGGCCTTTGCGGCCGTCTGCATCATTGCGGCACTACTGATCGATCCCGAGCTGCCGTCCGACGCGCGCCTTGGGCCCAAGAACGGCGAGTTCCTGGGGCAGCCTGCCAGTATCGAACTTCAGCCGGGCACCGGCGGCCAGGTTGGGCCCACGCTCAGGCTGCGCGCGTTCAGCGGCAACGTGGGGATGACCGTCAATGAGCCAGCGGAGGCGGTTGAGATTTTCAAGTCATACGGCCTGCCCGTTCTCCTGATCTACGCACTCTTCCTGACCGCGTTGTTCGAGCTGCTTCGCCGCCTGTTCCGCAACGTCGGCCGCGGTAAAAGCTTCACTGCGCAGAGCGTGCGGCTGGTGCAGATCGTCGGCGGCTCGCTTATCGTCTATTCGCTGGTGTCCGCCATCGGCGAGAGCTGGTTCGCTTACGCAATGTACGGTCACCTGGCGGAGCACACCGAGATCGCCATCTCCGGCACGCCCGTGCAACTGCCGCCGGCACAGCGCCCGCCGTGGCTTGGTTTTGACTCTCCATTCTCCAGCGCCGAGTTTCTTGCCGGGCTTCTGGTGCTGGCGCTGTCGGAGGTCTTCCGGCAGGGACTGGCGCTGCAGCGAGACAGCGACCTCACCGTCTGAGCGCGGCCATGGCCATCAAGCTCAACCTGGATCGCATCATGTCCGCGCGTGACATCAGCCTCACCGAGCTCGCCGACCGCATCGGCATCACGCTCGCCAACCTGTCCATCCTCAAGACCAACAAGGCGCGCGCCATCCGCTTCACGACGCTCGAGGCGCTGTGTCGCGTGCTGAAATGCCAGCCGGGAGATCTTCTCGAATTCGTTCAGGGAGAGATCGGGTCATCGGAGGCGCGTTCGCGTCGAGACCGCGCGAGAGACCGGCATCCATAGTACCCTTCCTCGGCCACCATGATGCGCGTCGACAACGGCCTGCGGCTGGTGCTCGCCCTGTAAGGAAACACCCATGAAAATCACCGTCGAAACAGCCATCAAGGGCAGCCTGGACGAAGTCTGGAACGCCTGGAACAACCCGGCAGACATCAAGCAGTGGAATGCCGCCCAGGACGACTGGCACACGACGGAGAGCACCGTGGACCTGCGCGAAGGCGGCAGTTTCAGCGCGCGCATGGAAGCGAAAGACGGCAGCGCGGGCTTCGACTTCGAGGGCACCTATACGCGGGTCGTGCCGAAGCAGGCGATCGGTTACCGGATGAGCGATGGCCGCGACGTCACGGTCGAGTTCGTCGAGCGCCGTGACGAGGTACTAGTGACAGAGACTTTCGACGCGGAGACCGAGAACACGCCCGAGCTCCAGCGCCAGGGCTGGCAGGCTATCCTCGACAACTTCGCCCGGCACGTGGAAGCCAAGCGCCCGGGCCGCTAGGCATTCCGCTTCCGGCTTCGGCGGCGGCGCAGGACTTTCCGCACGATCAGCGCCGTGGCGCTACCGGCAGTGGTGACACCGCCCGCAATCAGCGCCGCCGACATCAGGCAGGCAGGGCACATCGCTCAGGCCTTCGTGCCGCGAGCATCGGCTTCGTACTCGCCATGCCGGCGCCACCAGACGTACGGCGCGCCCTGCGGCGAGCCGCGTGGTGCGTCCTGCCATTTTTCCTGGCGACCCAGCGGCGTCACGTCGTAGAACGACCACGCCGTGCCGAACGCCTCGATGCCCCGGCGCGCAACGAAATGCGTGCGATAGATGGCCTTTCCATCGCGATAGAAGACATTCAGGCCGAAACTGTTGCCGCTTTCGTCCGATACATCGAGGTCGCGGCTGAATTCCGCGCTCGTCGAGAACCAGGGCAGCCGCTGCCAGCCATAGCGTTCGCGCAATCGCACGATGTCCGCGCAGGGTACGGCTGACACCATCGCAAACGTGATGTCGCGGGCGTTGATGTGATCCAGATGGCAGATCTGGTCGGCCACGAACGAGCAGCCGACACAGCCCTTCTCCGGCCAGCCGGGGACCTTGGGACCGAACATGAAGTGATAGAGGATGAGTTGCGTGCGGCCCTCGAACAGGTCCCCGAGCTTCCGCGGGCCCTGAGGTCCTTCGAAGGTGTAGGGCTTATCGATCTTCATCCACGGCATGCGCCGGCGCGCGGCGGCGAGCGCGTCGCCATTGCGCATGTGCTTCTTTTCCCTGGCCGTCATGGCGGCCCGGGCGCGGCGCCATTCCGCGGGCGAAACGACCCGGCGGGCGACGCCGCCGATGCGGGTCTTCGCTACCGTTCGAGGAGCACTCTTACGTCTCGTCTTCATGGCCTCCACCGTTGATCCGTCCGTGGCGGGATAATTCAGTCATGCGGTGGGTGAAGTTGCAACCTGGATTTTGATGTTCGAGGAAGGGGGCGAGGTCCGCGTGCGGCAGATCGGGTACTTCGCGGGATCGGAGGAAGCGTGTGCAAAGCCGTTCCGCGAGTATCAGGAGAGGAACGAAAGGCTTATCGAAGAGGTTGGGCGCCGGAATCAATGGCGAGCGGTGGAAGGTCTGATTGTCCTCCACCCACAGCGCCAAGAGGTAGAATCCTGGCCACGAGCAGGGGGAAGGCACATGATGAACCGCCGTAGTTTCTTTCAATCTTCGCTGGCCGCCGCAGTCGCCTATGCACTGCCGACTCCGCGGCTGTATGCGCTCGATCAGGCAGCCTCTCAGGCCGCGGGCGGCCTCGCCGCGGTCAAGCTCGACGGTTCCGCGACGGTCATTGAACAGGCGGCGGTCGCCGAGTTTAAGGCGAGCCTGCGCGGGCCGCTCCTACTCGCAGGAGATCAGGGCTACGACTTGGCGCGCCGAATTCTGCACCCTCAATTCGACAAGCATCCGGCGCTCATCGTGCAGCCGACCGGTGCGGCGGATGTCCGGAATGCAGTTACCTTTGCGCGCGAGCGCGAGCTGCTCCTGGCCGTGAAGTGCGGTGGCCACAGTTTTTCCGGCAAGTCCACCTGCGACGGCGGCATCCAGATCGACCTGTCCCGGCTGCGCGGCGTGCGCGTCGACCCGGCCGCGCGCCGGGCCTACGTCGAAGGCGGCAGCCTGTTAGGTGACCTGGATCACGAGGCGATGGCGTACGGCCTTGTGACGACGGCCGGCACCGTGTCTCACACCGGGGTCGGCGGCCTCACGCTCGGCGGTGGCTTCGGGCGCGTCGCGCGACGCTTCGGACTCGCGCTCGACAACGTGAAATCCGTGGATATCGTGACCGCGGACGGGCAGCTCCGCCATGCGAGTGCGGAGGAGAATCCCGACCTGTACTGGGCGGTGCGCGGCGGCGGCGGCAACTTCGGCATCGTGACGGGCTTCGAGTTCGGCCTGCACCAGATGCAGCGCGAGATCGTCGGCGGCGACGTGGTGTTTCCGATCGAGAGGGCCCGCGAGCTGCTCGAGTTCTTCGGCGAGTACGCCAACAGCGCGCCGGATGAGCTGTATGTCGACGCCTACATGGACTCACCCATGGGCGACAAGCCCGGCACGTTCGCGATCCAGACTACCTATTCCGGGCCGGCCGCCGATGCCGAGCGCGTGCTGGCGCCATTGCGCAAGCTCGGCAAGCCGATCGAGGACACGATCAAGGCGCAGGATTACGTCGCGATCCAGCGCAGCTGGGACCAGACCGACCCGCGGAACAACGGCGAGTACCTCAAGGCCGGCTTCATCGTCGGCTACCCCGCGGGCCTCGTCGACGCCATCATGGCCGGATTCCAGCCGGACCCCGCGCGCGGCACGGCGTTTTTCACCCAGCATGCCGGCGGCGCCATCGGCCGCGTCGCGCCGGATGCGACGGCATTCCCGGATCGGCGTTCAACCATTGAGATATTCGCCATGGTGTCCTGGGATCTCGGCACGGACGGCAAACGGCACACGGACTACGTCAAGGACTACTGGTCGAAACTCCTGCCCTTCACCGACGGTTACTACACCAACGAGGTGGCCGACGAGCACCAGCCGAAGATCGACGAAAATTACCGGGGGAACATCGGGCGGCTGCGCCAGCTCAAGCGCCAGTACGACCCGCAGAACCTGTTCCGGCTGAACGCCAACATCCTGCCGGCGTGAGAGCGCGGTTTCTACTCGCCGACTGAAACCGGCGTCCCGCGTCTCTCGCCGATTCCGATCGTGCGCACGATGGCCTGGTAATGCGCGTCGTCCCGCAAGAACGCGAATTCGTCGTCGCCGCCGATGAACGGGAGAAATCCCTCGCGGGCCTCGACCGCCCTCTGGAGGTAGCGGATCGTTAGGTCCCGATCCTGCAGGCCCGCTGCAATGCGGGCGAGTTCGAGCGATGAGATGTATGGCTTGCCCTTCTTGGCCTCCAGTTTCTTGAGCAGCGCGCGCGCTTCGGTCGCGTGACCGGAGCGCCCGAGACAGAGACCCAGAACGGCCATGGACGGCAGGTTGTCCGGCGCAATCCTGGCGAGCTCGCGCGCCTCGGCCAGCGCTTCGTCCGTGCGGCCAAGCGCAAGTAACTGCAATGCCAGCTCGCGGCGCGTTCGCGCGAAGACAGGGTCGAGCGCTATGGCCTCACGCAACTCCATCACCGCCTCTTCGCGACGACCGAGAAGGCCGAGTACGTTGGCGAGCGATGTCCGGATGATCATGGACAAAGGGTCGATCGTCCTTGCTCGCCGCAATCGGATCAGTGCTCCTTCCAGATCGCCGCTCAGGATCTGGGTTTCCGAGCCCCACTGAAAGGCCGTTGCGAAGGCCGGCGCCAGGCGGATGGCCTCTTCGAGTTCGCGCTCCGCCGCGGCCCAGTCCCAGTCGAAGTGAAACAGGATGTCGCCAAGCGAGGCATGCGGCTCGCCAGCCAGAGGATCTAGCGTGATCGCCGTCAGCGCCCCAGCTTTCGCCTTCGGCATCACCATGCGAGGCGGCTCGTAGGCATGGACCCCCAGGAGGATGTAGCTGTCGGCGACCCCCGCGTGTGCGAGCGCGAAGTCGGGCGCAACGCGCGCCGAATTCTCGAAGTGCCTCAGGGCCGCGCGGATGCTCTGCTCAGTCCGCTGGTTCCAGAGCGCGCGTCCAAGCAGGTACTGCTCGAAGGCGCGCGGGTCGACCGTGCGCGCGGTCGCCAGGCGGTCGGATTCCGCCGGGCTCAGGCGTACCGCGATGGCCTTCGCTATCGCGCCGGCGACCTCGGACTGCAGCGTGAGGACATCTCGCTCGTCGCGTTCGTAGCTTTCGGCCCAGATGTTCTGCTCGGTGTCCGCGAAGACCAGTGAAGCGGTGTAGCGGATGCGGCCGTCGGCGCGCTGCACGGATCCAGTCACGAGATTGGCGACGTCCAGATCGTGCGCGATCTCGGACGGGCGTTTGTCGGAGTCCTTGTAGCGCGCCGTCGAGGCGCTGGCGATCACCTTGAGCGCCGAGATGCGCGCAAGCGCCGTGGTCAGCTCGTCAGTGAGCCCGTCGGCGTAGAAATCCTGGCCTTTGTCGCCGGAGCGGTTGTCGAAGGGCAGCACTGCGAGGGATTTGGCCTCTGGCGACGCCCGCTCGGCCGCGGCAACTGCTTTGCTCCTGGAGTCGGCGTGCTCCTCGCCGGGATGTCCGAACAGCCAGAGGACGCAGCCCGCGATCACAAGCAGCACAGCGAGTACCGCGATCTCCTGGCCGCCGAGGCGCTGATGCCCCTTGTGCCCGTGATACCAGGCCAGTGTCGCCGCAAAGGGCACGCCGAGAATCAGGAGCAGCGTCACGAGGCGCACGACCGCGTGCGGCCAGGTGAACGCGTTGCCGACCATTTCCACGCCGTGCAGCAGCGTGTAAGCGGCCGCCGCATAGCCCAGCGTCCACTGGAGGACCTTGTGGTCTTTGATGCGGGACCAGACGCTCATCGGTCAATGGTGCAGAACTGGCAAGGCATTTGCATCGTCCTGCGCGGGAATCGTCTTAGCCGCCCTTTCTGAGCTGCCTCAACTTCTCGATGGCGCGCAACTGCGCCGCCGCCCTGGCGAGCTCCGCCTGCGCCTCCGCGATCTCCATCGCCCCCACGCGATCCCGCAGCATCTCTTCCGCCCGCTGCTTGGCGGCGAGCGCCGCCGCCTCATCCAGGTCCTTCGCCCGCGCCGCCGTATCCGCCAAGATCGTGATCTTGTGCGGCTGCACTTCCAGCGCGCCGCCGCCTACCCAGAAAACCAGCTCCTCGCCGCTCTCCGTCTGAACCCGCACTTCGCCGGGCTTCAGCGTCGTGAGCAGCGGCGCGTGCCGGGGCGCGATGCCGACCTCGCCGCCGGATGCCGGCGCGAACACCATCGTGGCCTCGCCCGCATGGACTTCGCCTTCGGCGCTGACGATGTCAATGTGGATCGTGTTGGCCATTAGCTGAGCGTCTTCGCCTTCTCGACCGCTTCTTCGATCCCGCCCACCATGTAGAACGCCTGCTCGGGGAGCGTATCGTACTCGCCGTTGATGATCGCCTTGAAGCCGCGGATCGTGTCCTTGAGCGCGACGTATTTGCCGGGCGAGCCGGTGAACACTTCCGCGACGTGGAACGGCTGCGACAGGAAGCGCTGGATCTTGCGCGCGCGGTGCACGGTCAGCTTGTCCTCTTCCGACAGCTCGTCCATGCCGAGGATCGCGATGATGTCCTGCAATTCCTTGTAGCGCTGGAGGATCGCCTGCACGCCGCGCGCGGTGTTGTAGTGCTCCTCGCCGATCACGAGCGGGTCGAGCTGGCGGCTCGTGGAATCGAGCGGGTCCACCGCGGGATAGATGCCAAGCGAGGCGATCTGGCGGCTGAGCACGACGGTCGCATCGAGATGCGCAAAGGTCGTCGCCGGCGAGGGATCCGTCAGGTCGTCCGCGGGTACGTAGATCGCCTGCACGGAAGTGATGGATCCGGTCTTGGTCGAGGTAATGCGCTCCTGGAGCACGCCCATCTCTTCCGCGAGCGTCGGCTGGTAGCCGACCGCGGAGGGCATGCGGCCGAGCAGCGCAGACACTTCGGTTCCCGCGAGCGTGTAGCGATAGATGTTGTCGATGAATAGCAGCACGTCGCGGCCCTTGCCACCGGCCTGCTTCTCGTCGCGGAAGTATTCCGCCATGGTGAGGCCGGTGAGGCCGACCCGCAGGCGATTGCCCGGCGGCTCATTCATCTGGCCGTACACCATCGCGACCTTGGAGTTGGTCAGGTCTTTCTTGTCGATGACGCCCGATTCCATCATCTCGTGATAGAAGTCGTTGCCCTCGCGCGTGCGCTCGCCCACGCCCGCGAACACGGAAAGACCGGAATGCGCCTTGGCGATGTTGTTG
>JBQTKI010000139.1:0-17274 GCA_052386275.1 Gammaproteobacteria bacterium
AGCCAGCGCTCGAGGGCGTCATCGTCGAGCGAGCGCGGGCGCGATCCGACCGTCCGCGACGGCGTCTCCGGCGCGAAACGCTTCCCCGGCCTGCCGCCATAGGCGACGGTCCACGCGCCCTGCTCGAACACCAGTGCGGAAGGAGTGCCGCCATACACCGGTTGCAGCATGCCGGTATCGAGCAGGATCACGCGCCCGTCGAAGCGCGACAGCACCCGGCCTTCCGGCGACACCGTATGACCGACCACGAGGCGGGCGGCGCCCAGCGCCGCGAGCGCCGCTTCGAGATTCTCCGTTTGCGTATAGGTATTGCAGAGCGCCTGCCCGCGGAACCAGGTCGGCCCGGCCTGGGTGAAGACCTCCGTGTCGTGCAGCATTTCGAGCGCAGCCGCATCGCCCGCCTGCTGGGCGGCGAGGTACTGCGCGAGCTGCGCGTGCAAAGTGCGGTTCGTCTCCTCGAGCCCGAGTCTTGCGACGAATGGCGGCAGGCCGCCGTGCGCGAACGCCGTGTCGTTGATCACGATGACGAAGGGCCGGGACAGCAGCCAGGCGCCGTAGCGGCCCTGTGGCGAGAACGCCTGGCGGTGCGCGAACCAGCCGGGCGGATGCGCGGCGTCGAACGCGGTGCGCAGGGCGAGCGGATCCTGCGCGACCGCCTGCTGCCAGGCGGCCTCGCGCAGGGAATCGTCCTCGACGCCGGCGAAGGTTGCGTACTCGGCCTCGGTCACGTAGTGCAGGTCGCCAGAGATGTTCATGATTTCGTGGTTGCCGAGCACCACGTGCAGCGCGCCGCCCGCTGCGCGCGCCTCGCCATCGAGGCGCATCAGGAGGTCGAGTACCTTGCGCGACGCGGGGCCGCGATCGACCAGGTCGCCGAGGCTGACGAGATGCGTGGCGCCGCCGCTCCAGCGGAGAGTGTCGTCCACGATCTGCGTCTCGCGCAGGAGCGCGACCAGCTCATCATGGGCGCCGTGCACGTCCGCGAAGGCGACGATGCGACCGACGCCCTCAATGCGCTGGCTGCCATCCGCCCACGCGGCGGCCGCCGCGAAGGACAGGAGGAGCGCGAGAACCAGGCGACGCATGGGGCGTATCATGCACCGGATGTTCAGCGCGACTCCATCGGGCAGGCCGTGACCACCAAGGCCGGCCGCATCGTGCTTGAGCGCAGCCCGCTGTTCCGCGGCCTCGCGCCCGCGGCGTTCGATCGCATCGCCGCGCTCGCGGCCCAGCGCGCCTACCGCGCCGGCGAGGTCGTGTTCAGCCAGGGAGAAGCGGGCGATGCGCTGTACGCGGTCGTCGCCGGGCAGGTGCGCATCAGCACGGGCGCAGCGGACGGGCGCGAGATCTTCCTGAACATCATGGAACCGGGCGACACCTTCGGCGAGATCGCCCTGCTCGACGGCGGCACCCGCACCGCGACTGCCACCGCGATGACGGCGTCCGACCTGGTCTCGATCCGGCGCGAGCCGCTGTTCGCGCTGCTCGAGCGCGAGCCGCAGGTGGCGGTGGAACTACTGCGTCTGTGCGGCGCGCGGCTGCGTTGGACCAGCGGCCTGCTCGAGGACGCGGCGCTGCTCGATGCGCCAACGCGGATGGCGAAACGACTGCTGTCACTCGGCCGGCTGCACGGGGAGAAGAACGGCGATGGCTTCACGCTCCGGATCTCGCAGGAGGACCTCGCGAGCTTTCTCGGCGTCACGCGCCAGGCCGTCAACCAGCAGCTCCAGGCCTGGAAGGCGCAAGGCTGGGTCGCGCTCGGGCGCGGCTCGGTGACCGTGCTGGCTGAGCGGTCGCTTCGGGCGTCCGTGCAGAGGCCGTGAGCGGCGGCGGCTGCCAGTGCCGCTGCTCCTAGATCGCAACGCCGCGCGCCCGGCGGCCGGCGATCACTTCATACTTACGTACCTGGTCCGCTGTTTCTACTTTTGTAACAAACCACGGCGCCAATGACCACGCCCACGGCCAGCGCGCCGCCGATGGCGATCATGCTCTCCGGGTAGAAAATCGGATTCGGGCAGCTCCCGTCCTCCGGGTAGAAGATCGGGTTCCCGCATTCCTCGCCGCACACCTTGCACGCCGCGGACACTTCTCCGCCGCGTTCTTGATCCTGGGAGGCTGCCGGAAAGGCCAGGACCTGGCTTCCCGCGGCCGCTGCGACGGCCAGAGCCAGGCTACGCGCGGGCGACCGGTTCGCCGCATCCCTCTGAATCGTGATCTCGTCCCCCTGCGCGACCGTGGATCCGGACACCACCGCGACGCCGTCTTCCACGTTGATGCGAAACGTCAACCGACTGGCCATGGTTCGTCCCCCCCGTGCTTAGAACATTGTTCGAATGTCGTCGAGCTCTGGCGCGGCCTTCAGCAGAACTTCCGGATACCCCAGTTCACGCGCGCGCCGCACGTGGGCGAGGGCCTTCGCCTCGTCGCCGAGCCCGAGCTCGGCCAACGCGACGTAGTAGTGGACGTAATAATTGCCGTCTCCTTGCGACAGCGCTGACTCGATGCCGCGCCGCGCGCGGCCGGCATCGCCGAGTTGGATCGCATAATACGCCGCCTGCGCCTGGTTGACAGTGTGGCTCGGATTGACAGCCAGTTCGCCCTCAACGAGGTCGAGCGCCTTCCGGTAGGCCTGGCGCGCCTCATCCGGCTTGGCATCGAATCGCAGGGCATCGGCCAGGTTGCCCCAGGCCCGGTGGTCGGTAGGCACCAGCTCGATCGATTTTCGAAACATGTCCTGGGCCGACTTGTAGCGGCCGAGGTAGTACTCGACGCTGCCCGAGTTTCCGTAGCCGCCGCGGCGAGGTTCGATAGACAGCGACTGCGCCAGGGCGCGGCTGGCCCGCTCGAAATCGCCGGTCAGCATGTAGGCAGTCCCGAGGTTGTTGAATGCATCGGGATTGTCCGGGGTCAGTTCGGTGGTGCGCTCGTATGAGGTGACGGCGTCCTTCGCGCGGCCGGTGGTGAACAGGAAATTTCCGTAAGCGTTGTGCGCGGAAGCGTGGCTGGGCTGAGACGCGATCGCGTCCTGGAACGTCTTTTCGGCCTCCTTCGTCTTGCCACCGGCCGCCAGCGCCTGGGCGAGACCGATCAGCGCGTCCGGCGACTGCGGCACGAGCGCGAGCGCCTGCCGGTAGGCCGCCTCTGCTTCCACCGCATCGCCGGTCGCCAGGCGCAGCCGACCGACGGCCTCGTGCACTTCCTGCGCTCCGCTGTCGAGCACGCGCGCGCTGGCACAGGCCTTCTCCGCGGCGGCGACCAGCGCCGGCACGCGTTCGAGCGCATAGCGCTCGACGTAGGTCTGGCATAGCCCGGCCTGGGCGCGGGCAAAGCCGGGCTGCTCGGTGAGCGCGCGCCGGAACAGCCCCTCGGCGGCATCGAGCGACTTCCTGCTGCGCGGCTGACGCAGGTAGGCGAGCCCCTGCAGGAAGTAGTCGTAGGCCGCGCCGTTGCCCTGGCGCGCCGGCGCCGATGCCGGGCGCGACTCGAGCACCAGTTCGAGCGCCGCCAGGATCTGGGTGCCGATCTGTTCCTCGATGACGAAAATGTCGCCCGAGCTGTCCTCGTAGGAGTTGGACCAGCGGTTCGTGCCTGTCGCGCGCTCGGCGAGCGCGGCGCGTACGCGCACGCGGTTGCCCTGGCGCGCGATGCTGCCCTCGACGACGTAAGCGACGCCCAGCGCGTCCGCGATTTCCCTGACGTCCAGATCCTTGCCCCTGAATGCGAACGCGGAGGTCCGTGCCGCGACCCGGAGACCCGGTATCCTCGCCAGCCGGTGCATCAGCTCCTCGGCCAGGCCCTCGCCGAGATAGTCGTTGGCCGAATCGCCGCTCAGGTTCACGAACGGCAGCACGGCGATCGAACCGGGCGCCGGCTCGCCGGCGGCGGGGTCGAGCAGCTCGCCGAGATTGCGGTCCGCGCCCGGCAGAGGTATGTGGCGCCAGTATTGTCCGAGCGCGATGGTCGCCACGAGAGTCGCGACCACCAGCGCCGCGCGCCGCACGCGACGCGATACGACGCGCGCGCCGAGTCCCGCAATGCGCCCGATGAGTCCCGGCGGCTCCGGCGGCAACACTTCGAAGGTGCGCACCGGCTCCTCGATGTTCTTCACGTGGCGCGTGCCGGCGGCAACGTAGCGCCCGGGCACCTTGAGGTGGACCTGGTCGTACACCGCGCTCGAGATGAGCACGCCGCCGGGCTTCGCTAGCGCCTGCAGGCGCGCGGCGACATTGACCGCATCGCCGAACACCGAGCCCTTCTCTTCAATCACGTCGCCGAGATTCACGCCGATGCGCAGGTGCATGCGCTGCGCGGGCGGCTGCGCCGCGTGGCCTGCCTCGACACGATGCTGGATCTCGAGCGCGCAAGCCACAGCGTTCACGGCGCTCGCGAACTCCGCCATCAGGCTGTCGCCGACGCTGCCGAACTCACGGCCGCCGAACTCGCGTACCACTTCCTCGAAGATCGCGCGCCGCCACTTCAGCGCGGCGAGCGTGCCCGTTTCGTCGGCGCCCATGAGCCGGCTGTACTCGACGACATCCGCCGCGAGTATCGCAGCGATGATCCGGCTGTCGCGCTGCATGGGGACCCCGGCCCTCCCGCCGATCGAGTATAGCTCCGGGCGCGCAACCGCCCTCAGGCGAGGCTGCGTTCGACCTTGAGCACGTCCTTCATGCCGCGGATCGCGCGGATCAGGCGCGCCAGGTGCGCGCGGTCCTTGACCTGGACCTCGAACAGCAGCGTGGACTGGTCGCCCTGCGCGGAGTCCACGCTGACGTGGCTGATGTTGCTCTGCAGCTCCGCGATCCGGGTCGCGACCTGCGCCAGGATGCCGACGCGGTTCGTGACCTCGACCGCGAGCCCGGCAGTGAACATGCGCTTCTGATCCTTCTGCCAGACCGCCGGAATCCATTTGTCGGGCTGCTTGCCGAAAGCGGCCACGTTCGAACAGTTCTCGCGGTGGATGACGATGCCGCGGCCGCTCGAGAGGTAGGCGACGATCGCGTCGTAGGGAATCGGAAAGCAGCAACGCGCATAGCTGACGACCAGCCCCTCGGTGCCCGCGATCGCGAGCGGCGGCGACGGCCCGGCCTCCGGGCGCTCGTCATCGGCGGGCAGCAGCCGCCGCGCGATCAGGCGCGCGAAGCGCTCGCCGAGACCGATCTTCTCGAGCAGCTCCTGGCCGTCCTTGAGCTGGAGCGTGCGCGCGACTTCGTCCAGGCGGCCTTGCGGCAGCTTCTTGAGCGAGAGATCGAACTCCTCCAGCGCCTGGTTCAGCATGCGCCCGCCGAGTTCCGCCGCTTCGCCGCGCTTGAGATTGCGCAGGTACTGGCGGATCGCGGAGCGCGCCTTGGCGGTCGTGACGAAGCTGGCCCATGCCGGGTTCGGCTGCGCGCCCTTGGCGGTGACGATCTCGACGGTCTGGCCGTTCCTGAGCACGGTGCGCAGCGGCACCAGCCGGCGGTCCACCTTGGCGGCGACGCAGCGCTGGCCGACGCCGGTGTGCACGGCGTAGGCAAAGTCCACGCAGGTCGCGCCGCGCGGCAGGCGCATGATGTCGCCCTTCGGCGTGAACACGTAAACTTTATCCGGGAACAGGTCGACCTTGACGCTCTCGACCAGCTCCTCGGCCGAGCCCTCGTGCAGGTCCATAACGCCCTGCAGCCACTCGCGCGCGCGCGTCTGCTGCGCGGCGCCGTCCTCGTCGCCGGTCTTGTACTGCCAGTGCGCGGCGATGCCGGACACCGCCATGCGGTGCATGTCCTCGGTGCGGATCTGCACCTCGAGCGGGATGCCGTTCGGGCCGAACAGCGTGGTGTGCAGCGACTGGTAGCCGTTGACGCGCGGGATCGCGATGTAGTCCTTGAAGCGGCCCGGCGTCGGCCGATACAGGCCGTGCACCAGACCAAGCGTGCGGTAGCACTCGTCCACGGTCTTGACGACGATGCGCACGCCGAAAACGTCCACCACCTGCGCGAGCGGCAGGCGCTTGCGGCGCATCTTCATGTACACGCTGTAGAGGTGCTTCTCGCGCGCCTCGACCTGGCCGTTGACGCCTGCCTGGGCGAGTGCCTGGCGCAGCGCCTTGACGATCTTCGGCAGGAACTCCTTCTGGTTGCCGCGCGCGCGCTTGAGCTCGCGTTCGATGACGCGGTAGCGCTGCGGGTAGAGCGTGCGGAAGCCCAGTTCCTCGAGCTCGAGCTTGACCGAGTGGATGCCCAGTCGGTTCGCAATCGGCGCGTAGATGTCGAGCGTCTCGCGCGCGACCGAGCGGCGCTTCTCCGGCGGCATCGCCGCGATCGTGCGCATGTTGTGGGTGCGGTCCGCGAGCTTGACCATGATCACGCGGATGTCGCGCACCATCGCCAGGATCATCTTGCGGAAGCTCTCGGCCTGCGCTTCCTTGCGGCTCTTGAACTGGACCTGATCCAGCTTCGTCACGCCGTCGACGAGTTCGGCGACTTCCTTGCCGAACTTCTCCTCGACTTCGGCCATCGAGGACGGCGTGTCCTCGACCACGTCGTGCAGGATCGCGGCGGTCAGCGTCGGGCCGTCGAGGTGCAGGTCGGCGAGGATGTCGGCGACGGCGACCGGGTGGGTGATGTAGGCCTCACCGGACTGGCGCTTCTGGCCCTTGTGCGCGATCTCGGCGTAATCGAAGGCCTCGCGCACGCGCTCGACCTGGTCGGGCGCGAGATAGCTCTCGACCTTGGAAACGAGCTGGGCGATCCCGGGAGCGCGTCTTCCGCCCGGCAACAGCCCGAGGATGGAAGACGCGTAACTCATCGGACGCTGCCGCTCGCGATCAGTCCCCCAGGCCGAGCTGCGGCGCGCGGAAGTCCACGCCGAGGTCGAGCGGGTTCTCCGGAATCAGCTCCGGCTCCGGCTCGGGATCCGGCTCGGACAGCAGGTCGATCGTGACCTTGCCTTCCGCGATCTCGCGCAGTGCCACCACCGTGGGCTTGTCGTTCTCCCAGTCGACGCGCGCTTCCGCCCCGTTGACCAGCCGCCGCGCGCGCTTGGAAGCGAGCAGCACGAGGTCGAACAGGTTGTCGACGTTATGCAGGCAATCTTCGACGGTGATGCGGGCCATGGAAAAGACCGTAATTTCAGGGAATTGGACCGATAATCATACCGGACCGGGGGTATCCCGGAAAGCGCGGCGGGAGCGGGGTCAGTCCTGGTCGGCCTGGCGGCGGCTTCTGCGCTTGCGACGTTCGTTGGCGATCGGGGCAGGCCGGGAAAAGGCGTCGAGGTCCTCGGCACGTCGCGCGCCCGTACGGCGGTCTTCGTGGTGCTGGTAGGTGCAGCGGCAGCGGTCGGGCCGGGTGCAGCCGGGCAGCGGCAGCATCGGGGCTTCGCGCGATAGCCAGCGGCTGGACTTGCCGGTAACAGCCGCCTCGCAGGCACCCGGGCCCGGCCTGACCGAAACCGCGTGCCAGCGGCCAATGCTTTTCTGCTTGTCGCTTTCCGAACCCTTGGCTGTCATGACCGCCCGCCTTCCCCCGAGGTCAATGCTAGCGAATCTGCAGCAGGCTGTCCGCCAGCTCCGCGAGCCCCGGACGATCGCGGCCCAGAGCCTCGCCGTGGCCGTCGAAGACCGCCTCCAGCTCCGCGAGCGCCTGGTCGAAATCCCGGTTCACGATCACGCAGTCGAAATCCCGCCAGTGCGAGACCTCGAGCGTCGACTCGGCGAGCCGGCGCGCGATCGCCTCCTCGCTGTCGGTCTTGCGTTCACGCAGCCGCCGCTCGAGTTCGGCGCGCGACGGCGGCAGGATGAAGACCTGCACCGCCTCGGGCAGCCGCTCGCGCACCTGGCGTGCGCCCTGCCAGTCGATCTCGAGGATCAGATCGTGTCCGGCGGCGAGCGCGGCCTCGACCACGCTCCTGCGGGTGCCGTAAAGGTTGCCGAACACGTCCGCGTACTCGATGAACTCGTCCTTGCGGACCAGACGTTCGAATTCCTCGCGCGAAATGAAGTGGTAGTCGCGCCCGTCCTGCTCGTGGGCGCGCGGCTTGCGCGTGGTGCAGGACACCGAGAACTGCAGCGACGGGCGCCTGCGCATCAGCGCATGCAGCAGGCTCGTCTTGCCCGCGCCCGACGGCGCCGCGATCACGTAGAGTCGGCCGCGCTTCACCACCCGACGATTCTAGCGGTGCCGGGTCGCGGATTCGCGGATTTGCCGATTGCTGCCGGATACGCGAATCCGCGACCCGGCACCGGTCCGGCCAAGAGGCGACCGTCCCTTTTTCAGACGAGGCTGATGGAGACGCCGGAGAGTGCGAGGCCGATGGCGACGGCGGCGAGCACGTCGCTCGGGTAGTGCAGGCCGAGTACGACGCGCGACAGCGCGACCAGCCCGGCGAACGGTATCAGCAGCACCGCGAGCGACGGAAACCAGGCGCATGCAACCATCGTGAAGCAGACGGCGTGCAGCGTGTGGCCCGACGGGAAGCTGAACTGGTCGAGCGGCGCGACCAGCGCCACGATGCCGTGCCCTGCGGCGCAGGGGCGCGGGCGGCGGATGCGATGCTTGAGCGCGCGGTAGAGCGCGAGCGCGACGAGACCGGTGACCGCCATGTGCAGGGCGGCCCGGGCACCCTGCGCGCCGCCGGCCACGGCGAGCGCGATCATGAGCGCGTACCAGAACACGCCGTCGCCGAGCCGGCTGATGATCGCGAAGAAGCCGTGCACGAAGCTCTTCGATCCCCAGCGGTTCAGCGCGAGGCAGAGCGGCAGTTCGACCGCGGGCAGCGTGCTCATGCCGGCGCGCCCGCGGGCAGGCTGGCGAGCAGGCCGACGAAGTCGCGCGCCAACTGCTCCGGCGACAGGGAAAGGGCCGCCCGCCGCGCGGCGAGGCCCATTTCGCGACGTGCGGCGTCGTTGAGGGAGATTTCGACGGCCGCGGCCACGTAGGCCGCTTCGTCGTTGCGGGGCACGACCCGGCCATGCACGCCGTCCCGGAGGTGCGCATGCGCGGCGCCGTAGTCGAAGGCGATGGTCGGCACTCCGGCCGCCATCGCCTCGAGCGTGACGTTACCGAAAGTCTCCGTCAGGCTCGGGAAGAGAAACAGGTCTGCGGAGGCGAAATGCGCGGCGAGGTCCTCGCCGAGCCGCAGACCCGTGAAATGGTGATCCGCGTGCTTGCGCTTCATGCGCTCGAACTGCGGACCATTGCCGACCCAGACGAAGCGCGCGTCAGGGCGGCGCCGGCGGATCGCCTCGAAGGCCCTGACCGCAAGCTCCAGGTTCTTCTCGGCCGCGATACGGCCGACGTAGGTGACCGCGAGGCCATCGACTTTCACGCCCCAGCGCTCGCGCAGCCGCGCATCGCGGCGTTTCGGATCGAAGAGCGCCGTATCCACGCCGCGCGCCACCACGCGCACGCCTTGGAAGCCTTGCTGCTCGAGCCAGTCGCGCAGCTCCGTCGTCGGGACGATGGTCGCGCCAGAGGCGTTGTGCATGATGCGAAGCCACGAGCGCACCAGGGGCGTCAGTGGCCCGAGACCGTAGGCGCCGGCGTAGGAATCGAAGCGCGTGTGGAAGCCGGTCGCGACCGGGATGCCGAGGTGCCGCGCCGCGCGCACCGCTGACCAGCCGAGCGGACCCTCGGTCGCGACGTACACCGCGTCCGGGCGTCGCGCGCCGAAATGCCGCTTCAGCAGCCGGCCTGCCGGAAAGCCGAACCGCAGACCCGGATACTTCGGCAGCGCGGCGCCCGTCACGAGCAGTTCCTCGACCGGCTGCGGCAGCGCGGACACGCCCGGCCGGCGTGGGCGCACGAGCAGGAGCTCGTGTCCATCCGCCGCCATCTGCGAGACGAGCATGTGCACCGTCAACGCGACGCCGTTGACCTCGGGCGGATAAGTTTCCGTGACGACCGCAATGCGCATAGGGCACCGCCTCGGTTCGGCGCCATTGTGCGAAGCGCGGATAACGTGCCGGTTACGGTGCCGTGACGGTTCTGTGAAACGCCGCGCCCTGCGACGTCAATGACCTGCAGAACGGGGACCGTCACCTTTTCGGCGATGCCAAAGAGGTGACCCCTTCATGTCTTGCTGAGCCAGGCGTCCGGAGTCGGGAAGGCGGCCGCTTCCTCCTTGAGCCAGGTGCGCAGCGCGCAGACCTTGGGCAGTTCCGCATAGGCGGGCGGACAGACGAACCAGTAGCGGAAACGCGAGGGCACAATGGTGTGGCTCGCGAGCACGAGCCGGCCGGAAAGCAGGTCGTGCGCCGCGATCGACCAGCGCGCGGGCGCGTATCCGAGCCCCTCGAGCACGGCCGAGAGCACGCTCACCGAGTCGTCGATGATGGTCGGCCCGGCGGGCCAGGGCGTCGGCGCCGCGCTCTTCTCGAAGCGCGACCAGGGTTCGTCCTTCGCCTGCAGCATCGGGATGCCCTTGAGGGCCTTCCGATCGTCGATCGAGCCGTGCTTCTTGTAGAGCTGCGGCGAGGCGATCACGACCAGCCACTCGTCCATCAGGTGCTCGTAGTCGAGACCGGGTGCGACCTTCTCGCCGAGCCGTACCGCCGCGTGGAAATCGCTGCGAGCGAAATCCACCGCTTCGCGCGAGGTGTGCCAATCGATCTGCAGGTCCGGGAATTTCGCGTGCAGCCGGTGCAGCCGCGGCGTCATCCACTTCTGCATCAGCGAGGAGAGCGTGCTGACGTTGACCACGCCGCCGGCGCGCATCATACGCGTCTCGCGCAACGCCGCCACCAGCGCATCGAGCCCCGCCTGCACGCCGGGTAAGAGCTTCGCGCCCTCCGGCGTGAGTTCGACCTTGCGCCCGCGCCTGCGCAGCACCGGAATCTGCAGGTATTCCTCGAGCGACTTGATCTGCTGCGAAACCGCGGCCGGCGTCACTTTCAGGGCCTCCGCGGCCTCGGCGAACGACAGGCGCGTGGCCACCGCCTCGAACACCCGCAAGGCATTGAGGGGCAAGCGTCCGTAGGCCGATGCAGGCACGAAGTTTCCCTTAACCGGGGTTGAGATTATGCGTTTGTTCGGCAAACGCCGTGACCGCAAAGTCTAGCCCACGAAGGACGGGCGCGGTGCCCGATTCAGACGAACCGAGGAGAAGGCCATGAGTGGACATCTGCAGGGTTTCCTAGGGTTTCTGGACCTGCTGGCGGAGGGCGAGCGGCGCCACGCCGAGCTGATCGCCGGGCGGCGTTTCGAGCCGGCGCTGCAGCCGGCGGTGCCGGCGGCCAAGGTGGTCAAGTTTCCCTTAACCGGGCATCAGAAAGCCCGTTTGTTTCAGGCGGGCGCCAAGCCCAAAGTCCAGTCCGGACATTGAAGGAGAACGGAGATGAAGACCTATTCGACGATCAGGAACGCGGGCATCGCGGCCGTGCTGGTCGCGACGCTCGCGGCACTGGTCAGCAACGGGCTCGCGCTCGATCAGCGCGTGGTTTACGAGCGCGATGTGCTGGGCGCCGCTTCAGCGGTCGTCCTGCCCGAGATCGTGGTCACGGCCGGCCGACTCGAGACGTGAGCGCCGACAGCAGCGCCGGGTCGCAGGCTCGCAGTTATCGTTGAGCGCAACCGCCGCCTTTCCCCCAGCGAGCGGATCCCGATGGTGACTGCGAACCTGCGACCCGGCGCCCCGGCATCCGTACAATCGTGCGGATGTTGCCGGTCCGGGACCACAAGCCCAGTTTCCTGACTGCGTACGCGACGATCGGCCTGATCGTCGCCATCGCGGCTGCCTGGATCCTGCTGCCGGGTCCGGCACCGGCCTCTGCCGCAACGGACGCGGCGACGTTGCCGGCGGGCGAGCACGCGTTCACGCTCGCGCATGGCGGCAGGACGCGCAGCTACCTCGTGCACGTGCCGCGCTCGCTCGATGCCGCCCGGCCCGCGCCGGTCATGCTCGCGCTGCACGGGGGCGGCGGCCAGGGCGCGCAGTTCAAGCGCGAGAACGGGCTGGATGCGGTCGCGGACCGCCACGGCTTCATCGCCGCGTACCCCGACGGCTCGGGCCGCTTCGCCGGCCGCTTCCTGACCTGGAACGCCGGCGATCACTGCTGCGGCTGGGCGCTCGAGCACCAGGTGGATGACACGGGATTCTTGGCGGCGGTTCTCGCCGACCTCTCGCGCCGGACGCCGGTGGACGCGCGTCGCGTCTATGTCACCGGCCACTCGAACGGCGCGATGATGGCCTACCGCTTCGCGGCCGAGCGTGCCGATCTCGTGACGGCGATCGTGCCGGTGGGCGGCGCCATGGACCTCGCGGAATTCAGGCCGTCACGGCCGGTGGCGGTGCTCCACATCCACAGCGTGGACGACCCGCGTGCGCTCTATGCGGGCGGCCTCGGCCCGCCGTTCCCGGGCACGGAGACCCGCATCCATCATGAGCCGGCGGTCCCGGGCATCGAGCGCTGGGCGAGGTTCAATGGCTGCCGCCTGCCGCCGGTGCCCGGCGACACGCGCCGCGGCAATGGCCGTGATCGCGGCCAGTCGGCGGCGCGGCTCGTCTACGACGGCTGCGGCCGGGGCGCGACCGTGGAGCACCTGAAGCTCACCGGAGTCGGCCACGGCTGGCCAGGCAGCGATGCGCGCCGCGGGATGCAACGCGTGCTCGGGCCGGGCACGAAACTCGTCAACGCATCCGGGGAAGCCTGGGCCTTCGCCTCGCGGCATTCGCGCTGAGCGCCGCTCACTCGACGTTCTGCACCTGCTCGCTTGAGCAACAGACAAGCCGTTGATTGTCAGAATATTTCAATCTTCTGCACCTACGCTAGCTACGCATCCAGCTACAGAGGCGAGTGCGCAATGGGGCGATTCACCCAGGCTCGACCGACATGCAGTTTACTCATGACGCTGCGTAAGAATACTCAATGCCCTGAGTAATTGGCGGGCCGAACTCATCGCGAGTGGGTTCGGTTGATTGACCGATACGGGAACTCGCGTTCAGCCGACACTTGAATTGATAACGGCTGATGAGAAGTGTACTGAACTGCGAAGCGCGACTCCCCCGATCGCTTCGCAGTACGTTGCGCAGCTTCAAGTTACGAACCCCCGGAGAAAGAGACGCCTCTGCAAGGGAGGCGTCCGGCCGGAGATGCTATCTCCGGCGGGGTTAGGGTTGACACTATACGATCAGGCGACAATTGAGGCAGCGGGGACTGCTTGTGATGCGCGTCGAAGCCTACGTAGATGGGTTCAACCTCTATTTCGGGTTGAAGGTAGCGGGATTCAGGCGTTTCTACTGGACGTGGTTGCCCTGTCCGGTTAACGCGGTAATTTGCCGGGACTTGAGTTTCTCTCTCGCGAAAAGACCGCACCGTGCGATACCTAGCCGAATTACGAGGCTCCCAAGCGCGTTCGTTCGACCGTGCTTTGACCTCACTCAAGCTTTAGCCGGCCGTCGTCAACGGCCCGCCCGAATTCACTCACTTTGTAGATGGCCGAGACGACCACATACCCTGCGACAATCCAAAGAAGCGCGACGGCGACCACAGCGACAGAAAAGCTGTCGAGGAGCAACCGCAGTCGCCAGAAGCCCTCATAGAAAACAAGATAACAGCCGAGTACATAGGGGACGAATCCGCCGAGAATGGTGATTGACCGGGCGAAGCTGCGTCTTGGTTCGCCGCGCTCGCGGACAATGCGGTTGGAGTACGCGAAAAGGACGACAATCGAGAGAAGGGAACCCGCCAGCAATAGGCTATATCGTTGGCCGACGCCGAAGCGAAACATCTGCACTACAGAAACGATAGCGGTAACGATCAGCGCGACAAGGCCCTTTGTTATTAGGTGCGAAATGAAGCCATCTATATGTCTTCCACTGAGGCTAGGGTGCTGAAATAGTTCGGTCATGCCGGCACCTCGACAGGGCTGCGTGTGAGCTAAGTTGAGCCGGGAATCGGCTTGGGCTTTACCTAGAATGCCTCAACCGTAGACTTACCGGCGACTGTCTATGAAGTACTTTAGATCGTTCACAATTTTCTGCGAGTCCACGACATCTTTGTGGACGCGCATGTCGTCGTCGGAAATTATCTTGAACTCCAACGTGTACCAGCCGCCGCTGATGTTCACATTGCCGCCGCCTGTGGTCGTCGTAGTCGCGTTGATGTAGGTCGATCCGCCGAAAGTGCTGGCGGTTCCTGTGGTAGTCGAGGTGGTTGGCATAGCCACCGTGTAGTTCGTGACACGAGAAGAGGCCGCCAAAACAGAGAAGTATCGATTGCCACTTTGCTGCGTGAGTTCCGCCGCGCGATACATCGCAAACTTCTCAAGGTCAGGCCAGTCCTTCGGCCAGGCCTCCCCGATCTTTACTTGGTACGTGTCTTCACCGAGCCGCTGATCGACGTAGCCAGGAAGCACACCTGTGACGCGCGGTGCGTATCGCACTGAGGCCGCGCACCCTGCAAGAGTAAGCGCCAGCACAACTAAAACTGCGTACTTTCTTGACTGCATGAGTGTCTCCCGCAATGCATCGTTGCGATTTCGGGAAACCTCTTGTGGGACCTACGTCGCGAATTGTGTGCGGGCTAGGAGGTGCTTCGCCCGTTTTGAGAAGTTTTTGCGAGGCAGGGCTCTACGTACAGCGGCGGCGGGGTGGTGGGCTCACCGAGACGGGCGAGCCGAGCGCGGGTTAGGGCGATCATTGAGCAGCCAGTTTTCTGGCCGACTCCAGCAATCCCTGCAGTACCGGCCGGGAGATCACCTCCGGAAATCCCGCGGGCAACGCTTCGGCCACCTCGTCCACGGCCTTGGGCGTGCGTGCGATCAGTGCGTCGATTTCCGCCTGCGCCCGCGAGGCAATGCCGCACCGTTTGGCTGTTTGCAACCAGTGTCGCCGCAGCATCCGCGACCAGTGGTAATGGCGGCTCCTGGTTCCATGGACAGCCATCGCCATCCTCACCCTGCGCGGCGACAGCTGCCCGGCCTTCGTGCCCAGCACCGGGAAGGCGGAAAGCACGTCGTATCGCGGTGTCAGCCGGAAGCGGCCCTCCGATTCCAGGAAGACGCTGAAATTCTTGGCGTGCCCGTCGATGGCGCAGAGCATCCAGAACAATACCTGCGTGCGGAAGAAATCCATGCGGTCAGCTTCGGCATCAGCGGATCCCAGCAACAGCTCCATGATCTGCTCAATGCCCGGCCCACCATCTGCTTCATACTTGTTCTCGCGCGCGGTTGCGGTGACTTGGCAGAAGTCCTCCTGCGGAATCCGCATGATCCAGCTGCGGTCGGCAGCAAACTGCCGATCGAATCTCTCGACGACCAGCACCTTGTACCGGCCGAATCGTTCAATCGAGCAATGGGCGACGGGAATGGCATAGGCCCGGAGTACCCGGGCACATAGCCATTCGTTCTCCACTGAAAGGCTCATGTCGATGCCTTGCGGGAACACCCCGAGAGGCAGCTTTAGAATGTGAGTCGTGGGCGTGGCACCAGCCGGCCGCAGCCATCGACTGCCGATGCGCAGCAGGGCGGTCTTTTCCTGGGCGCCGGCAAGCGAGATGCGAAACTCGTCCCCGTCCGTTCGCCCCGGCGCATTGCCGCCTAGAGCATTGTCGAGTTCGCGCTCGATGCCGGCTTCATCGAGTCGATCGCCGTCGATGCGTCTGACATGGGGGCGCGCTGCGCCTTCGGGCAAGACCTGGATGGCGCCAATGCAGTCGCGGCCGATCTCGGCGAGCAAGTCGAAGGAGTGGGCGGATCGCACCCCGAAGCGCTGCCGGAGGCGTTCGCGGATCGCGCGGTTGTCGGGCAGCAGGTTGTCAAAGTAGTTCTCTACGGCGGCACCCCGATAAATCGTGGCGGAAGGGCCGAGCGGCATTGACAGGGAGATGGGGCGGGCAGCCCTTGACCGCTGCCATTCGTCGGCATAACTAAACTGCTGGGGTTGCCGGGGGGCGGCAGTCCAGTGGCCGACCAGCAGACTGTTCATCCAGATCGACAGGGTATGGCTCGTCGCGGGGCGTGCCATGCCTCACCACTCCGTCGGCCGTTTGTCCCGGGCGCGTCTGTCCCGCAGCACGAGCTCCAGGTCCAGCGCGGCGAGCAACCGGTAGAGCGTACCCATGGTGATGTCCGCGCCGCGCGTCTCGATGCTGGAGATCTGGCTCTGGCGTACGCCCACCTTGGAGCCGACCGTGCCCTGGGTCAGCTGGCGCTTCTTGCGGCAGGCCCTGAGGATCTGGCCCAGTTGTCGCGGAGTGCGGGCGACGTATTCCACGGAATATCTCCTTTTGTGGATATCGTCAAATTATCTAAAAATATGGATAAAGTCAATATATCTGGAAAAAGCGATAGGCCGCCTCGGCCGCCCGGACAAGCAGAATGAACGTGCTCGCGCGGGCCAGGGCGATTCACGCAGACCCAATCGACACGCGGTTTACTCAACGCGCTGAGGAAAATACTCGCTACCCCGAGTAGTTGGCCGCCGAGCACCGAACTATCGTTCAGCCGACGCTTGAACTTGCGTTCAGCGGTAACAGCTCCAGGTTACGAACCCCGGGGAAAGAGACGCCTCCACGAGGGAGGCGTCGGGCCGGAGATGCTATCTCCGGCGGGGTTAGAGTTGACACTATACGGACTCCTGTTGCTCTTCATCTCATGCCTCGCACACGAAAGTCCTGATAGGTTCGCCCGCCGCACTAGAATGGCCGGCGTGATCAAGACGGCAACCAACGAGGGCCGCTGCTGTGATGCCGTCCTACGCACCCTTGAGGCGGAGCACGGCGAGCAGCGTCGTAATGTCGTGCGCGACACACCGGCGCAACCCGGCGTCGAGGTCACGTGCTACATCGGAAGTCAACACTACGCCTTCGAGCACACACTCATCGAGCCGTTCCCCGAGAACCAACGCGACGACATCATGTTTGGCCGCGTCTTCGATCCGGCGTTCGAGACAGCAATTGCGGACCTCCTGAAGTCTGGCCTTGCATACACGATCACCGTGAACGTCTATGCATTCAACGACTTCACAGGCAAGCGACTTGCAGAGGAGCGCGCTGCTCTCCTTGCATGGGTTCGCGGAGCCATTCCGCGCCTACCGGAGCCTCCGCGCGGACTGGGTCCCACAGAGGTGCGAATTCACGCTGAGCCGCCCGAGGCCCCGGTTCGAGTCACGCTGGCGTGCCACCACAGCACCGCGATGGGTGGCCGCCTGTTGCCGGGCCGCTGCGCACCGCAAGACCACGAATGTCTGCGACACGCGCGTCTGCTGAAGGCCCTCCAAGACAAGGGGCCGAAACTCGATGCTGCTCGCGTTGGCAACACCAGCACCGTCCTTATTGTGGAAAACCACGATTATGCCATC
>JBQTKI010000140.1:0-1633 GCA_052386275.1 Gammaproteobacteria bacterium
TCGCGCGTGAGCTCGCAGCGCATGTAGCCGTTGTGCAGGCCATCGTGGAATTTCGCGCCGGGATTGAGGGGCAGCGTCGCGGTCTTGTCGTAGGTGTTGGTCGCAATCGAGGAGGTGACGAGCTCCACGCCGACCGCCCGGCCAGCGGCGGTCGCGAGCTCATTGACCCAGAACGAATGGATGTCGCCGGTGAGCACCACCGGATTCGCGACGCGGTGCTTCAGCAGCGAGGCGAAAAATCGCTCGCGCGCCGGCGGATAACCGGCCCAGGCATCGCTGTGAATGCGGGGCGACTCGGCCGTGCCCTCGGCGACGGTCATGACCATCACATTCTGGGCGATGACGTTCCAGGCGGCGCGGCTGCCGCCGAGCGCGCCGTCGAGCCATTGTTCCTGTTCCGCGCCCAGCACGGTGCGTGACGGATCGGCGAGGTCCGCCTTGCAGGAAGATTCATTCGGGTTGATGAAAGCGGATCCGCCCGCACCGCCGAACAGGATCTTGCGGCCCTTTTCGAAGTCGCAGCGCATGACGGTCGGCGAGTTCGGGCAGACCTGGACCGACCGGTACTGGCGCGTGTCGAGCGTGTAAAAGCGCGCGAGCGCCCCCCAGTCGAGCGACCCGTAAATCTGCACTGCCATTTCCGGTCGCAGCCGCGACGGGCGGACCGGCATGTGCTCGAACCAAGCCTGGTACGCCGCCGCCCGCCGCGCCGGAAACGTTGTCCGCACGCGCTCGCCGCCGCACAATTCGTTCTCGCTCACGAGGCTGACGTAATCGTTGTCCACCTCGTGGTCGTCCCAGGTCACGAGCCAGGGGCAGGCCTCGTGCGCCGCCTGCAGGTCGGGATCGGTGCGGTACTGCGTGTAGCGGTGGCGGTAGTCGTCCAGCGTGACCGCCTCGAGCGTGTCGAACTGGCGCACGCGCCGGTCGCCCCAGGCGTCTTCGTAGATGTAGTCGCCGAGCGCCAGCATCAGGTCCGGCCGGTCCTCGGCCATCCAGTGGTAGGCCGAGAAGAATCCCTGCTCGTAGTGCGCGCAGGAAGAGAACGAAAACTTCATCGAGGCGACGGCGGCATCGGGTGCAGGGCAGGTCAGCGCGCGACCCGCCGGGCTCTCGTAGCGTCCGATCCGGAAGCGGTAGAAATACTCGCGCCCCGGTTGCAGCCCGTCCACCACCACGTGCACCGCATGCGCGAGGTGTGGCCGCGCCCAGGCCGTGCCCTGCTTCGCGAGGCGCGAGAACGACGCGTCCTCCGCCACTTCCCACGCGACCTCGAATATGGTCTGGCCGAGGTAGGCGGTATCGAAGGGCTCGGGTGCGAGCCGCGTCCAGAGCACGAAGCCGTCGGCCGAGGGATCGCCCGAGGCGACACCGAGCTGGAACGGCGGCGAGGTGAAGCGGACCTGGGCGCCTGCGGTGCCAATGGGCACCACCGTGAGCGCGCCGGCGGCGACCGCCAGGCGGTTGAACTCGCGGCGGGTAATGCGTCGGGTCATTGATCCTCCCTCAGATGCCGGCGCCGTGCTCGAAGCCGGACTGCACCGGCTCGGCCTGCGACACGCGCGAATTGGGCGGCACGCTGTGCGTGAGCCAGACGTTGCCGCCGATCACGCTGCCGCGACCGACGGTGACG
>JBQTKI010000141.1:0-21227 GCA_052386275.1 Gammaproteobacteria bacterium
GGTCGGGCTGGCCACGGGCAGCACGGGCCGGCCTCTCCGTGGGCCGGGCGCTCCGCGCCCTGCTGCCGGTCGCCGCCCCTTGGGCGGCGACCGAACCCGAGTCCTGCCGCACCGTGCGCTTTTCCGACATCGGATGGACCGATGTCACGGCGACCACCGGGCTCGCGAGCCAGCTGGTGCGGATGCTGGGCTACCGGCCCGAGGTCACCGTGCTGTCGGTGCCCGTGACGTACGCGTCGCTCAAGAACAAGGACATCGACGTCTTCCTCGGCAACTGGATGCCGTCGATGGCCGCGGACATCCGGCCCTATGTCGCCGACGGTTCAGTCGAGGTGGTCCGCGCGAATCTCACCGGCGCCAAGTACACGCTCGCCGTGCCAGCCTACCTGCATGACGCGGGGCTCAAGGACTTCTCCGACATCCGGCGTTTCGCCGCCGAGCTCGAAAATTCCATCTACGGCATCGAGCCCGGCAACGACGGCAACCGCCTGGTGCTCGAGATGATCGGCAAGAACGAGTTCGGCCTCGGCGACTTCAAGCTGGTGGAGTCGAGCGAGCAAGGGATGCTGGCGCAGGTCGAGCGCGCTTACGCCGCCAGGCAGCCGATCGTGTTCCTGGGCTGGGAACCGCACCCGATGAACACGCGCTTCAACCTGCGCTACCTCACCGGCGGCGACGCGAGCTTCGGGCCCGACTTCGGCGGTGCCACGATCTATACCAACGTTCGCGCCGGCTACCTGCTCGAATGCCTGAACCTCGGCCGTCTGCTGAAGAACCTGGAGTTCTCGCTGCGCGGCGAGAGCGAACTGATGGCCGGCATCCTCGACCGCAACCTGTCGCCGGAGGCCGCCGGCGCGGAATGGCTCACGGCGAACCCGGATGCGCTCGCGCGATGGTTCGAGGGCGTCTCGACCTTCGACGGCAATCCCGCGCCGCTTTCGGCCGCGGCGGCACCGGAGGCTGCGGCGCAGGGCTTCGACTCCTGGGTGACGCGACACAAGATTCCGCTCGGCTCTGCGATCGCCGCGGGCATCGAATGGGTGAAGGCGCACGGCAAGGGCGTGTTTGCCGGCATCTCGGTCGCGATCCAGGGCTCGGTCGATTCCGTCGACGCGCTGCTCGCCGCGATGCCCGGCCTGCTGCTGGTCGGCCTGGTTGCCGTGCTCGCCTGGCTGCTGCACCGCTCGATCGGACTCGTGCTCTTCGTGGTCGCGGCGCTGCTCTTCATCATGAACCAGGGCTACTGGGCGGCGACGCTCGAGACGCTCTCACTGGTGTTCGTATCCGCGCTCTTCTCGACGCTGATCGGCGTACCAATCGGCATTGCGGCTGCGCACCGGCCGCGGCTGTACGCCGCGCTGCGCCCCGTGCTCGACCTGATGCAGACGCTGCCGACCTTCGTGTACCTGATCCCGACGCTGGTGCTGTTCGGCCTCGGTGTCGTGCCCGGCCTGATTTCGACCATCATCTTCGCCGTGCCGGCGCCGATCCGCCTGACGCACCTCGGCATCTCGACGGTGCCGAGGCCGCTGCTCGAGGCCGCCGACGCCTTCGGCGCGACGCCGATGCAGCGCCTGTGGAAGATCGAGCTGCCGAGCGCGCGGCCGACCATCCTCGCGGGCGTCACCCAGTGCATCATGCTGTCGCTGTCCATGGTCGTGATCGCGGCGCTGGTGGGCGCGGGCGGCCTCGGCGTGCCGGTCGTGCGCGCGCTCAACAGCGTGCAGGTGGACGTCGGCTTCGAGGCGGGCCTTGCCATCGTGCTGCTGGCGATCATCCTGGACCGGATCAGCCGGCCCGGCCGCGGTGGACCGCAGCAATGAACGCCGCGCTCGAATTCCGGGACGTCGACATCCTGTTTCCCCGGGAAAGCGGCCGCCGCGGCGCGCGCAGCCTGCGCGAGGCGCTCGGACGTCTCGACGCCGGCGCGAGCCACGAGGAAATCTCGGAGTCCTGCGGCGTGACCGTGGGCGTCGCCGGCGCCAGCCTCGCGATCGCACGCGGCGAGATCTGCGTGATGATGGGACTCTCGGGATCCGGCAAGTCGACGCTGCTGCGCGCAGCGAACGGCCTCAATCCGATGACGCGGGGGCAGGCGCTGGTCAACGATGCGAACGGGCCGATCGACGTCGGCCGTTGCAGCGCCGCAGACCTGCGGCGACTGCGGCGCGAGCGCATCGCCATGGTATTCCAGCAGTTCGCACTGCTGCCCTGGCGCACGGTTGCGGAAAACGTCGGTCTCGGGCTGGAACTGCGCGGCGAGGCGCCCGCCGAGCGGCAGCGCATCGTCGCCGCGCAACTGGAGCTCGTGGGCCTGGCGCAGTGGGCGGACCGCGCAGTGGGCGAGCTGTCGGGCGGCATGCAGCAGCGCGTGGGCCTCGCGCGGGCGTTCGCGACCCATGCCGACATCCTGCTGATGGACGAGCCGTTCTCGGCCCTCGATCCGCTGATCCGCGACCGGCTCCAGGACGAGCTGCTGGCGGTGCAGCAGCGCGTCCACAAGACGATCCTGTTCGTGAGCCACGACCTCGACGAGGCGCTGCGCCTGGGGGACCGGATCTCGATCATGCGCCACGGCCGTATCGTGCAGACCGGATCGGCGCAGGACATCGTGCTGCGCCCGGCTGACGACTACGTCGCCGAGTTCGTGCGGCGCATGAACCCGCTGAAGGTGCTGACGGGCGCCATGATCATGCGCGGCCGCGACGAGCTCGATCGCGTGGACGGCACATGGTTCCTGGACGGGGCGCGGCGGTACCTGCTGCGCGTCGATGCCAGCAACGCGCCCCTGGCGCTCAGCCTCGATGGACAGCCGCATCCGCTGCGGGTCGTCGAAGACGACGCGGCCTGTGGGGAGGGCGAGCGCGCCGTGATCGTCGCGCCGGCGTCGCTGTCATTGCAGTCCCTGATCCACCTGCGCCGCCGGACGGGCCACCCGGTGCTGCTGGCGGAGGAAGGCCAGGTGCTGGGCGTCTGCGGGGAAACGGAGATCATCTGCGCCCTTGCGGCGCGCAACACAGGCGCGGCCGGAACATGAGAAACGCGCGATGGGCTGGCGCAGCCTGCGCACTGGCGCTCGCCTGCGGCTGCACGGCGGATCTGCCGGCGGGCGCGGAGGCCGAACGTGCCGCCGCGTTCGATCTCCAGGGCCATCGCGGCGCGCGCGGGCTGCGGCCGGAGAACACGCTGGCCGGTTTCGCCTGGGCTCTTGAGCTCGGCGTCACGACGCTCGAGCTCGATTGCGGCGTGACGAAGGACGGCATCGTGGTCGTGAGCCACGACCGGCTGCTCAATCCCGATCACACGCGTGACGCCACGGGCAGGTTCCTGGAAACACCCGGCCCGGCGATCGCCGACCTCACTTACAAGGAGCTCCGCCAGTACGACGTCGGCCGCATCAAGCCGGGCGCCGATTACGCGGCGCGCTTCCCGGCGCAACAGCCGGTGGACGGCGAGCGCATCCCGCGCCTCGCCGACCTGTTCGCGCTCGTCGATCGGAGCGGCAACCGCGAGGTGCGCTTCAACATCGAGACCAAGATCGATCCGCTTGACTCCGATTCGACCGTGACGCCGGAAGCTTTCGCAGCCGCGCTGATCGCGGCGATCCGCGAGGCGCGCATGCAGGCGCGCACGACGGTCCAGTCCTTCGACTGGCGCACGCTGCGGCTCGTGCGCGAGCGCGCGCCGGAAATCTCGCTGGTTGCGCTCACCGACCAGCAGCCCGACGAGGACACCATGGAAGTCGGCAAGCCCGGCACTTCTGCTTGGCTCGGCGGCGTGGACGTCGACGATCACGGGGGATCCGTACCGAGGACCGTTCAGGCGATCGGCGCGAAGGTCTGGTCGCCGCACGCGCTCGATCTCAACCCGGCTGTCGTCGCGGAGGCCCACGCACTCGGCCTCGCGGTCATTCCCTGGACCGTCAACGATCCAGAGGACATGGAACGCGCGCTCGCACTCGGCATTGACGGTTTGATCACCGACTACCCCGACCGGCTGCGGGCGCTCCTACAGTCGAAGGGATTCGCCGTGCCGCTGCCGACGCGGATCCGGTGATCGGATTCCTGAAGCCGGCGGCATTCGCCGCGGAGCTGCCGGCCGATCGGGTGGATGCGGAATATCGGCGCCTGCGCCGGCGGGTGTATGCCGGCATTTTCGTCGGCTACGCCGGCTACTACCTGGTCCGCAACAATTTCGCGCTCGCCATTCCCGACCTGCTCGCGGAGCACCCGGAGTACACCAAAGCCGGGCTCGGCACGGCGCTCACCGCCCTGTCCATCACCTATGGCCTGTCGAAGTTCCTGATGGGCTCGGTCTCGGACCGCAGCAACCCGAAGTATTTCCTGCCGCTCGGGCTCCTGCTGTCCTGCGCCATCATGGCGGCCTTCGGCCTGGTGGACGCGATTTACGGCTCGCTCGCCGCGATCATCGCGATCATGGCGGTCAACGGCTGGGTGCAGGGCATGGGCTGGCCGCCCTGCGGCAAGACCATGGTGCACTGGTTCAGCATCAACGAGCGCGGCACGGTGGTCTCGACCTGGAACGTCGCGCACAACATCGGCGGCGCGCTGGTCGCGAATCTGGCGCTCTTCGGCGTCATGCTCTACCAGGACTGGGGCGCGAAGTTCTACTTCAATGCGATGATCGCCGCGATCATCGCGATCGGTGTCTGGTTCCTGCTTGAAGACACGCCGCAATCGCGCGGGCTGCCGCCGGTCGAGCGCTGGCGCAACGATTATCCCAGGGGCTACAGCGCCGTCCAAGAACGGACTTTCACCTTCCGCGAGATCTTCCTGGAGTGCGTCCTGCCGAACAAGTTCCTTTGGGCGATCGCGATCGCGAACGCCTTCGCGTATTTCGTCCGCTACGGCGTCGTGAACTGGATTCCGACCTACCTCGAGACCGCGAAGGGATTCTCGTTCCAGGAATCGAGTATCGCCTGGTCACTGTACGAATACGCGGCGATTCCCGGGACGATCGTCTGCGGCTGGCTCTCCGACCGCTGGTTCAAGGCCCGGCGCGCGCCCATGACCATCCTGTTCATGGCGCTGACGCTGGTCGCCGTGATCGTGTATGCGCTCAATCTGCACGGGCCGCTCTGGATCGACTACGCGGCGCTGATCGCGATCGGCTTCCTGATCTACGGGCCGATCATGATGATCGGCCTGCATTCGCTCGATCTCGTGCCGAAGAAAGCCGCAGGCACCGCGGCAGGCCTCACCGGTCTCTTCGGCTACGTGTTCGGATCGGCGATCGCCGGCACCGGCGTCGGCTGGATCGCCGACCATTGGGACTGGAACGGCGTGTTCATCACAATGGTCGCCTGTTGCCTGCTCACGATTTTCTTCGTCGCGCTGACGCTCGGGCACAGGACCGAGAGCGCGGGCCGGGAAGAAGCTCCGGCCTGAAGCCGGTCAGACGCCACGCCGCCGCTCGAATTTCGCGAGCAGACCGGTCGCCACGGTCGTCAGGAACACGATCGCGACCAGGAGCGCGAAGACCGCGTCCAGGCCCTGGGTCTGCTTGAGCCAGCCGATCGCCGGCTCCTGGAGGATCGGCCCGATCGATCCGAATCCGTTAATGACTCCGGCGGCGAGGGCGGCCTGCCGCCGGCTGCCCACGTCCATCGCGCAGGCGCCGGAGAGCAGTGAATCCGGCCCCATTGCGGTGAACCCGATCAGGCCGAGCAACGCAACGAACAGCAGGGGCGAGGACAGCCCGACCAGCCACATTGCGCCGGTGAAGGCCAGGCAGCCGGTGGTCATCCAGAAGATCACGGGCGTGCGCCGCGCGCCCGCAATGCGGTCCGACCAGATGCCGGCGACGATCACGCCGAGGAAGCCGACCCAATCGAAGGCCGTGGAGAAATAGGCGGCGACCGGGGCCGACATGGCGAAATGCTCGCCGAGGATCAGCGCGGACCAGCTGTCGAGCGCGTAGCGCAGGAATTTGAAGCCGAAATAGATCAGGCCCATCGCGACGATCGAGGCGACGAAACCACTCGGCAGCGGCGTCGCGCGCACGCCGGCTGTCTCGCGCGTGGCGGGCGCGGCGTCGGGCTCCGCCTTGTCCTCGAGCGAAAGTCCGACCGACTGCGGCCGCTCGCGCGCGTATCGGACGAAGTAGACCGTGAACGCGAGCAGCAGCACGCTCGAACCCAGGAACGACCAGGCGAGCCCGAGCCAGCCGAGCAGGAATCCGGCCAGGCCCTTGCCGAAGATCGCGCCGAACTGATAGCAAGTGCCCCAGATGCCGAACAGCGTTCCGCGCTCGGCACGGCGCGTCCAATTGGCGAACAGCGCGACGTTGTGCGGCCAGCCCGTGGCCTGCGCGAAGCCGAAGATGCCCATCGTCACGCAGATCCAGAGATAGGCGCTCGCGAGCTCGGCGTCAACCAGGAGCCCCAGCACGATGTTGCAGGCGGCGGCGACGGACATGCCGATCGCGAGTACGCGGCGGCTCTCCATGTGCCGGCCGAGCCAGGCCGCGAGGAACTGGCCCAGCATGTAGGTGACGAGATAGATCGTCCACGGCCAGGCGATCTGGATATCGTCGAGGCCGAACTGCTCCTTCAGCGGCTGCTTGACGACGGCGTAAACCTTGCGGACCAGGTAGAAGCCGCAATAGGAAAGCCAGGTCGCGACGAAGAGCTGAAGGCGATAACGCCGCAGCAGTTCCTGGTTCGAGGCGTTCACGTGAACGACTGGCCGGCGAAGTCCCGGCTGCCGGTGGCGAGCTCATCCCAGAAGCGGGGCGGCAGGGCCCGGTAATCCGTGCAGGCGGCAGTGGCGAGTGGCGCATCTCCCGCGGGATCGGCCGCGCAGCAGGTGATGAACAAGGAACGCATGCCGGCCGCACTGGCCGCCAGGAGGCCGGCACGGCTGTCTTCGATGACGAGCGCATCGGGCGGCTGCACATCGAGCACACCGGCAGCGAGCAGGAAGCCTTCCGGGTCGGGCTTAGACCTGCGGACGGCGTCGGCGCCGATACGCGCGCGGCGGTCGAAGCAGTCGTCGATCTCGAGCTTGCCGAGGAAGCGGTCGATTACCGAACGCGGGCTCGAGGACACGACGGCGAGCCTGAGCCCGCTGGCAGCCGCGGCGCGCACCGCATCCGGGGAGCCGGATACGGGCTTCACGTCCGCGGTGGCGTCGTTCCAGTAGGCGAGCAGTTCGGCGGCCAGGGCCGGGACGGCAACGCCGATACCCGTGCGCGCGCGGATGACATCGGCGACGTGCTCCCAGGTGCGGCCGCGTGTCTCCGTGTGCGGCAGCGCAAATCCCGGGACGCCGTGACGCGCCATCACGATGGCGATCGCCCGGTCGGTCTGCGTCTCGCTGTCGATGAGCGTGCCGTCGAGGTCGAAAAGCGCGGCCCGCACGGGCCTGGTCGCGGTCACGATGGGCCGTCGCCGGCGAGGCTCGCGAGTTCGAGATCCCAGGACATCCTGGTCGTGTTCCGGGCGTCGACGATGCCGAGCTTGAGACGCGTAGCTGCACCCTGCCAGTCGATCTCGATCAACCCGAAATTGGCTTCGGGCAGCACATTGCTTGCGCGATTCGCGTTCGGCGTCGGCACGGCCCACTCTTCCGTCAGGCCGCTGGAAGTCAGGTCCCACAGCGTGTACGGCACGTTGACGTCCAGTTTCGAGAGCTCGGCATAGTGGATGTCGCCGCTCAGGAACAGGACGCCATTCGCATGCTTGCGGCGGATCAGGTCGATCAGGCGCTGGTGATCCCGTGCGAAATTGATCCAGGCCTCCCAGCCGGTGAAGTCGGCGAGAACCTGGAGGCTCGACCCGAACAGGCGCAGCTCGGCGGGCACCTCGAATTGCCGCTCGAGCCATTGCCACTGCCGCTCGCCCAGCATCGTGGCCTTCGGATCCGGGTTGCGCAGATGTGGTCCCGGCACCTCGAGGCCCGCGGCCAGCCTGGCCCTGACCCAGGCCTCATCATCGACGCCCCCGAGGTCGTGCGTGACGAGCGGCGTGCGGTTGTAGCGCAGGTCCGGCAGGATCACCTGCACGCGCCTGCCCGGCGGGCCGAAGACATAGCATCCATAGACGCCATCGCGATCCCGGCGCGGCGAGCCAGCGGGCTCGCCCCAGAAGTCGAGGAAGATCCGCCGCGACTCGTCCTTCATCGGATACTCGCCGCCGGCATCGTTCTCGCCGTAGTCGTGGTCGTCCCAAATGGCGACGACCGGAGTCTCCCCGCGCAATCGGGCGAAGCCGGGCTGCGCGGCGAGTTCCGCGTACTTCGCGCGCAGTACCGCCATGTCGCGCGTGTCCGCGTAGATGTTGTCGCCGAGAAAAATGAACAGGTCGCATTTTCTCGCGAGGACCGCGTCCCAGATCGGCTGGGCCTTGCTGGCTTCCGCACAGGAGCCGAAGCCGATGCGCGCCAGCGTACGCCCGAGCTCCGGATGTGGGTCCGACGATGGCGTGGCGGTTGCGGCATCGCAGGTGGCAAGCGAGGCGCGAAGCGGCGCGCCGCCGAGCGTCGCCACTCCGGCGAGCGCGAGCGACTGGCGGAGCAGCATTCGTCGTGAGGGGTCGTGAAATGGCAAGCGCATCCTGCATGCGAGGATGGACGGGCGAGGCGGGGCCGTCAACGACAGCCGCCGGCCGAATGTGCGGCCCCCGGTCTCAGCCGGCCCTCGCAGTTCTCGGCATCGGGCTCAGGTAACCCGTCACCAGCGAGATTCCGAGCAGGATGACGGCCAGTCCCGTGATTTGTATCCAGGAAAGCGTTTCGCCGAGCACCAGCCACCCGACCAGCGCCGCCACAGCCGGACACACGTAGCCGTAGGAGCCGACGATGACCGGCGACGAATGAACGGTGAGCCAGGCATAGGCGGAATAGGCGAGGCAGGAACTCATCAGGGTCAGCCACAGGAACGCGCCGAAACCGCGCGGCGTCCAGTGAAATACGAATGATTCGCCGGCAACGACGGCGACCATCAGCAGGCCGAGCCCGCCCGCCAGCATCTGCAGCGCGACGAACATGAGCGGCGGATTCGCGACACCGGAGTTGCGATGGTAAGCGGTGCCGAGCGACCAGCTCAGGCAGCCGATCAGGATCAGCAGCTGCCAGCCGAATCCCGCGAGCTGGAATCCGCCCTTGGGAGCGAGAACGAGCAGCACGCCGGCGAGCCCCACGAGCAGGCCGACCTGCGCGGCGCCGGAAAGGGCCTTGCGCCGCGGGCCGTAGGTACCGAGCCACGCGATCCAGAGCGAGGGCGTGGCATTCAGCAACGCCGCCATGTTCGACTGCACGTACTGCATCGCGATCACGTGGCAGGCATTGCTGAAGGCGACCGCCAGCACGGCCATGAGCGCGATGTGCCGGAGCTCGCTGCGGTTGAGCACCGGCGGCCCACCACGCCACCAAGCGAAGGCGAGCAGCAGCAGGCCGGCTGTCGTGAATCGCAGACCCGCCGCGACGAGCGGCGGCTCGTCGGTGACCATGACTTTGGTCGCGAGATAGCTCGTGCCCCAGACCAGGTAGACGCTCGCGAGAGCGACGGCAACCCGGAACCGGTGTGATTCAGCTTCGGACATGCACCTCGAATTCTAGGCGCGCACCTGTTGCGTCGCCACGCGGCGCAGCCACCAGGCGAACACCGCGAGCGCGAAGATGCCGGCCCACTTGCCGGGCTGCAACGATTCCGACACCGCGAGCACGTTGGCGTCGCCGGTGGCGACGATCGGGATCGCGATCAGCACGCCGATGATCGCCTCGCCCGCGATCAGGCCGGCCGCGAACAGCAGCCCCATCTGCTTGAGCCTTTCGGGATCGCCGCCCGGGTTCCGCCGGCGATGCCAGCGGGTCGCGAGCTCCGCGATCAGGCCGCCGACGAAGATCGGCGTCGACAGCTCGAGCGGCAAATAGATGCCGACCGCGACCGCGAGCACCGGCGCGCGCCAGCTCTTGCCGCTTCGCTTCAGGTATTCGTCGAGCGTGATCACGATCGCGCCGACCACTGCGCCGGTCGCAACCATGTTCCACGGCAGTCCGCCGCCGAAAATGCCGCTGGCGACCGAAGCCATCAGCGTCGCCTGCGGCGCGGCGAGCGCGTTCACGCCCTCGCGCGCCGGCGTACCGATGCCGTAGGCTTCGAGCAGCAGGTTCAGCACCGGCGCCATGACGGCGGCGGAGGCGAGCGCGCCGATGCCGAGCATGACCTGCTGGCGCCAGGGCGTGGCGCCGACGAGCTGTCCTGCCTTCAGGTCCTGAAGATTGTCGCCGGCGACCGCCGCGGCATTGCAGATGACCGCGCCGATCATGACCGCGGCCACGGGTCCGACCGTCGAGCCGGAACCCATGATCCCGAGCAGCACGAGCGAGGCGAACAGGATGGTCGAGATCGTGATTCCGGATACCGGATTGTTCGAGGAGCCGACCAGCCCCGCCATGTAGCCGCTGACCGACGAGAACACGAAACCGGCGATCACCATGATCACGGCCATCGTGAACGCGATGCCGAAGCTGTCCACGACCGCGTAATAGAGCGCGAACAGCGGCAGCACGAAAAGCACGATGCCGGAGAGGATCGCGGCCATCGGCAGGTCGCGCTCGGTGTGCGGGATTTCTGCGCCGCCGGCGGACCTGAGCGCCACGCCGGTCCTGACGCCGGACAACAGCGACCGGCGCAGCGACCACAGCGACCAGAGGCCGCCGATCAGCATCGCGCCGACGCCGATGTAGCGGATCTGCCGGCTCCAGATCGTGTAGGCAGCATCCTCCGCCGAAAGCCCGGCGATCTGCGCCGCAAGGTCCGCGTTGCCGTCGATCAGGAAGCCGTTGTAGAAGGGGATGAACAGCCACCACGACAGCGCGCCGCCCGAGAGCATCAGGCAGCCGATGTTGAAGCCGACGATGAATCCGACGCCAAGCAGGGCGGGCGAGAGATTGATGCCGAAGAAGCCGATCGCGCGGTCACCGAAGTAGCGCGCGGCGGTGAAGGACTCCGGCGAGAGCTTGAGCCCGGCCAGCGCGAGCTTGAAGACTGCGGCGGATCCGGCGGCGAGCGACAGGGCCTTCAGGCCGCGCCCCGGGTCCTGGCCGACCTTCAGCACTTCCGCGGTCGCGACGCCTTCGGGGAACTGCAGCTTCTGGTCGAGGATCAGCGTGCGCCGCAGCGGCACCGAGAACAGCACACCGAGCAGGCCACCGAGACCCGCGATCGCGATCACCCAGCCGTACTCGAACCGGGTCCAGTGACCCATGAGAACGAGCGCGGGGATCGTGAAGATCGTGCCGGCAGCGATTGCAGAGCCGGCCGAGGCACCGGTTGCGACGATGTTGTTCTCGAGGATGCTGGAACGGCCGAGCAGGCGCAGCACGCCCATCGAGACCACCGCCGCCGGGATCGCGGTCGCGACCGTGAGGCCCGCGAACAGGCCCAGGTAGGCGTTCGCAGCCGCGAGCAGGACGGTCAGGATCACCGACAGCAGGATCGCGCGGACGGTCAGCTGCCGTGCAGCATCGGCTGAGCTCATGGAATTGCCCCCTTGTCTACCAGCCGCACTCGCGGCCGCGGTTCTGTTCTTCGAGCCAGCCCATCAGCGGCTGGAAATACTCCACGATCGCGGATGCATCCATCTGGCGCGTTCCGGTCAGCTTCTCGAGCGCATCCTGCCAGGGGCGGCTCGCGCCGAGCGCGAGCATCTCGCGGAAGCGCCGCCCGGCTTCCTGATTGCCGTAGATCGAGCATTCGTGCAGCGGACCCTTGAATCCCGCCGCCTCGCACAGCGCCTTATGGAACTGGAACTGCAGCACGAACGACAGGAAGTAGCGCGTGTACGGGGTGTTGCCGGGGATGTGATACTTGGCGCCGGGATCGAAATCGGATTCGCTGCGCGCCACGGGCGCCTCGACGCCCTGATACTTGCGGCGCAGCTCCCACCAGGCCTCGTTGTATCTTTCGGGCGGGATCGCGCCCGAGAACACGCCCCAGCGCCACTGGTCCACCAGCTTGCCGAATGGCAGGAAGGCGATCTTTTCGGAGGCCACCTTCATCTGCCGGTTGATGAGCGCCTCGCGACTCCCACGCATGCCCTTGGGCAGCAGGCCGACGTTCGCAAGATAGCCTTCGGTCATCGACAGGTTGATGGTGTCGCCGACCGCCTCGTGGAAGCCGTCGTGCGCGCCGGACTGGTAGAGGTAGGGCTGGTTCACGTAGCTCAGGTTGTAATAGATGTGTCCGAGCTCGTGATAGATCGTGTACAGCTCTTCCTCGGTCGTCAGGATGCACTGCTTGATGCGCACGTCGCCCTTGCCGTCCATGTTCCAGGCGCTCGCGTAGCAGTCCACCTCGCGGTCGCGCGGCCGGGACAGCATCGAGCGCTCCCAGAAGCTCGCGGGCAGCTCCGGGAAGCCGAGCGAGACGTAGAACGACTCGGCCGACTGCGTCATCTTCTTCGCGTCGTAACCCTGCTTCTCGAGTTCCGCGGTCACGTCGAGGTTGGAGACTCCGCGGTAGGGCTCCAACAGGTCGTAGATGTTGTTCCACTGCTGCGCCCACATGTTGCCGAACAGGTGGGCGGGTACCGGCTTGCCGTCGGGCACCAGCTCGAGCCCGTACTTCTCCTGGAGCTTGCCGCGCGTATAGCAATGCAGGCCGTCGTAGAGCGGCTTGACCTGGCCCCAGAGCCGCTCGGTCTCGGCCTCGAATTCCGTGGGGCTCATGTCGTAGCCCGAGCGCCACAGATCGCCGACGTCGGCGAAGCCGAGCCCTTGCGCCCCTTCGTTCGCCAGCTCGACGAAGCGCTGGTAATCCCTGCGAATCGGCGGCGAGATCGCATGCCACCCGGCCCATGCTTCAAGCAACTCGGCAGGATCGCGGCTGCTGGAGAGCGTTTCCGCGAGCTGCTCGAAATTGCGGCAGCTGTCCTGGCCCTTCGGGCAGTACTTGCCGGAGCCGTACACGGACAGCATCCGGGTCTCGATCGCGCTCTGTTCCGCGCGCTTTGCAGGATCCGCCGGCGCGGGCGCCGCCAGGCCGAACTTGAGCCGCGTGATCGTGCGCGCGGCGTCCTCCGGGATGTCCTTTCCCTCGAAGACCTTCGCGTCGTGGATGAGGCGCGCGTAATCCGCCTGGATGCGCTCGTAGGCGCGAGCCGCGAGCGCCTCGGTGTCCGGCGTGATGTAGGTGAGCTGGGTCCAGCCGGCCATCGCGTTCTCGTGGCCGCTCTTCTGCAGTTCCGCGTTGGCGCGCACGACGAACTCGGCCGGCGTCTCCCTGGGCTTGCCGCCACAGGCGGCGAGCAGCATCGCCGCAAGACCAGCGGCGGCGAGCAGCAACCGGTCCCTCATCGCACGCCCCCCATGAGGTTCTTGACCGGCCGGCTGAAGAGCAGCAGGACGACGCCGCAGACCAGGCCGAACCAGAAGATGTTCATGAACTGGCCGGGCATCTCGTTGATGCCGACGTCGGAGACATCGCCCGCGATCAATCCCGCGAACAGGTTGCCGAGCGAGGTCGCGAGGAACCAGATGCCCATCATCTGGCCGACGAAACGCTGCGGCGCGAGCTTGGTCATGGTCGAGAGACCGACCGGGCTCAGGCACAGCTCACCGAAGGTGTGCAGCAGATAGGTCAGCACGAGCCAGTAGGGCACCGCCTGCGCGCCGCCCGCGACGACGCCGGCCGCGCCGACCATGACCAGGAAGCCGAGACCGAGCAGGATCAGGCCGAAGGCGAACTGCGCGGGCGCGGCGGGATCGAAGTGACGGTTGGCGAGCGCGATCCAGAGCATCGAGAACAGCGGCGCGAACAGGATGATGAACACCGGGTTGAGCGACTGGAACCAGCCAGCCGGGATTTCCCAGCCGAACAGCAGCCGGTCGGTGTAGCGCTCGGCGAACAGGTTGAGCGAGGAGCCCGCCTGCTCGAAACCGGACCAGAACAGCGCGCAGGCGATGAACAGCACGACAATGACGAAGACCCGCTTCTTCTCCGTCGCGTCCAGACCGGCGAACAGAAACAGGTATGCGAAATAGCCGGCGGCCATGGCGACGATCACCCAGGTGGCGCTCTCGGCCATCGCCCGCGCGTTCATGTCGAAGACCCCGGCGATGCCGAGCGCCGTGAGGCCGATCGCGAGTGCCATGCCGATCCCGACGTAGGCCCAGTCGCGGCCCGTCGCGGTGTCGCCGGCGGGCCGGTGTGGCGCCGCGCCGGCCGTGCCGAGATGACGGCGGGTGAGCTGGAACTGCGCGATGCCGAGCGCCATGCCGACCGCGGCCGAGAAGAAGCCGGCGCGCCAGCCGTACTGCTGCGCCAGCCAGGCCGTGATCAGAGGGCCGATCCACGCGCCGACGTTGATGCCCATGTAGAAAAGCGTGAACCCGGCGTCGCGCCGCTTGCCGCCCTCCGGGTAGAGCTCGGCGACGATCGCCGAGATGTTGGGCTTCAGCAGTCCGACGCCGAGCACGATCACGACCAGGCCGGAATAGAACAGTTCCGGCGTGCCGGGGATCGCAAGCGTGGCGTTGCCGATCATGATGAGAATCGCGCCCCATAGCACCGCGCGTTGCGCGCCGACCAGCCGGTCGGCGATCCAGCCGCCCGGCAGCGTGACGACGTAAACGGCCGCGGTGTAAAGGCCGTAGATCGCGGTGGCCGTCAGATCGTTCATGCCGTAGCCGCCGTCCGCCACCGCGTCTACCAGGAACAGCACCAGCAGGGCGCGCATGCCGTAGTAGGTGAAGCGCTCCCACATCTCGGTGAAGAAGAGGGTGGCGAGGCCGCGCGGGTGGCCGAAAAAGGTCGCCGGCGGGTTCGGTGCGTCGGTGTTCATGCGGCGCTTACTCCGGAAAGGTCCGGCGAGTCTCCGCTATTTCGCGGTGCAACATCAAGCCGATTCGGCTTGATCTTGTTCAGGTTTGTCGCGGACGAGGATGCGGGCCATCACCACGCCGCCTTCGTACAAGAGGTACATCGGCACGGCCATCATCGTCTGTGATACTGGGTCGGGCGGCGTCAGGAAAGCCGCGACGATGAAGATGCCGAGCAGCACGTAGCCGCGGTTCGCGGTGAGCTTCCCGACCTTCACGAGCCCGGTACGCGCGAGCAGCACGGTCGCGACCGGGATCTCGAATGCGAGGCCGAAGGCGAAGAACATCAGCACCGCGAAGTCCATGTACTGCGTCATGTCGGTCATCATCTGCACGCCCTCGGGCGTGGTGCCGACGAAGAACTTGAATGCGAGCGGGAACACGACGAAGTACGCGAACGCGGCGCCCGCGTAGAACAGCACTACGCTTGAGATGAAGAGCGGCAGCGCGAAGCGCCGCTCGTGGCGGTACAGTCCCGGCGCGACGAAGGCCCAGACCTGGTAAAGGATCACCGGCATCGCGAAGAAGATCGCGGCGAGCAGCGCGAGCTTGAATGGCGTCATGAAGGGCGCCATCACCGAGGTCGCGATCAGCGTCGCGCCGCCCGGCAACTGCGTGCGCAGCGGCTGTGCGAGCCAGGAGAAGATGTCGTTCGCGAAATACAGGCAGGGCAGCGCGATCACGAGCGTCGCGGCGAGCGACTTCAGCAGCCGGTCCCGCAGCTCGAACAGGTGCGAGAGCAGCGAACTCTCGGCCAGCGGTTCGTCCTGTTGCGGCGCCGGGCTCATGCGGCGGGCGGTTTGCCGGCGCCGCCCGGGTCCGGACCACCCGCCGGAGGTTCGGGCGGGGTGCCCGGCGGCTTCTGCGCTCTGGGGCCGAAGTCGTCCTTCGGGATCACCGTCACTTCGTCGTCGAGCTGCTGGCGCAGCTGGCGGGCCATCGCGCGCGCGCGCCCGGCCCAACGCCCGACCTGGCTCGCGAGCTTCGGCAATTTCTCAGGGCCGAGCACCAAGAGCGCAATGCCGAGGATCAGGATGATCTCGGTGAAGCCAACCTCGAACATTTCGCGTCAGGCGTTCTTCGAGGAATCCGCGCTATTGCGCTTCTCGCCGAAGTCGGCGTCCGGGCGGTCGTCCTGCGCCAGCTTCTTGCCGGATTCCTCCGCGTCGCCCTCGCTCATGGACTTCTTGAAGCCGCGCACTGCGGCGCCGAGGTCCGAGCCTATGTTGCGCAGCTTCTTCGCCCCGAAGATCAGGAGCGCGATCGCAAGGATGATCAGCAGTTCGCGAAAGCCAATGCCCATGTCGGTGACTCCGGCCGGCGCACCCGGCGGTGAGCTAGGATGATACGCCAATCGTGCCGCCGCCTTTGCCCCTGGCGCGGGTCCGTAACCAGAATGTGACGGGCCCGTCGTTCACGAGAAAAACCCGCATATGGGCGCCGAATTGCCCGGTCTGCGTGGCGGGAAACCGGGCCTTGGCGCACCCGGCCAGGTGCCCGAAAAGGCGCTCGCCGGAGGCTGCTGGCGCGGCCCGGCTGAAGCCCGGGCGCAGGCCCTGGTCCGTATCGGCCGCCAGCGTGAACTGGGGCACCAGCAGCAGCGATCCGCCGGTGTCGGTGACGGAGAGGTTCATGCGCCCTTGGGCATCGGCGAACACACGATAGTTCAGCAGCCGCTCGAGCAGCCGCTCGGCGCTCGCTTCGTCGTCTTCGCGTTCGACCGCGACCAGCACCATGAGCCCGGGGCCGATGCGCGCGATCTGTGCATCCTCCACGCTCACGGCGGCTTCGGTCACGCGCTGCAGCAGGCCGATCATGCGGGGGCGTCACTCATCACGCCGCGTGCGCTCCAGGTGGAAGCGATGCAGCAGGCGGTGCACGATCGGCCCGAGCAGGAGCGCCGCGGTGACGATGAAGACGAGGCCCGCGTAGAGCGCGAAGACTCCGGCAAAGAGCTTGCCTGCTTCTGTCCGCGGCGCGTGAACCGGCCCCATGCCGCCGAGCAGCATGCAGGTTTCCAGGAAGGCATCCGTCCAGGACAGCCGTTCGAAGCAGATCTGGCCGGCGATGCCGATCGTGAGCGAGACCAGGAGCAGGGCGGCTACGGCCGCCGCGTGGCCCAGCACGCGCCGCAGGAAACCCCCGCGGTGCAGCAGTGGCTGGTGCCTCGACTCGTACATGGCCGCTATGGCATCCCCGGCGCCGCCGCCTTCGGGCCCTTGCGCAGTCGCCGCAAGAATACCGTCATCTCCTTCGCGGCCTGGACGTCTCCAGCGTCGCGCGCGGCGGCGATGCCGCGTTCGTAGACCTCAGCGGCGCGCTCGGCAGAGCCGGCGCGTTCGTGCGCCTGTCCGAGAGCCTTCCACGCCGCCGAATAGCGCGGGTTCTGGTCCACGGCCTGGCGCAGGTGGTCCACCGCGGCGACGAGGTCGCCGGCCTTCAGGCATTCCTGGCCGAGCGCGAAGCGCAGCAGGGGCGAGTCCTGTCCGCGCTCGAGCATGCGCTGCAGGTTTTCGCGGAGCGCCATCAGCGCTGCCAGAACGCCGGGGTGAGCAGCACGATGAAGGTGAAGATCTCGACGCGCCCGATCAGCATCGCGATCGTGCAGATCCATTTGGCGGCGTCGGACTGGTCCGTGAAGTTCGCGGTGACCTCGCCGAGCCCGGGACCGGTGTTATTGATGCAGGTCGCGATCGCGGACCAGGCGGTCACCTGGTCCACGCCGAACATCATGAGCAGCAGCATCAGGGTCGCGAACACGAGCAGGTAGATGGCGAAGAAGCCGACCACGCCGCTGATGATCCGCTGTGGCACCGGCCGACCCGCGAGCTTGACCGGAATTTCGGCGCTCGGGTGCACCAGCAGCTTGAGTTCTGCGACGCCCTGGCGGAGCACGAGCAGCCAGCGGATCACCTTCATGCCGCCGGCGGTAGAACCCGCGCAGCCACAGATGAAGGTCAAGAGCAGCATCAGGACCGGCAGCGCGCCCGGCCAGTCCGCGAAGCCGGTCGTCAGGAAGCCGGTGCTGGTCTGCATCGAGACGACCTGGAAGCTGGCGTGGTGCAGGGCCGTGCCGAGCGAATCGAAGGCGCCCATCAGGCGCAGGTAAACCGTCGTGCCGATGACCACCCAGAAGATCAGCCAGAAATAGGCCTGGAACTCGGTATCGCGCCAGTACAGGCGCGGGTCGCGCCCCCGGATGGCCATGAAATGCAGCGCAAAGTTCGCGCCGCCCAGGAACATGAAGACGATCGCCACGGTGTCGATGGCGACGCTGTTGAAGTGCGCGAAGCTTGCGTCGTGAGTCGAGAAGCCGCCGGTGGAAAGCGCGGCGAACGCGTGGCCGATCGCGTCGAATCCGTCCATGCCGGCGAGCCAGAAGCCGGTGGCGCAGGCGGCGGTCAGCAGCGCGTAGATGGCCCACAGCGCCTTGGCGGTCTGCGCGATGCGCGGCGTGAGCTTCTGGTCCTTGAACGGGCCGGGCGTCTCGGCCTTGAACAGCGACATGCCGCCGATGCCGAGCACGGGCATGAGGGCCACCGCCAGCACGATGATGCCCATGCCGCCGAACCAGTGGATCTGCTGGCGGTAGTAGAGGATGGATTTCGGCAGGCGGTCGAGCCCGACGATGATCGTCGCGCCGGTCGTCGTGAAGCCGGATACCGCCTCGAACACCGCGTCGGTGAACGACAGCGCCGGTACGTCGCTGATCAGGAGCGGCGTCGCCCCCGCCACGCCCAGGCAGACCCAGAACACGGCGACCACCAGGAAGCCGTCGCGCAGCCGCAGGTCGCGGCGCACCTTGCGCACCGGGAACCAGAGCATGAGGCCGATGACGGCGATGACGCCGAACGCCAACAGGAACGGGTACCAGTGCCCGTCGGCATAACCGAGGGACACTGCGATGGGCGGCAGCATCGACAGGCTGAACAGCATGAGCATCAGCCCGAGGATGCGCTGCACCATCAACAGGTTCATGCGCGCGTGCCGGCCTGGAACAGCTTGCCGACGTTCTCCACGTGGCGGCGATCGGTGAGGAAGAGGATCACGTGGTCATCCGGCTGGATCAAGGTGTCGTGGTGCGCCATCAGCACCTCTTCGCCGCGCACGATGGCGCCGATGGTCGTGCCCTCCGGCAGGTCGATCTCCTCGATGCGTTTGCCGGCGACCGGGGAGTCGCGGTTCTCGTCGTGGACGATCGCCTCCATCGCCTCCGCCGCGCCGCGGCGCAGCGAATGCACGCGCACCACGTCGCCACGCCGCACGTGCGCCAGCAGCGCACCGATCGTGACCGTCTGCGGCGAAATCGCGATGTCGATCGAGCCGCCTTCCATCAGGTCCGCGTAGGACGGCTTGTTGATCAACGCCATCACGCGCCGCGCGCCGAGCTTCTTCGCCAGCATTGCCGACAGGATGTTTGCCTCCTCGGCGTTGGTGACGGCGGCGAACACGCCGGCCTCGTCGATGTTTTCCTCGAGCAGCAGCTCTTCGTCGGCGGCATCGCCGGTAAGGACCAGAGTGTTGCGCAGCGACTCGGCCGCCCTGCGGGCGCGCGCCGGGTCGCGCTCTATGAGCTTGACCTGGACCCGGTCCTCGAGCGCGCTCGCCAGCCGGAAACCGATGTTGCCCGCGCCTGCGAGCACCACGCGCCGGACGGCGGATTCCTGGGTCGTGAACTCCTGCATCATCGGCCGGATGTCGGGACGCGCGGCGACGAAGAACACCTCGTCGTGCTCCTCGATGACGGTGTCGCCCTCCGGCTTGATGCTGCGGCCCTTGCGGTAGATGGCGGCGACGCGCACCTCGCGGTTCGGGATATGCGAGCGCAGCTCCTTGAGCTGGTGGCCAACCAGCTTGCCGCCCTTTAGCGCGCGCATGCCCACGAGGCGCACGCGCCCGTCCGCGAAGTCGAGCACCTGCAGCGCACCCGGATATCGGATCAGGCGCGCGACGTAATCGGTGACGAGCTGCTCCGGGCTGATCGCGAGGTCCACCGGGATCGCGTTGTCGCCGAAGAGCTCCGGCCGCCTGTGGTAATCGCCGGAGCGGATACGCGCGATTTTTGTCGGCGTGCCGAACAGGGTCCACGCGATCTGGCAGGCGACCATGTTGACCTCGTCGCTCGAGGTCAGCGCCACGATCATGTCGGCGCCGTTGCTGCCGGCGGCCTCGAGCACGGCCGGGTGCGCGGCATTGCCCGAGACGGTGCGGATGTCGAGCCGGTCCTGGAGGTCGCGCAGCACCTCGTCACGGGTATCGACGACCGTGACGTCGTTGGTCTGCTCGCGTGCGAGCTGCGTGGCGGCGGTGCTGCCGACCTGGCCGGCGCCCAGGATGATGATTTTCACGGCCGCTCCTTCTCCGGCGTCGCGCCGGCCCCAGCGACGGCGGGATTCTAGCGTAACGGGCGGGTCAGCTGATCTGTTCGAGCCGCGCCAGCTCGTACATCAGCCACTTCTGCCCCGCCTGCTCGAAGTTCACGTGCACCTGGCGGCTTTCGCCGCTGCCCTCGAAGCGCAGAATTGTGCCTTCGCCGAATTTCGGGTGGCGCACGCGCGTGCCGAGGCGCATGGGCGTGTCCTCGCCTGCGAGCGGCGCCGCAGCGTGCGAGCGGCGGCGCGTCTCGGCGGCCTCGGTGGCAGCGCGCCGAATGATCGCCGGTCCCGGCGTGTAGAGCGGGCGGCTCACGGAAATGCGCGGGCGCACATCTTCGAGCGCGTCTGGCGGCAGTTCCGAAAGGAAGCGCGAAGGATCGCGGTAGGAGGTGCGTCCGAAGATGCGCCGGCTCTCGGCATGCGTCAGGTATAGGCGCTGCATCGCGCGCGTGAGACCGACGTAGCAGAGGCGGCGTTCCTCCGGCAGGCGGTCGGCATCGAACGCGGAATGCTCCGACGGGAACAGGCCTTCCTCCATGCCGACCAGGAACACGGTCGGAAACTCGAGCCCCTTGGCGGCGTGCAGCGTCATGAGCTGAACGCAATCCGCGCCGGTCGCCGCCTGGGTCTCGCCAGACTCGAGCGTCGCGTGCGCGAGGAAGGCGCCGAGCGGCGAAAGGCCGTCGTCGCTCTCAGGCTCGAAGCCAAGAGCGGCGTTCACGAGCTCGTCGAGGTTCTCGACCCGCGCCTCGCCCTTGTGGTCCTTCTCCTTCGCGTGATGGTCGCGCAGGCCGGAGGCCTGGATCACGTGCCGCACCTGCTCCTCGAGCGGCATCGGCGCGATCGCGGCGGCCAGACGCTCGATCAGCTCGAAGAAGCCCCGCAGTGAGTTGCCGGCCCGCGCGGACAGGGTTGGCAGGGCCGCTCGCCCGGCGTCCCACAGGCTGATCCCATGTTCGCGTGCATGTGAGCGAAGTTGCTCGAGCGTTGCACCACCGATGCCGCGCGC
>JBQTKI010000142.1:0-9130 GCA_052386275.1 Gammaproteobacteria bacterium
CGCATGCCGACTTCGCTGTACCGCCGGCCGAGAGTGAAGTTGGCGTTACGCTGCGTGACGTTCTGGGGTACGTTGAGCGCTGGATTAGTCGGGTGCGCGCAGGTGGTTCCACTCAGGCTAAAGCCCGCTGGGCAACCGCGGCCATTCAGAAGCGCCCTCAGGTCCGCCGGAATAGCGGTATTTGTGACCGGGACCGATACGCCCAGACCACTCGAAACCGGCGTCGGCGCGAGCTGCTGGTCCGCGCTGTACGTCGTGTACATGAGCCGGCTGTACAGCTCCGCCCGGTCTGGAACCAGATCATAGCGGACGAATGCCGCAGCCTGCCTGCGCTCGAGCGGCAGCTGAAGGTAGTTCACGGGCCCGTAGTTGTAGCTGTAGGACAGCGGATTGAAGCCCGGATCGCTGGTGTTGCCCAGGAAATGCACGACCGGCTGGGCCGTGATGCCGCGGCCGAACGAGAACACCGTTCCATTGGTGTTCAATCCGATAATGGCGGCGGGCGGCACGGAGCCATTGGTGTAGCCGCCATAGGCGCCGAATACCGAGTCAATCGTGTTCTGCGTGGGTGCGTTGGTGCCCCAAGACACGGCGCCGTCCGGCACGGTCCCTGAGCCGACTGGAGTCAGCGTCGGCCCAAGACTCACTTCACCGAACGGGCGCGCGCCGGCCAGCACCTCGTCGCGGTCGTCGTAGGAAAACGCGATGACAGCGTTGCCGCGATCATCGGCAAAGTCGCTGCCCATGACGACGTCCACCGCCAGCGTCTTGCCGTCGCTCGCTTCCGTCACGCCATGCTGGGCATTCAGCTGCACGCCATCGAAATTGCGCCGCATGCGGAAGTTGAGGACGCCGGCCACGGCATCGGACCCGTAGGTCGAGGACGCACCGCCGGTCAGGATCTCGACGCTCTCGATCAGTGCCGCCGGAATCGTATTCGTGTCGATCAAACCGCTGACGTTGGAGGGCTGCATCGCAGTGCCATCCATCAGCACCATCGTACGGCCCGTTCCAAGACCGCGCAGATTGACGTTGGCCTGCCCTTGGTTCGACGGGTTGTTCGACGTCGTGGTGATGGACGGGACGAGTTGCGGCAGATCGTTAAGAATCTTCTCAATCTGGGGCTCGCCGGACATCTTGAAGTAGTCGTTACTGATGGTCACGACCGGGCTCGTCGCCTCGAAGTCCTGCCTCGCGATTCGGGAGCCGGTCACGATGACGGCCCCGATGTCATCCTGCGCGACAAGCGGAGGTGCATACGCTGCCGCCGCCGCTGCTGCAGCCAGCGTCAAGCGCACGGCCTGCCTCGTCAGATGATTGGTTGACATGGTAACTTGGTCTCCTGTTTCAGAAATTTCCGATGAACGTCGCGGCATCGCGCACGTCGGTTTCCACGTGCCATCGATTGCTGGCGTCCCTGCCAACCCTCGATTAAGGTCAGTTGCTTAACGCAACGCCGTGCCGGGCAGTCCACTCCCCCTTGTGTTGGGCAGAATCTACGCTCAACGGCCGGCGCAGGCAAGCAGTTTGGCTTTTTCCCAACAACCACGGGACTCCGCGGATGTCAGACTCGTCGGGAATCGAGAGCGTATTGCGTGCTGCGGGAGGCGTATGTTGCGTTTTAGCCACAACTCGCCAAGCCCCTGTGACAGGACGGCAACGCACGAGTCCAGACGCAGCCATGTGGGCGACCGGGCGGCTGGCCGGACTGGATGATTGGACGTGACAAATCAATCAGATAAGTGGCTGCCGCAGGAGTCGATACGGCGCAAACGCAACGGCCAGAGTCTGACTGTCCAGGAACTTCGGATCCTGGCCAGCCAGGTGGCTAACGGCGGCCTCTCGGATGCCCAGATTGCGGCGCTCGCAATGGCCATCTGCCTCAAAGGCATGACACCTGAGGAATGTGCCGCATTGACGGTTGCGATACGTGACACCGGGATGGTCTTCGACTGGCGCGATACGGCCGAAGGGAGACTGGTGCTCGACAAGCATTCGACCGGCGGTGTCGGCGACCTGGTATCCCTGCCGCTCGGTCCGATGCTCGCAGCCTGCGGGGCGCTGGTACCGATGATCTCCGGGGCGGGTCTCGGCCACACCGGGGGCACCCTCGACAAGCTGGCCGCCATTCCCGGCTACAGAATCCGCCCGGACCCCGACAAGTTTCGGGCGGCAGTAAGAGAGGCGGGCATCGCGATCGTGGGCGCCAGCGAGCAGATCGCCCCAGCGGACCGCCGCCTCTACGCCATCCGCGACGTGACCGCGACCGTGGACAGCATCCCGCTGATCGTCGCGTCGATCCTCTCCAAGAAGCTGGCGGCCGGTCTCGACGCACTCGTGCTCGACGTCAAGACCGGCAGCGGCGCGGTGCTGCCGGAGCGCGAGCGGGGCCGCGAACTCGCGCGGCAGCTGGTCGCAACCGCGACCGCCGCCGGGTTGCCGGCGGTCGCGCTGCTCACCGATATGTCGCAGCCCCTGGCGCGCTCCGCCGGCAACGCGCTCGAAGTGCGCGAAGCGATCGCGATGCTGCGCGGCGAACCCGCCGAGCCGCGCCTCTCCGAGGTCGCGCTCGCGCTCGGGGCCGCCGTGCTCGTGCTTTCCGGGCTCGCGGGCGACGACACCGCCGCGCGCGCTGCACTCGCACGCACGCTTGCCGACGGCTCGGCAGCGGAGCGCTTCGCTCGCATGGTGGCCGCGCTCGGCGGCCCCGCGGATATCGTGGAACGCCCGGACGCGCATCTGCCCCGTGCGCCGGTGGTGCGCGACGTGCGCACCGCACGGACGGGGTTCGTGACGGCGATCGACACGCGCGCGCTCGGCCTCGTGGTGGTGGCGCTCGGCGGCGGCCGCACGCAGCCGGACCAGACCATCGATCACGCGGTCGGCCTCGACGGATTCGCTGCGCTCGGAACGAAGCTTGCGGCGGGCGATGCGATCGCGCGCGTGCATGCCGCGACGCCCGCGGCGGCGGATCAAGCGGCGGAGCTGGTAACGTCCGCGTATACGATAGGCGACCTGCCGTCGCCCCCACCCACACTCGTGGAGCCCATCGCATGAGCACGCCCCATATCGCGGCGCCCGCCGGCGCCTTCGCCGAAATCGTGCTGCTGCCCGGGGATCCGCTGCGCGCGCGCCACGTGGCGACGACGCTGCTCGCGCGCGCAGTCGAGGTCACCGGCGTCAGGAACATGCTGGGCTACACCGGCGAATGGAAGGGCGCGCGCGTCTCGGTGATGGGTGCGGGCATCGGCGTGGCGTCGACGATGCTCTACGCGACCGAGCTGGTACGGGAATACGGCGTGCGCCGGCTGGTGCGCATCGGTACCTGCGGCGCGATCGCGGATCACGTGGGGCTCGGCGATCTCGTGCTGGCTGCCGGCGCCGGGACCGATTCCGCGGTCAACCGCATTCGGTTCCGCGGCTACGACTTTGGAGCCACCGCGAGCTGGGGACTGCTGTCGCGGGTCGCAGCGGCCGCAGGTGGCGCGGCCGCACTGCACGTCGGGCGCGTATTCACCAGCGACTTCTTCTATCACCCGGATCCGGACCTGGTCGAGCTGCTGCGCCGGTTCGGTTTCCTCGCGCTCGACATGGAATCCGCGGGGCTGTATGGCGTCGCGGCGGAGCTGGGCGCGGAGGCACTATCGGTCCTGACCGTCAGCGACCACATCGTGGGCGGGCTGCACATGAGCGCCGGGCAGCGCGAAACCGGGGTGGACGCCATGACCCGCTTGGTACTCGACTCGCTGCTGGCGTAATGTTCAGAGCATGCAGGCCATGAACGCCACGGGTTCGATCGCTCCCCGGATGCCGGCGCTCGAGCACGTGCCGCGCGTCGACGAGGTCGGCGTGGAAGAGCGCGTCGCGCGGTTCTGCAGCCGCAGCATCAAGAAGGAATCCAAGATCCACGCGCTGAAGCTCGCGCTCAGCATGATCGACCTGACGACGCTCGAGGGGCAGGACACGCACGGCAAGGTCACCCAGCTCTGCCAGAAGGCGATCCACCTGCGCGACTCGCTGCCGGGGCTTCCGCACGTGGCGGCGGTGTGCGTCTACCCGACGATGGTCGCGGTGGCGCGCCGGGCGCTCGCCGGCCACGACATCAAGGTCGCCTCCGTCGCGACCGCATTCCCGAGCGGCATGGCGCCTCTCGCGGTGAAGCTCGAAGAGACCCGGATCGCGGTGCAGGAAGGCGCCGACGAGGTCGACATGGTGATCTCGCGCGGTGCGTTCCTCGAAGGCAACCACCAGTACGTGTTCGACGAGATCGCGGCGATCAAGGAGGCCTGCGGCCCGGCGCACCTCAAGGTGATCCTCGAGACCGGCGAGCTCGGCACGCTCGATCGCGTGCGCCGGGCGAGCGTGCTCGCCATGCATGCCGGCGCTGATTTCATCAAGACCTCCACCGGCAAGGTCCAGCCTGCCGCGACGATGCCGGTGACGCTCGTAATGTTGCAGGCGATCCGCGACCACTATTATTCGACCGGGCAGCGCATCGGCATGAAGCCGGCGGGCGGCATCGCGAAGGCGAAGCTCGCGCTGCAGTACCTGGTCATGCTGCGCGAGACGCTGGGCGAGGACTGGATGACGCCGGCCCTGTTCCGTTTCGGCGCCAGCAGCCTGCCCAATGACATCCTGATGCAGATCGAGAAGCAGATCACCGGCGTGTACCAGTCGGCCGATTATTTCTCGAAGGACTGAACATGGCGATCCCGGAACCCAGACTGCGATTCGACACCAGCTGGCAGTACTCGCCGGCGCCGGAGAGCACCGAGCATGCCCGCATCGACCCGCAATACGAGCTCTTCATCGGCGGGAAGTTCGTCGCGCCGCGCGCGCGGAAGTACCTCGAGACCATCAACCCTGCCACCGAGAAGCCGCTGGCGCGGGTCGCCCACGCGGATGCCCAGGACGTGGACCGCGCGGTCGCGGCGGCACGGGCCGCGTATGAACGCAGCTGGTCGAAGCTCAGGCCTGCGGAGCGCGGCAAATACCTCTACCGGATGGCGCGCATGCTGCAGGAGCGCGCGCGCGAGTTCGCCGTGATCGAATCGCTGGACGGCGGCAAGCCGATCCGCGAGTCGCGCGACGTGGACGTGCCGCTGGCCGCCGCGCACTTCTTCTATTACGCCGGCTGGGCCGACAAGCTCGAGTACGCCTTCCCCGGCAGGCAGGCCAGGCCGCTTGGCGTCGCGGGACAGATCATTCCGTGGAATTTCCCGCTCCTGATGGCGGCGTGGAAGATCGCGCCGGCGCTCGCCTGCGGCAATACCGCGGTCCTCAAGCCGGCGGAGACGACGCCGCTGACGGCCTTGAAGCTCGCCGAGCTCATGCGGGACGTGGACCTGCCAGCGGGCGTCGTCAACATCGTCACCGGCGCAGGCGACACCGGCGCGGCGCTCGTCGATCACGCCGGGGTCGACAAGATCGCATTCACCGGCTCGACCGAGGTGGGGCGGCAGATCATGCGGCGGCTGGCCGGCACCGGCAAGCACTACACGCTCGAGCTCGGCGGCAAGGCGGCCAACATCATCTTCGCCGACGCCGCGATCGACCAGGCAGTGGAAGGGATCGTCAACGGCATCTTCTTCAACCAGGGCCACGTGTGCTGCGCCGGGTCGCGCCTGCTGGTGCAGGAATCGGTGGCCGAAGACGTGATCGCCAGGCTCAAGGACCGGATGGAGACGCTCATCGTCGGCGACCCGCTCGACAAGAACACCGACATCGGCGCGATCAACTCCGCTGCGCAGCTCGAGAAGATCCAGTCGTACCTCCGGATCGGGCAGGCCGAAGGCGGCGAGATGCACCAGAGCTCCTGCCCGCTGCCTGGCACCGGCTATTGGTGCCGGCCGACGCTGTTCAGCGGGGTCGCGCAATCCAACCGCGTGGTGCAGGAGGAGATCTTCGGGCCGGTGCTCGCGATCCAGACCTTCCGCAGCTTCGAGGAGGCCCTCGACAAGGCCAACAACACGCCCTACGGCCTTTCGAGCGGCGTGTGGACCGACAAGGGCGCGAAGATCTTCAAGATGACGCGTGCGCTGCGTGCCGGCGTCGTGTGGGCGAACACGTTCAACAAGTTCGACCCGAGTTCGCCGTTCGGCGGCTACAAGGAGAGCGGCATGGGCCGCGAAGGCGGGCTGCACGGCCTCGCCGCATACCTGGAGCTTCGCTGATGGCACGCCTGCCGGTCGCGAAGACCTACAAGCTCTACATCGACGGCAAGTTCCCGCGCAGCGAGTCCGGGCGCTATTACCCGCTCGAGCGCGGCGGCCGGGTGATCGCCAACATCTGCCGCGGCAGCCGCAAGGACTTCCGGGACGCCGTGGTCGCGGCGCGCAATGCGTTCGGAGGCTGGTCGCGCGCCAGCGCTTACCTGCGGGGCCAGGTCCTCTACCGCGCGGCGGAGATGCTCGAGGGCCGCGCCGCGCAGTTCGCCGCGGAACTGGCGCTGCAGGGCGCGACGAAGCGCCAGGCCGAATCCGAGGTGACTGCGGCGATCGACCGGCTCGTGTACTACGCCGGCTGGGCGGACAAGTACCAGCAGGTATTCAGCACGGTGAACCCGGTCGCCTCCTCGCATTTCAACTTTTCGGTGCTCGAGCCGACGGGCGTCGTCGCGATCATTGCGCCGGAGAAGAGCGGCCTGCTCGGCCTGGTGTCAAACGTCGCGCCCGCGGTCGCGGGCGGCAACACCTGCGTCGTGCTGGCCTCGAAATCGCGGCCGCTGTCCGCGATCAGCCTGGCCGAGGTGCTGCATGCGTCGGACTTTCCGGCGGGCGTGGTCAACGTGCTCACCGGCTTCCGGGAGGAACTGATCGAGCCGTTCGCCTCGCACATGGACGTCAATGCCATCGTCTGCGCCGATGCCGGCGCGGTTGCCGCCCGCAGGATCCAGGAGCTGGCGGCGGACAGCATCAAGCGGGTCGTCCTGCGCGGCGGCGTCAACTGGAATTCCGAGGCCACGCGGAACCCGTACACGATCGGCGATACCCAGGAAACGAAAACCACCTGGCATCCGATCGGAAGCTGATGCCGCCCTGCGTCGTAGAGGCAGGTTTGCCGGCGACCTTCAGCGACCACCTCGCCGGCGGCCGCCAAATGAGCGCGGAGCAGCGTGAGAAGGGCGTCGACGCGATGATCCGCCTGGCGCACGACTCGCTTCTGCCGTAGCAAGCCGCGCCTGCGGCGCGGGCGCCGCGGAGCGCGCGAACGCCGGCGTCGGCGCGAATGGCACGGCCTGACGCATGGTCCGCTCGATGTCGCGCAGGAGCGGCGCCTCTTCCTCGCACACCAGCGACACCGCATGTCCGTCATTGCCGGCGCGCGCCGTGCGGCCGATGCGGTGCACGTAGTCCTCCGGGACATGCGGCATGTCGTAGTTGACGACTTGCGGCAGTTCCCGGATGTCGAGGCCGCGCGAGGCGACCTCGGTCGCGACCAGCGCGGTCAGCTTGCCCGCCTTGAAATCCGCGAGCGACCGCGTGCGGGCTGACTGGCTCTTGTTGCCGTGGATCGCGGCAGAACGGATGCCAGCGCGCTCGAGTTGTTCGGCGAGACGGTTGGCGCCGTGCTTGGTGCGCGTGAACACGAGGGCCTGCGTCCAGCGGCCTTCGCCATTCGCGCCATTCTCGAACAGGTGCACCAGCAGGTGGCGCTTGTCGTCCTTCGCGACGCGGAAAGCGCGCTGCACGACGCGCTCCACGATGCTGTTCGGCGGCGTCACCTCGACCTGCACCGGGTTCACGAGGATGCGCGCGGCGAGTGCGCGGATGTCCGGCGTGTACGTTGCCGAGAACAGCAGGTTCTGGCGTCGCGCCGGCAGCAGCTTGACGATGCGCCGGATGTCGTGGATGAAGCCCATGTCAAGCATGCGGTCGGCCTCGTCCAGCACGAGGTGCTGCACGCCGGAGAGATCCGCGAACCGGCGCTCGGCGAGGTCGAGCAGGCGGCCCGGGGTCGCGACCAGCAGGTCGCAGCCGGTGCGCAGGCCATCGATCTGCGGCTGTTCGCCGACGCCGCCAAACACGACGCGCGCGCGCAGCTTCGTATTGACGCCGTAGACCCGGATGCTCTCCAGGATCTGCGCCGCGAGTTCGCGCGTCGGCGGGAGAATCAGCGCGCGCGGGGCGCGCCCGGCCGGCGCTGCGAGCAGCTGCAGCAATGGCAGCACGAACGCGGCCGTCTTGCCGGTGCCGGTCTGGGCGCCGGCCAGCAGGTCGCGACCGGCGAGAACCGGCGGTATGGCCTGCGCCTGGATCGGCGTGGGCGTGTCGTAGCCGTGCGTCGCCACGGCGGAAAGCAGCCCGGGCTCAAGCCCGAGGTCGTTGAATTTCATGGTGATTCTGGTAATCCGAGGAGGGGTGAGGCGCGCGGACTATACAGGAATCCGCGCTGCCGTGTGCGAGTCCCCGAATCGTCGGCGTTGTGATCGTGTGTGAGAATCCCCATACGGGTGGGCGCGACGATTCGCGCTCCAACGAGGTGGAGAGTTCCATGCGCCTCCTGTTCGCTGCATTGCTCGCCGCATCTGTCCTGGCGCTGTCCGGCTGCGGATACAACACGATCCAGACCCAGGACGAGGCGGTGACGGCCGCATGGTCCGAGGTCGTCAACCAGTATCAGCGTCGCGCCGACCTGATCCCGAACCTCGTGAATGTCGTGAAGGGCTTCGCGGCGCAGGAGCAGAAGGTGCTGATCGGCGTCACGGAGGCGCGCGCCCGCGCAACCTCGATCCAGGTGACGCCGGAGGTGCTCAACGATCCGGAAGCGCTCAGAAACTTCCAGGCCGCGCAGGGGGAACTCACCAATGCGCTCAAGAGCCTGATCGCCATCAGCGAGAACTACCCGGAATTGAAGTCCGACCAGAACTTCCGCGACCTGCAGGCGCAGCTCGAAGGCACCGAGAACCGCATCACCGTCGCGCGCAACCGCTACATCGAGGCGGTGCAGACTTTCAATGGCACGATCCGGCGGTTCCCGGTCAATCTGACCGCGATGATGTTCAGCTACGACGTGAAGCCCAATTTCACGGTCGAGAACGAAGCGGAGATCTCACGCCCGCCGACGGTGGATTTCGGCACGGAACCGGTGGCTCCCTCCGACGCGCCCACCGCCCAGCCGACCGGCTGAG
>JBQTKI010000143.1:0-2902 GCA_052386275.1 Gammaproteobacteria bacterium
AAATGGTGGCTAGGGAGAGAATCGAACTCTCGACCCCGGGGTTATGAATCCCGTGCTCTAACCAGCTGAGCTACCTAGCCACGCGGCGGGAAGGTACCCACGGGGAGGCGGGATTGTCGGGACCGTCCCCCGGCCTGTCAAGGCAAGCGCCCGGCACGTCGGTAGGCGCGCAAGGCGGTGCCTCCGGGTGGTGGCGCGCGGCTCGAGGCGTCTCGGCACGGGACAGAGGACCGTTACTGTTAAATGGCGCGCGCGAAATCGGCTTCGCGCCGCGATTCGGTATTGCGCGCGCCTTGAGGCGGGAGCAGGACCGATCCACCAAGTAGGGCGACCCGGCAAGGTCGCCGCTCGTAACAACGACAGGCTCGCGCAGGGGAGGCAATTCACTCATGAACACCAGGCATGCCTTGAAGGCGGTGAGGGTGCTCGCGCTGACGGCGGCGACGTCGCTGTCGCTCGTGGCGATGACGGCATCGGCGGCGCGCAGTAATTGTTGGATGACCGGCGGCGGCAGCATCTTTGCGACCGAATACGGCGGCGAACAACGGATCACACACGGCTTCGTGCTGCATTGGACGCCGCGCCGGAGCGACAACCTCCAGGTCAACGACCACGGGACCGGATGGACATTCCACTTGCGCGACCTTACCGGCGCAATCTGCATCGACGACCCGGCCATCGATCCGAATCCGCCGGACGCGGAATTCGACACTTTCGTAGGCCAGGGTACGGGTATCTGCCGCAATGTCGCGGGCGAGTCCCGCTACTGCACGGCGGTGTGGACCTTCACCGACGGCGGCGAGCGCGGTGGCTGTGTGCGGGATACGGCGATCATCGAAGTGCGCGATGAGAACGACAACGCCCTGATTGCAGTGTCCGGCGAAGTTGACTGCGGCAACCATCAGGCTCATACGAACTGACGAGCCGCTCCAAGTCCGCAAAGACGCCAGCCTGGAACGGCTGGCGTCTTTTTCCGGTCCGCCGAGACGCTCAGACGTTGAAGCGGAAGTACATCACATCGCCCTCGCGGACGACGTAGTCCTTGCCTTCGAGCCGGAGCTTGCCCGCCTCGCGCGCCCCGAACTCTCCGTTGCAGGCGATGTAGTCGTCGTAGGCGATGGTCTCGGCGCGGATGAAGCCGCGCTCGAAATCGGTGTGGATCACGCTCGCGGCCTGAGGCGCCGTCGCGCCCGCGCGCACGGTCCAGGCCCGCACTTCCTTGGGCCCCGCCGTGAAGAAGGTCAGCAGGCCCAGCAGGCGGTAGCCGGCGCGGATGATGCGGTCGAGGCCGGGCTCCTCGAGCCCGAGGTCGGCGAGAAACGCCGCCCGGTCGGCGTCGTCGAGTTCGGCGATCTCGGCCTCGACCGCGGCGCAGACCGGCACCACTTCCGATTTCTCGGCGGCCGCGAGCGCGCGCAACGCGTCGAGGTGCGGATTACCCTGGAAGCCGCCTTCCGCGACGTTCGCGACGTACAGGACCGGCTTCGCGGTCAGCAGCGACAGTTCCCTGAGCCGCTCGCGCTCGAAGCTGTCGAGGGCGAGTGCGCGAACCGGCGTGCCGGCGTCGAGTGCGGCCCGGATGCGGGAGAGCGACTCGTGCCAGCGCATCGCATCCTTTTCCATGGCCTTGGCCATTTTCGCGGCGCGCGTGAGCGCGCGGTCCGCGGTCTCGAGGTCGGCGAGCGCGAGCTCGGTGTTGATGATCGCGACGTCCGAGGCCGGGTTCACGCGCCCGGAGACGTGCACCACGTCGGGATCCTCGAAGCAACGCACCACGTGCGCGATCGCGTCCATCTCGCGGATGTGCGACAGGAAGTGGTTGCCGAGCCCCTCGCCCTGCGAGGCGCCGGCGACCAGGCCCGCGATGTCCACGAACTCGACCGTGGTCGGCACGATCTTTTCGGGCTTCGCGATCGCGGCGAGCGCATCGAGGCGCGGGTCGGGCACCGGCACGATGCCGACGTTCGGGTCGATGGTGCAGAACGGGTAGTTCTCGGCCGCGATGCCGGCGCGCGTCAGCGCGTTGAACAGCGTGGACTTGCCGACGTTCGGCAGGCCGACGATGCCGCAGCGGATCCCCATCGCAGCTGCGCTCCCGGGCTCAGGCCGGGGCGTCGGGCTCCGCCGGTTTCGTGTGCAGCCGGTTCATCATCTTCTCGGCGCCCTCGGTCAGGAGCCGCGGGAACTCGGCCACCGAGAGCTCGATCGCCTCGCGCATCAGGCGCTCCTCGACCGCGGTGGGGCGTTCGAGCACCCAGTCGATCACCTCGTCACGGTGGCCCGGGTGGCCGATGCCGATGCGCAGCCTCCAGAAATCCTCGCCGAGGTGCGCGATCACGTCCTTGAGCCCGTTATGGCCGCCGGCGCCGCCGCCCCGCTTGAGCCGCGCGACGCCCGCCGGCAGGTCGAGCTCGTCGTGCACCACCAGCACCTCCGCGGTCGGCAGTCCGAAGTAGTCGCAGAACGCCCGCACCGTCTGGCCGCTCCGGTTCATGTAGCCCATCGGCTTCAGCAGCCACAATGGGACGCCCGCAATCGTGGCGCGGCCGGCATCGCCGCCGTAACGGCGCTCGGGCTTCAGGCGCGCCTCGTGGCGCGCCGCCATTTCGTCGACGAACCAGAAACCGGCGTTATGGCGCGTGTCCACGTGCTCCGGCCCCGGATTGCCGAGGCCGACGACGAGTTGCAGCGGAAGACCGGGCATCGTTGAATTCTCGCCAAATGGCCGGGGCCGCCCGCCGGGCGGCCCCGCGCCGAGGCGGCCTGTGCCGCCTTACTTCTTGGCGTCGCCCTTCTTGGCTTCCTTGCCGGCGTCCCTGGCGGGCGCGGCCCTGGCAGGCGCGCCCGCAGCGGCGGGTATCGCGCCAGCAGCGGCGCCCGGCGCCGCGGCAGGCGCCGCGCC
>JBQTKI010000144.1:0-9915 GCA_052386275.1 Gammaproteobacteria bacterium
GCCTCCGCGGGCGCGGCCGCGAGCGTCGGCGTGCCGGGGGTGCCCAACGCGGCGTCGAGCACGAGCTGGGTCTGCACGCCCGCGATACCGTCTACGGAAAGCCGGCGGCTGCGCTGGAAGTCCTCGACCAGGCGCTCGAGGTCGGCATCGAACAGGTCGGCGTCGGGCGCCTCGGGCGCGGGCCTGCCGTTCAGTTGCGCGAGGCCCTGGCGCAGCCAGCGCACGTCGGGTCCGCGCATGCCGGCCCGCAGCGGGCGCAACCCGTTCGCCTGCGGGCGCCACAGCAAGAGGAACTCGCCGAACCAGTAGTCCGCAAGCTCGGCGATCGGCACGCGCGCCTCACGCTCGCCGACCAGGAGCCGCGCATGATCGCCTTCCAACCCGGTGAGCACGACCTGGTGCGACTCGCCGCGATTGTCCACCAGCGAGAGGATCGCCGGGCGATTGATGAGCTTGAGCTGCGCGAGCGAGCCGCGCTGCCAGACGCAGGCGAGGCCCTGCGCACCTGCCTGCGCGCAGCCATTCTCGCCCGGCTCGTAGCCGGCACTCCAGAGCGCGAACAGGCGCGTGAACGCCGCGTCCATCGTCGTGCTGACCGCGTTCCTCCCGAGTTCATCCGCGAGCGACGGCGGCGGCTCTGCTGGCCGCGGCATCGCGGCCGCGGCCTGCGCCTGCTCGACTGCCGGCGCGGCAGCCGGGGGCGCGGCCCCTTCGGGCAGCGAGCGCCAGACCAGGAAGCCGAGCGCGGCCACGCCCGCCGCGGCGCCCGCGATCGCGAGCCCGCGCAACCAGCGCGCCAGCACCGGCCGCCCGTACACCTCGGACGCGGCGCGGCGCACGAGGGGCGCGGTCACGCGATGTTCCTCGCGCGTGTAGGCGCCGAGCAGCGCGCGGTCCGAGATGACATTGATGATGCGCGGCACGCCGCCCGAGATGCGATGCAGCTCGGCGAGCGCGCCTTTCGTGAACAGTTCCTGCGTCGCGCCGGCGACGCGCAGCCGGTGGCGGATGTAGGCGAGCGTTTCCTCGCGCCGCAAGGCCTCGAGGTGATAGCGGCCGGTCACGCGCTGCGCGAGCTGGCGCAGTTCCGGCTGCGACAGCACGGCGCGAAGCTCGGGCTGGCCGATCAGGATGATCTGCAGCAGCTTCTGCGTCGCGGTCTCGAGGTTCGTCAGGAGGCGTACCTGCTCGAGCACGTCCGCGGACAGGTTCTGCGCTTCGTCCACCATCAGCACGATGCGCCGCCCGCGTCCGTGCGCGTCAAGCAGGGTGTGCGTCAGCAGGTCGACGAGCGCCTTGACGCTGCCTGCGGCGTTCGCCGGAACGTGCACATGGAGCTCGTCGCAGATGCACTGCAGGAACTCCGCCGGCGTGACGCGCGGGTTCAGGATCAGCGCGACGTCGCAATGCGGCGGCAGCTGCTGCAGCAGGCTCCTGAGCACCATGGTCTTGCCGGTGCCGACCTCGCCGGTCAGCTGGATGAAGCCGCCCGCCTCGCTGACGCCATAGGCGAGGTGCGCCAGCGCCTCCGCGTGGCGCTCGCTGAGGTAGAGGTAGCGCGGGTCGGGCGTGATCGCGAACGGCTTTTCGTTGAGGCCAAAAAAACTGGCGTACATGGGCGATTACGATGATAGCGCCATTTCAGCGGTCGCTGCCGCGCCGGATGGCCTCGTCGCCGAAACGGCCGTGGATGCGGTCGAGTGCATCGTCGAGCCGGCGCGCACCCGCGATCTCCGGGCTCGCGAACAGGTCGAGCTGCTGTTCCGGCTCCAGGCCGCTGACGCCCACGCCGAGCAGGCGCACTGCCGCGCGCGGCTGCTCCTCCAGCCAGCGCGCGAGCAGGTCCGACGCGACCTGCGCGATCAGGCGCGTCTCCTGGGTTGGCGGGTTGAAGCTCTTCTGCCGCGTGTACGTCTCGAAGTCCCGCCGGCGAATCTTGACGCTCACCATCCCGGCCTTGAACTGGCGCGCGCGCAGTCGCGCGGTCGTGCGATCCGCGAGCTGCGCCAGCCGCTCCTGGAGCTGCTGGTGGTCGCGGATGTCGGCGTCGAAGGTCTCCTCGGAACTGATCTGCTTCTCGGGCGCGTCGGCGACCACCGGGCGGTCGTCGATGCCGGCCGCGCGCTCGCGGAACTTGTGCGTTTCGCGCCGCAGCAGGGGCCACAGCTCCGCATCCGGCGCGCGGCGCAGCTGCCCGAGCGTGAAGATGCCCTGTTCCTCGAGGCGCGCCGCGGTTTTCGGCCCGATGCCGAACAGCCGCCGCACCGGCAGCGGGTCGAGCGTCGCCGTGACATCCTCCGCGCGGATCATGGTGAGCCCATCGGGCTTCTGCATCTCCGAGGCGAGCTTCGCCAAGAGCTTGTTGTGCGCGATGCCCACCGAGGCGGTGAGCCCGGTACGCGCGCGGATCCGCACCTTGATCTCGCGCGCGATCTGGTCCGAGTCCCCGAACAGCGCGCGGCTCCCAGTCACATCCAGGAAAGCTTCGTCGAGCGACAGCCCCTCGACCAGGTCGGTGAACTCGCGGAACACCTCGAATACCTGGCGCGAAACCTCGCTGTAGCGCTTCATGCGCGGGCGCATGACCACCGCCTGCGGGCAGCGCTTGAGCGCCTCGCGCATCGGCATCGCCGAATGCACGCCGAAGCGGCGCGCCTCGTAGCTCGCGGCCGCGACCACGCCGCGCCCGCCGGCGCCGCCGACGACGACCGGCCGGCCCGCAAGTTCCGGGTGGTCGTGCTGCTCGACGGACGCGTAGAAAGCGTCCATGTCCACGTGCAGAATGGCGCGGTCGGGATGGGTCACGACAGCTGATACATCGCGTAGATCAGCCCGGCCAGCATCGTGAGTCCGAGCAGCACGAGGTAGATGACGGAGATGACCGTGAACTTGAGCGAAGTCGAGAGCCGCCCCTCGGCGTAAACCACGCGCATGGAGCGGAACAGGTACCAGGGCAGCCAGGCGTACAGCGCCACGTTCAGGATTCCCACGGCGCGGATGAGGGGCACGTCGAGGCCGGCGATGGCATCCACGATGTCGGTCGTGCCGAGCAGCAGGAACGTGAACGAGTGATTGTGCAGGAACAGCACCAGGTGCTCGGCATAGAGCCGGCGCGGGCGCCAGTAGAACAGCAGGCAGACGGCGGCCATCAGCGGCAGGAACAGGAACATGAGCTTGGGCGCCGTCGCCGCGAACTGTTCCGCGAAGCGCTTGCCGCCGTCCGCGCGCATCTGCATGCAGGCCCGGGACAGGGATTCCTGGAAACCGGCGAGCGCCGGGCTGTCCGAGATGTCGATCTTGCAGGTGCCCACGTCGTCCCCGGAGATGCCCTCCGCTGCGAGCTCCTTCTCGAGTTCCGCGGGAACGCCGATGGTCACGGGCGCGGCCGCGGGGTCGCCCGGCGTGGTGGTCTTGATCATACCGGTGCCGGGCAGGAGCGCATTCACCGCGAAGAACAGGATGCTGATCGCAAGGTAGAGCCGGAACGGCGGCAGGTAGCGCTGGTGCTTGCCTGCGATGAAGTCCCGTGTCAGCTCGCCGGGTTGCCGCACGAGCATGCGCAGCGTGCGCCACACGCGGCTGTCGAGGTGCAGCAGCGAATGCGTGATGTCGCCCATGACTTCCCTCATGGACAGCACATGTGTCGCGGCCGCCTGGCCACAGCGCGCGCAGTGCGCGCCCGTCACCTGCGCCCCGCAGTCGAGGCAGGCGACGGGCGCGCGCGAGGCGGGAACGAGGTCGTGCCGGGGCTTGAGCGCACGCCGCTCGCAGTGCAGGCGGCCCCCGAAGCGCTGCGCGGTCTCGGTGCGCAGGCGCGTGGCCTCATTCTCGAGATATTGGTCGAGCGCGGCGGGGCTTTCGAGCTCGTAGCGGATTACGCGCCGCTGGCGGACGCCCGGGGGCAGCTCCGGTGCCTCGATGGCCGCGCCGAGGAACCCGGCGCAGGCCAGCACGTCCTGCACGTGTCCGGGCAGCCACGCGTCGTAGTCCGCGACGATGTCCGGGTCGAGTTCGCACTCGACTTCGTATATGAACTTGGACGGCACGCCCTGGTGGCCCGCTGGACCCAGGGCGATCTTAGCTCAGGCGGCTGCGAGGCGCTCGATGTGGCGGAGCTTGCCCGCGTCCGGCAGGCGGTAGAAACGCCGGAGGTCCGCGAGCCAGGAGCCGTCCTCGCGGGCGCACAACGCCCGCAGCCGCGGCTCGAGCCGGGCGCAGAAGCGCGCGGCGTAGCGGCTGGCGCGGCGGTAGAGGGATTCGCGGCCGGCCGCGAGCGCGGGATCGATGCGCGTGCGCCGGAACAGGAGTGCGTGCAATTCAGCGGGGAAGCGGCGCGGATCGGCGCGGCGCAGCAGCAGGAAGCTCGCGACGTACTTGTCGATCTCGGCCTGCAATTCGAGCGTGAGGCACGACACCGGGCGGTCGTGGCCGGCATTGTGCGCGACGCAGAGGAAGTGACTGACGCCCTCGAGCGCGGTCCAGCAATCCGCGACGTTGGCTTCGTCCAGCGCGTCGTGAGGGTCCCGGCGCTCGAGCCGCTCGAGCAGCGCGCGATCGAGATAGAGCGACATGCAGAGCTCGTCGTCCACCTCGGTCACGAAAAGCTGCTCGTCGCCCGGCGCGTCGCGGCATTCGCCGGGCAGCGCCTGGCGGTCGGTGACGAGGAAGTCCTCGACACGGCAGTCCACGTGAAGGTCGTAGAGGGAAGTCAGGAGCGACTCCAGCCTGCCGACGGCCGCGGTCATCTCAGTGCGTCCTGCCGCCGGCGACGACCGGCTGGACGCCGTGGCGCATCAACAGGCGTTGTGCGCGCCCGCTGCCGGTGCGATGCCAGATTTCATACAGGCGCAGCAGGTCGTGCGGCGAATCCGCGTTCGCACCGTCACCGATCTCGTGCAGCACGTCCACGAGCGGCTGGAACTTGTCCTCGAGCTCCGCGAACACCTCGGCGAGCGCGCGCTGCGGCCCGTGGTGGGGCGCCTGCGCGAGCGTGCCGTAGGCACGGCCGCCCATGGCGATGTGGTAATCGAGATCCACGGTGCGGCGGGCGAAACCGCCGGCGAGGAAGCCCGCGACGAAGAGTGCGACGTCGCCTAGGCGCTGCAGGATGCGGTAGCGGTGGCGGTCGTCGGGCGCTTCGAGCGCGTCGGCGAGCAGGAGCGCCAGTGGCCTGACGCGCGCGCGGCCTTCGGCGTCGGGCTCGAACAGTGCGTCGGTGCGCGCGAACATCGCGAGCAGGCTGACGACGTAGTGCTGGGTGTGGTCGCGCACCGTCAGGTGCTGGTGCCCGAGCGCGAGGTGCAGCGCCTCGCGGAAGAACTCGCGCACGTCGGAGACGGTCAGCAGTTTCGCGTCGCGGCGCTCGCCCTGCATGGGTGCCCTCCGGCATGCCGGCCGCGGGTGCCGGCGACGCCAGTTCAATCCATCGGGCGGCCGTATTCTGCAAACTGCGTCGCAGCTTGCATTGGCAGCGCGGGCGGGAGAGTGCTGACGGGCTCGGGTCTGTGACCTGCCGCAGGGTCAGATCAGCTGGCGCAGGCTGGTCAGCGTGCGAAAGCGGCGCACGCGCGCGTCGGAATTGAGGCGCTCCTCCACGAACTGTGCATACTGCGGGACGTCGGAGACGAGCAGGGTCAGCACGACATCGGACTCGCCCGTGACGTAGTGCGCGGACTCCACCAGGCCCGATGCGCGCATGTTCTCGGTGAATCCGCGCACCGTCCCGCGCGTGTCGTCGCGCAGCTCGACCAGCACGTAGATCAGGTTGTGGCGGTCGTCGGCCACCCGTGCGTGCGCGCCCTGCAGGATTCCGCCGGCGATCAGTCTCTCGACGCGCCGCTGCACCGCGCTCGCGGACAGGTGCACGCGGCCGGCGAGCTTCGCGTACGAAAGCCAGGCGTCGGCCTTGAGTTCCTCCAGGATCCGGCGATCGCGATCGTCCACCACCGCGAGGATAGCGGTGCAGGATTCCTGCGTCCAGCGGGCGATTTTTGCAGGCTGTCTGCGCGACGGCGGCCTAGGATCGCCGGTCGGATACGCCCATGAATGGTACCGCCACGCGCCTGCGCCCCGGCTTGCTGCCGCTCGAGCTCGCGCTCGTCGTGGCGCTGTTCTGGGCGGACGAACGGGGCTGGATCCCGCTCAGCAAGACGCCGTTCCTGCTCCTCATCGCCTAGGGTTCGATGTGGCTGCGTGGCGTGACCTGGCGTGCCGCCGGGCTGTCGCTGCCGGCGCACTGGATGAAGCTCGCGGCGATCGGCATCGCCGCCGGCATCGCCATGTGGCTGCTCGAGTTCTTCGTGACGATGCGGCTGCTGCACCGGATATTGCGTTACTGGCCGGATCTTTCCACGTTCAACGACCTGGTCGGCAGCGTAGAACTCCTGCTGATCTACCTGGCGCTCAACTGGGTGCTGGCCGCGTTCGGCGAAGAGATGATCTGGCGCGGCTACGCACTCCCCCGCGTCGCGCAGTTCTGCGGCACGGGCGCTCGGGCCTGGGTGATCGCGCTCATCGTCGTAAACCTGGCCTTCGGCCTCGCGCACCTCTATCAGGGGCCGTCCGGCGTGATCCAGGCGATAGTCGCGGGCGTGCTGCTCGGCGTGCTCTACGTCGCGACCGGACGCAACCTCGTCGCGCCGATTCTCGCGCACGGCATCGGCAACTCGATCGATTTCACGGTGATGTACCTGGGGCTCTACCCCGGCGTTGGGTAGCGCTCAGGCGACCTGCATCGACCCGCCGTCCAGCTGGATCTCGTAGGTGGAGCCCGCGACCAGCTCGCGCGGGTCGAAGTCGTCCACGTTGATGATCTCCATCACCCGGCGGTCATAGTCGCGCAGTTGCGCGGCCTCGGCCTCGTTGATGATGCCGGCGGCCAGCGCCTCGCGGATCTGGCCGGGCAGGTCGAGCGCCTTCACGCGCCCGGTCTTGAGGCCCTCGACGCGGATGCGCTTCTCGATCGGCTCCGCCGCGATCGCGAGACGCATCGCCTGCTCGACCAGGCCGAGATGGTTCTTCGGCTCGATCGTGCGGTAGACGTAGTGGCAGAGCCGCTCGCGCGCCTCGCCCGGGTTCATCACGAGCTCGGCGATCCGCGGATTGAGCCGGTCGGAGGGTGCGAAGTAGGTGAGCCCGCGCGGGAAGATGAAGACGCGCATGAACGCCGCCAGCCAGCGCACCGGGAAGTTGCGCAGGAAGCTGTGCAGCTGCTCCTGCGCTTGGTACAGCAGCGAGCGGCAGGCGTATTCGACGAGCGGCAGGTCCGCCTCCGGCCGGCCCTGGTTCTCATGGTGCTTGAGCACCATCGAGGCTAGGTACATGCACGACAGCACGTCGCCGAGCCGCGCGGAGAGGTTCTCCTTCTTCTTCAGATAGCCGCCGAGCGAGAGCATCGCCACGTCAGCGGCGAAGGCGAACGAGGCGCTGAAGCGGTTGATGTGCTCGTAGTAGCGCTTGGTCGGGCCGCCCATTGGTGCCGTGACGATGCGCGAGAGCGTGATCGCGCCCATGAGCGAGCGAACCGCGTTCGAGATCGTGAAGCCGATGTGGTGGAAGAGCGCCGAGTCGAACTCGCGCATGCCGCGTTCGCGATCGGCGTTCTGGGCGGCCGCCATCTCCTTGAGCACCCACGGGTGGCAGCGCACCGCGCCCTGCCCGAAGATGATGAGGCTGCGCGTCAGGATGTTGGCGCCCTCGACCGTGATGCTGACCGGCACCATCTGGTAGCCGCGGCCGAGGTAGTTCCTCGGGCCGAGCATGATGCCCTTGCCGCCCTGCACGTCCATCGCGTCGTTTGCGACCATGCGCGCGAGCTCGGTCGTGTGGTACTTGAGGATGCCCGCCGGCACCGAGGGCTTCTCGCCGCCGTCGATCGCGCCGGTCGTCACCGAGCGCGCGGCGTCCATGATGTAAGTGCGCGCGGCCATGCGCGCGATGACGGCCTCGACGCCCTCGAAGCGGCCGATCGGCATGTTGAACTGGCGGCGGATGCGCGAATAGGCGCCGGTCGAGTACACGGCGCCCTTGCTGCCGCCGGTCGCGATCGAGGGCAGCGAGATGCAGCGTCCGACCGACAGCTGCTCGACCAGCATGCGCCAGCCCTGGCCGGCCATCTTCGGCCCGCCGACGATGGTGTCGAGCGGCACGAACACATCCTTGCCGTGGACCGGGCCGTTCTGGAACGGGCCGTTCAGCGGGAAGTGGCGCCGGCCGACCGTGATGCCGGGCGTATTGCGCGGCACCAGCGCGACCGTGATTCCATGATCGGTCTCAACGCCGCCCATCAGTCTGTCGGGATCGTAGAGGCGGAATGCGAGGCCGATCAGCGTCGCGATCGGCGCCAGCGTGATGTAGCGCTTCGAGAAGTTGAGCCGGATGCCGGTGACCTCGCGGCCCTGGTACATTCCCTTGCAGACGACGCCGGTGTCCGGCAGCGAACTCGCGTCCGAGCCGACGCGCGGGCCGGTCAGGCCGAAACAGGGAATCTCCTCGCCGCGCGCGAGCCGGGGCAGCAGGTGGCTCTTCTGTTCCTCGGTGCCGTAGTGCATCAGGAGCTCGGCCGGGCCGAGCGAATTCGGCACCACGACGGTCGAGGCGACCGTGCTTGAGCGGCTCGCGATCTTCACCACCACGCAGGAATGCGCGTAGGCCGAGAACTCGAGGCCGCCGTACTTCTTGGGGATGATCATCGCCCAGAAGCCCTTCTTCTTGATGAAGTCGAAGACTTCGGGCGGCAGGTCGGCGCGCCGGTGGGTGATGTCCCAGTCGTCGATCATCCGGCACAGTTCTTCGCAGGGCCCGTCGATGAAGGCCTGCTCTTCGGCCGTGAGCTTCGGCGCCTTCGCCGACAGCAGCTTGTTCCAGTCGGGGCCGCCGGTGAAGAGCTCCCCGTCCCACCACACGGTGCCGGCCTCGAGCGCCTCGCGCTCGGTGCGCGACATCGGCGGCAGCATGCGCTTGTAGATCTTCAGGAAGCGGTTGGAGATCAGGTAGCGCCGCAGCGGGCGGAGGTTGAGCAACAGGTGCGGGATGAAGAGCGCCCACAGCGCCGCCTTCCACCACAACGCGCCGGCGCCGAAGTAGCTGTAGTAGACGAGCAGCACGCCGAGCACCAGCGTCGCCTTGGCGAGGCTCGCGCGCTGGTAGGCGAGCCAGAGCACCAGGCTCGCGAGCAGGACGACCCAGAGGACCGACAAGATCATGGCCTCCGCACCTTATACCTGTTCCAGCATGGGATGCGGGATTAGGGCTTGCACCCTAGTGCGTCACGAACCGCGAAGAGGTGTCAGACACCCTTTTGGCGCCGCAAAAAGAAGCCGGCCCCGTGGCCGGCTTCCGGTTCCGTGGACGGAACTTCTTGTCAGGGCATCGGCCGCAGGTCCACCTCGCGGACGTAAGTCACGCCGAGAAACCTGCGCATCTCCAGACGTGGCGCCGTCATCTCCCGCTGCTTGTCCTCATTAGCCGTGGCCCAGTGCGCGGCGGAGATTGCGTCAGCTTTGTCTTCGTCGCCCTTGCTGTAATCGAGCGCCTTGCCGTAGCTCGAGTACAGCGTGCAAAACAGGATGTCGTAGTCGTTCTCGTCGCGTGGCGCCTTGACGAAGGTCTTGCGATCCAGGATCAGTCCCTGTTTCTGCTGTTCGGCTTCGATCGGTTCGACGTGCGTGCGAATCCACTTCAGATAGTTGTCGAACTGCCCCGGATTGGTCCGATAGGCGCCGCACTCCCACACCGGGCCCTCGGTCCAGTGTTCCTGTGCGGCGGCGACCGCCGACGCGCAGACAAGGCCCGCGGCCACCAGGCCGGTGACGATGGTCTTCATGATTTCCCCCTGAGCGATGGTTGTTGAATGCCCGATTCCAGACGGGCGTGGCGGATATCGTACGCCATTCTCAGCGGCGCCGCCGGGAGACG
>JBQTKI010000145.1:0-1557 GCA_052386275.1 Gammaproteobacteria bacterium
GCAGGAAGAACGAGGGCTCGCTGCCCCACCAGGGGACCGGCAAGCATTCTCCAGACAGAAACTTTTGGGTATTGCATTCGCGCTGACTCCTGTGGAATTGCTTCGTTCGAGTTCAGTAGCCGTAGAATTCTTCGCTACGCACGTCGTCGTCGTCGATCGCAGCATTCGCCAGCAATTGCCGAATCCCCGCAACCATCGCCGGAGACCCGGTGACGTAATACATGGCTGTCGACGCCTCGTCCTTCACGCGCGTGATCATTTCGCGTTCGATTCGACCGTTCAGCTGCGTCATGACCGGCACAAAGCGGAAGTTCCGCCACTCGCGTTCTATCCTCTGCAACTCCTCCAGGAATGCGGCGGCCTCCGGCCGGTGGTTCGAGTACACCAGGACGAACCGCTGCGACAGCTGATCGTGCGCCGCCTGGCGCAGGATGCTCATGAACGGCGTGATGCCGATGCCCCCCGCGATGAACACCGCAGGCCGGGCACGGTTGGAATGCAGCGTCAGGGAACCGAAAGGCCCGTCCAGTTCCACGGGTGAACCGACGGGCAGCGCAGCCAGCGCATTCTTGAACCCGCTGCCGCGCATGCGCGTCGCGATCGTGACGACGTTCTCGGATGGGGCGCTGACGACCGAGAACGCGTGTCGGGCGCTCGCCGGGTCTGCGGATGGCGGATCGGCGAGGATGAGATCGATCGCCTGGCCGGGCTTGAAGCTGAATCCGGCCGGCTTCTCGAAATGAAATGCCATCGTGCCCTCGGCGATCGACTCGCGTCCCCGGAGCACGGCCTTCTGCGTGGTCACGACTCTACCCTGGGCGACCGCGACAGGCGGGCGAAGGCGGAATGGTTGTGGATCGATTCGAAGTTCTCCGCCTCGACCACGTAGGCGCGCACCTGCGGCTCCCGTTTCAACTCGAGCGCGACGTCCCGCACCAGGTCCTCGGCGAACTTGGGATTCTCATACGCGCGCTCGGTCACGTACTTCTCGTCGGCGCGCTTGAGGAGGCCATACACCTCGCAGGACGCGCTGCGTTCGGCGATGCCGATCAATGCCTCGATGGCCATGTCGCCGGCGAGCTCGACCTCGATGCGAATGATGGAACGCTGGTTGTGGGCGCCGTAGGCCGAGATCTCCTTGGAGCAGGGGCACAGACTCGTCGCCGGCACCTGGACCTGCATCGAGAACGAGTACTCCGACTGGCGGGAGACTCGCCCGCGCCAGCAGACCTCGTAGTCCATGCGACTCGGCACCTGGGAAACCGGTGCCGTCTTGGTGACGAAGTAGGGGAATCGCATCTCGATCTCGCCGCTCTCCGCGCCCAGCCGCCCCAGCATGGCGAACAGCAGTGCCCTGAAACCGCGCTGGTCGACCGGACCCGCCTGCGACTCGAGCAGCTCAATGAAGCGCGACATGTGCGTGCCTCGCGCGACGGCGGCGAGACCCACGCTCAGCGTGAATGTCGCCACCGTCGCGATCGGCGACCGGCCGGCCTGGATCGTGACCGGACAGCGGACATTGCGAATGCCCGCGGCCTCGATGCCGAGCGCGCGGCT
>JBQTKI010000146.1:0-12708 GCA_052386275.1 Gammaproteobacteria bacterium
TCGCTGGTCGAATGCGCGGCCGCGCGGTAGGTCACGTATTCGATCAGCGTCGGGCCGTGCCCGGTGCGCGCGCGCTCGGCGGCCCATTGCGTGACCGCGTGCACCGCGAGGAAATCGTTGCCGTCCACGCGCACGCCCGGGATGCCGAAACCCGGCCCGCGCGCCGCGAAAGTCTGGTACTCGCCGCCGGCGAAGCCCTGGAAAGTCGAGATCGCCCACTGGTTGTTGACGACGCAGAGGATCGCGGGTGCGCGATAGACGGAGGCGAACAGGAGCGCATGATGGAAATCCGCCTCCGCGCTCGAGCCGTCGCCGAGCCAGGAGACCGCCACGTCATCCTGGTCCTTGATCGCGGCCGCCATCGCCCAGCCGACCGCCTGCGGGAACTGCGTCGCGAGATTGCCTGAAATGGAGAAGATGCGCCCATCGCGCCAGTGGTACATGACGGGCAGCTGCCGCCCCTTGCACATGTCGCGCGTGTTGGACAGCAGTTGGCACATGAGGTCCACGAGCGGCCGGCCGCGCACCACGTAGAGCGCCTGGTTGCGGTAGGACGGGAACAACATGTCGGTCGGGCGAAGCGCCATCGCCATCGCGACTGAAATCGCCTCCTCGCCCATCGAGCGCATGTAGAAGGAGATCTTCCCCGAGCGCTGGATGCGCTGCATACGGTCGTCGAACACGCGCGTCAGCAGCATGTGGCGCAAGCCGACCTGCAGTTCCTTGGCGTCGAGGTGAGGATCCCAGGGACCGATGGCCTGGTGCGTGTCGTCGAGCACGCGCACGAGTTCCTCCGACAAGTAGCGGATCGCGCTCGCGGCCGCGCGGCTGTCCGGCCGCGCCGTCTTGCCGGCGGGCGCGAGTTTCAGGTAGCTGAAATCGGGCTTATCTCCCGGCCGCGCGGGGGTCCTGGGCACATGCAGGCGGCTCTGGGAGACCATCGGGGCCTCGCGCGCGGGCAGGGGGTGGGATTCCGGCGCGTATCCTACGCAGAAACTCGTGTTTTGCAGCGATTTCTTATGCTGTCTTGCAAAAAAGCGAAATAAACGTTTAATATTTACGACACAAATGAAACAAGTATTGCAGACCCAGATCGACCAGATCGACCGCCGGATCCTGGCGGAACTGCAGGCGAATGGCGCGGCCTCCGCGGCGGACGTCGCGGCCAAAGTCGGTCTCTCGACGACCACCTGCTGGCGGCGCATCCAGCAGCTTGAGGAGGCGGGCGTGATCAAGAAGCGCGTCGCCCTCCTTGACCGCGAAGCGCTCGGACTTGGCGTCATGGTCTACGTGCACGTGCGGCTCTCAAGCCAGGGACGCGACGCACTCGCACAGTTCGAGCGCGCGATCCGCGACCGGCCCGAGGTGCTCGACTGCTGCACGCTGACCGGCGAGTGGGACTTCTGCCTGCGCATCGTCACGCACGACATGAAGGAATACGAGGCCTTCTTCCTCGACCACCTGTCGAAGATCCCGAATGTGCAGTCGGTGAACTCCTCGATCGTCGTCACCGTGATCAAGGAATCGACGGTCCTGCCGCTCGCGCGCGGCTGAGCGCTACTGGCAGAACGTCAGCGAATCGATCCACACCCCGATCAGCTGCTCGCCAGCGGCATCGCGCACGGTGCTCGAGACCGGCGGCATCTGGAACGCGTCACCGCGGCGCGCCATGCGCGCGAGCAGCACCGAGCGGGTATCGTCACCCGGCGCGATGATGCGCGCATTCGCGATGCCGAGGTCGCCCGCGGTCGGCACCACATCGCAGGTGCCGGTCTGCGCGAGCGGCGTGCCGTGGCGCAGGTCAATCGCCACCGGCGTGCCCCCGCCCGGACGGTGGCAGTTCGCACAATTGGTGTGGAGGTAGGCACGCGCGCGGTTGCCGAGGCTCTGCGTCGTGTCCGCGGGATCGGCATAGGCCGGCGGGTTCGCGCCGACCGGCGGCGACAGCGCGTTGATTGCGTTCAGTGTCGTAATCTGGTTGGCCGTCCGGCCGGTCTGCGGGTAGAGGTGGTTGCCGTTCAGCTGCGCAGTCTCGAGGCCGAGGCTCGATCCTGCCGCCTGCGTGTGGCACTGGATGCACTGGCCCTCGCTCGGGAACACGTAGTCCTGGCCGCCAATGCGGACCGTCTTGCCGCCCGTGACGCGCAGGGCGTCGGTCTGCGCCGGGTTCCACTCGAAGGTGTAACCGGCCCAGACGCCGTCCGGGTGGCGCATGAAGAGACGCGTCTCGACGAGCTGGTTGTTGAGGCGGAAATGCTTGACCAGCACGGTGCGGTTCGGCAGGTCCCAGTCGCCGTCGCCCGGCACCGCGATGTTCACGCCGTTCGGCAGGCCGATCCAGCGCTCCTTGGCGGCGCCGTCCGACCAGAACTGCGCATTCGGACGGTACGGTATCAATGACAGGAGCGGCGGCGCGCCTGCGGCCGTGGTGTTGATGCATCCGGTTTGCGACAGTTGCTGCGGCACGTTGTCTCCAGTGCCTGCGCCCGTGAACATGAGCTGGCGGATCTGGCCGCTGCCGTAGTCGAGCACGAACAACTCGCCCGCGACCGACTCGCCGAACGAGGAGATGGAAAGCGGGCCCGACGCGCCGCCTGGGGGCGTGCCGCCAGGCGGCACGTGTTGCGTGATCGTGAAGCTGGCGCCCGCCGGCGTGAGCGAGGCGATCATGCCGCTGACGAAGTCGGCGAACAGGTAGCGGCCGAAGAGCTCGGTCGTCTGCGTGCCGCGATAGACGTAGCCCCCGGTGATCGAGGCGCCGAGCGCGCGCCCGTATTCCGCGACCGGGTCGATCAGACCCGCGGTCTGGCAGCCGCTCGACGGATTGAAGCAGTGCGCACCCTCGCGGATACGCCAGCCGTAATTGCCGGCGCGCACGATGACGTCGATCTCCTCCCAGGAGTTCTGGCCGACGTCGGCGAGCCACAGCTGGTCGGTCTGGCGGTCGAAGCTCCAGCGCCAGGGATTGCGCAGGCCAAGCGCGTAGATCTCGGGACAGTTTTGCGCGCCGCTGCCGTTCGCGTTGCAGCGGTTGTTGCCGGCGAAGGGATTGTCCGCAGGGACCCCGTAGGGCTGGCCACCCGGCTGCGAGTCGATGTCGATGCGAAGCATCTTGCCGAGCAGGCGCATCGGGTTCTGGCCGTTGTTCTGCGGATCGCCGCCGCCGCCGCCGTCGCCGAGGCCGACATAGAGGAAATCGTCCGGGCCGAAAGCCAGATTGCCGCCGTTGTGGTTGGTGGCGAACTTGTCAACGGTGAGCAGGATGCGCTCGGAGTTCGGGTCGAGTGTCAACCCGTTGTCCGGGCTCCTGAACTCCGAGGTGACGGACTGCAGCTGGCCCCCGCTGGTGCGGATGTAGTTCACGAATGCGCGCGGGTCGGCCGGGAAATCAGGGTGAAATGCGAGGCCCAGGAGTCCCGCTTCGCCCGAGAACGTGACACGTGTCGTGATGTTGAGGAAGTCCGGGGCGGTCGCCACGGCAGGATTCGTTGCGTCGAAGACCCGGATGCGGCCACCTTGCTGCACCACGAACCAGCGCGTCGCGTCGCCCGGCGCCTGCAGCAGCGCAACCGGCGCGGAAAACGCCAGGTTCGGAAATACGCGCGGCGCGGAAACCGTCGAGGTGCCGGTGGCGCGGTCCGGCGCGACGCAGGCCTGATTGTTCGGCCTCACGTCGAGTCCCGATGCAGGTGGAGGCGGCGGCGGTGGCGGCGGGTTTCCGCCGCCCCCGCCCCCGCCCCCGCCGCAGCCGAACAGGCCGGCGGCAAGGATGGCGATCGGGATTGCGCGCAACTTCATGGATCCGTCCCTGTCCGGCGCTTTGGACCTCAAATCGCGCGCAGGATTCCGGCGGCGCGCTCCAGGGTCTCGTCGCTCTTAGCAAAGCAGAACCGGATCAGGCGGGCATCGAGTGGCTCGTCGCAGAATGGAGACAAGGGGATGGCGGCGACCCCGTGGCGCCGCACCAGCATTTCACAGAACTCGACGTCGGGCAGATCGGAAATGGCCGAGTAGTCCGCAAGCTGGAAATAGGTGCCCTCGGCGGGCGCAAGCCGGAACCGCGAGCCCGCGAGCAGCGCCGCAAAGCGGTCGCGCCGCGCCTGGTAGAACGGCGCCTGGGCCGCGGCGAAGCGCGGCTCCTCGCGCATGAAGTCGGCGATCGCGTGCTGCATCGGCGTCGAGACCGCGAAGGTCAGGAACTGGTGGACCTTGCGTAGCTCAGCCGAAAGTTCCGGCGCGGCAATGCAGTAGCCGACCTTCCAGCCAGTCGCGTTGAAGGACTTGCCGAAGGAGAACACCGCGAAGGCGCGCTGGCGCAGGCGCGCATGCGACAGCACGCCGGCGTGCGGGCGGCCGTCGAAGACCAGGCAATCGTAGACCTCGTCCGAAAGCACGAAGGCGTCCTGCGGCGCGAGCAGCTCCGCGATGTGCTCCCAATCGGCGGCGGATAGCACAGCACCGCTCGGGTTATGCGGCGTGTTGACGACGAGGAGCCGCGTGCGCGGGCCGATCGCGCGCGCCAGCCGCTCGAAGTCGATGCCGAACGCGGGCGGCGCGAGCGGCACGCGCACCGGCTTCGCGCCCGCAAGCACGACTGCGGGCGCGTAGGAATCGTAGGACGGGTCGAGCAGCACGACTTCGTCGCCGCCGCGCACCACCGCGTGGATCGCGGCAAACAGGGCCTCGGTCGCGCCCGAAGTGATCGTGACCTCGGACGTGGCGTCGACCTGCCAGCCGTGCCGGCTCGCACAGGATTCCGCGATCGCAGCGGCGAGCGCCGGCAGCCCCGCCATCGGCGCGTACTGGTTGCGCCCGGCGGCGAGGTGCTCCGCGACCAGCGCGGAGAGCCGCGCGGGCGGATCGAAATCCGGGAATCCCTGACCGAGGTTGATCGCGCCCGCCTCGGCGGCGAGGCGCGACATGACGGTGAAGATTGTGGTGCCGACGCCCGGCAGCTTGGAGGCCGGCATCACTCGTTGGCGGCGATGGCTCGTTGCACGTCGAGATCGCGCAGCCTCTGCTGGCGTTGCATGTAGAGCCCGGCGGCGACGATGCCCGTGGCGACGATCAGGACCAGGATGGTCGCGAGCGCGTTGATATCGGGGCTCACGCCGAGGCGCACCTTGGAGAAGATCAGGATCGGCAGCGTGCTCGACCCCGGGCCCGAGACGAAGCTCGAGATCACGAGGTCGTCCCAGGACAGCGTGAACGCCAGCAGCCAGCCCGCGAGGATCGCCGGCATGATGATCGGCAGCGTGATCAGGAAGAACACCTTGGCAGGCCGCGCGCCGAGGTCCATCGCCGCTTCTTCCAGCGACTCGTCGAGCGTCGCGAGCCGCGACTGCACGACGACGGTGACATAGGCCATCGAGAAAGTGATGTGCGCGATCGTGATCGTCGTGACGCCGCGCCCGGCCGGCCAGCCGAAGGCCTGCTCCATTGCAACGAACAGCAGCAGCAGCGAAAGCCCGGTGATCACCTCCGGCATCACGAGCGGCGCGGTCACCATGCCGGAAAGCGTCGCGCGGCCGCGGAAACGGCCGAAGCGCGCAAGTGCGAGGCCCGCGAGCGTGCCGAGGACGGTCGCGCCGGTCGCGTTGATCGTGGCGATCCTGAGCGACAGCTTGGCGGCGTCCAGCACCTGCTGGTTCTGGAACAGTTCCACGTACCACTTGGTCGAGAATCCCGCCCAGACCGTGACCAGGCGCGACTCGTTGAAGGAGTAGACGATCAGCGACAGGATCGGCACGTACAGGAAAGCGAAGCCGAAGGCCATCATGGTCAGCACGAAGAAGGAGCGGCGCTGGTTCATCGGTGCGCTCCGACCTGGCGGCCCTGGGCACGCTGGTAGATCATGATCGGGATCACCAGCAGGATCAGCATTGCGATCGCGACCGCACTCGCGACCGGCCAGTCGCGATTGTTGAAGAACTCCTCCCACAATACGCGCCCGATCATCAGAGAACCCGGCCCGCCGAGCAGCGCCGGGATCACGAACTCGCCGACCGCCGGGATGAAGACCAGCATGCAGCCGGCAATGATCCCGCCCTGGGTCAGGGGCAGAGTGATCTTGAAGAAAGCCTTGGTCGGCTTGCATCCGAGGTCCGCCGCCGCCTCCAGCAGCGTCAGGTCGAGTTTCTCGATGGCCGTGTACAGCGGCAGCACCATGAACGGCAGGTAGGAATAGACGATGCCGAGATAGACCGCGAAATCGGTCTGCAGCATGACGATCGGCTCGTCAATGATCCCGATCGCCATCAGCAGGTTATTGATGAGACCGTTGTTCTTGAGGATGCCGATCCAGGCGTAGACCCGCAGCAGGAACGAGGTCCAGAACGGCAGCATCACGAGCAGCAAGAGCAGGTTTCGCCAGGCTGGCTTCGAGCGCGCGATGCCATAAGCCATCGGGTAGCCGATCAGGAGGCACAGGACCGTCGAAACGCCCGCAGTCAGCAGCGAATTCAGATACGCATTGCGGTATAGCGCGTCTTCCCAGAGGAATGCGTAGTTCGCGAAGTTGATCTTGAGCTCCACCATCTGGGCCGCGGCCCAGGTGACGAGCGGCTCGTAGGGCGGCATGCCGAGCCGGATGTCGGACAGCGAGATCTTGAGCACGATCAGGAAGGGCACGAAGAAGAAGAGCAGCAGCCAGAGATACGGCGCGCCCGTGACCGCCGTCCGGCCGGTCACACCCAGCACGCGCAGGCGGCTGCTCGCCCAGCGATACGGGCCGAAGGCGCGAATCCACGCCTTCAGTTCCGCGAGTCTCATCGGGCGCCGGCGATCCGCCGCGATTCCTGACCGGCTCACTGCGTGACCACCACCGGGCTCGCCGAGTCCCAGCTCAGCCAGACCTTGTCGTCCCAGCTGATGCGTGTGCCGCCCTGGCGCACGACATTCGGCTGCGTGACGCGCACCATCCGGCCGGATGCGAGTTTCACAATGTACACCGACTGATCGCCGCGATAGGCGATCTCCGCGACTGTGCCTTGGACCTGGTTGTCGGGTCCTCCCTCGGGCCGTTCGCGAGAGATGTGGATCTTTTCCGGCCGCAGCGCGACCCAGACCGTCGCCTGGGGCGCGGCGCTGACACCATGGCCGACATGGAACGTGCCGCCGAGTTCCTCCGAGCGAACGCGCACGTAGTCGGGCTCGTCCTCGACCAGGCGTCCTTCGAACAGGTTCACCGAGCCGATGAAATCGGCGACGAAGCGCGAACCCGGGTACTCGTAGATCTCGGTCGGCGTGCCAACCTGGACGATCTCGCCGTGGTTCATGACGCCGATGCGCGTCGCCAGCGTCATCGCCTCCTCCTGGTCGTGCGTGACGACCACGAAGGTGACGCCGAGCGTGTCCTGGATGTTGATCAGTTCGAACTGCGTGTGCTCGCGCAGCTTCTTGTCGAGCGCCGCCAGCGGCTCATCGAGCAGCAGGAGCTTCGGCCGCTTGACCAGGGCGCGCGCGAGTGCGACACGCTGGCGCTGACCGCCGGAGAGCTGGTGCGGCTGCCGCTTCGCGAAAGCCGCCATGTGCACGAGTTTCAGCATTTCCGCGATGCGGTCCTGGATCTCAGTCTTGGCAACCTTGTCCTGGCGCAGGCCGAAGGCGACATTCTGTTCGACCGTCATGTGCGGAAAGAGCGCATAGGACTGGAACATCATGTTGACCGGCCGTTCATACGGCGGCAGGCCGGTGATGTCCACGCCGTCGATCGAGATCGCGCCGGAGGTCGGCGCCTCGAACCCGGCCATCATGCGCAGCAACGTGGTCTTGCCGCAGCCCGAACCTCCCAGCAGGCAGAAGATCTCGCCACGGTAGATGTTGAGCGAGACGTCATCCACGGCGACGAAGTCTCCGAACTTCTTGGTGACCTTGTCGATGCAGACGTAGGGCGTCGCGCCCGGATCCTTCCAGGGTTCGCTCTTCTGTTCCGGCCGGGCATTGGCCATGGTCGCACCCCCTGCAAAAAGGCCCCGGCGGTCGCCCGCCGGGGCCGCGCTCAGGCCGGGCTCACTGCCCGGTGCGGACCTTGGTCCAGGAGCGGTTCAGCTCGCGGCTGAAATCCTGCGATTCCGCGAGGTGCGGGTGCAGCTTCTTCTTGACCTCGTCCGGCGGGTACACCGACGGGTTGGTCCGCACCGACTCGCTGATGAGCGGGAACGACGCCGAATTGCCGTTGGCGTACTCGACGTAGTCGCTGACGCCCGCGATGACCGCCGGCTCCATGACGAAGTTCAGGAACGCGTGCGCATTGTTCGGGTGCGGCGCGTCCGCTGGGACCGCGAGCATGTCGAACCAGATGATCGCGCCCTCCTTCGGCACCGCATAGGCGACATTGACCGGGGTCTCGGCTTCGGCGCCGCGCGAGCGGGCCTGCAGGACGTCGCCGCTCCAGCCGAGCGCCACGCAGATCTCGCCGGTGGCGAGGTCGTTGATGTACTGCGAAGAGTGGAAGTACTTGACGTGGTCCCGCACCTTCATCAGCTGCGCCTCGGCCGCTGCCAGGTCCTCGGCCTTCTCGCTGTTCGGGTCGCGGCCCAGGTAGATCAGCACGGAGTCCATGACTTCAGAGGGCGCGTCCAGCATCGCAATGCCGCACTTGGCGAGCTTCTTTGCATTCTCGGACTCGAAGATCGCGGCCCAGCTGTCGAGGGTATCGGTGCCGAGCGCCTTCTTCACCATGTCCGGGTTGTAACCGATGCCGGTCGTGCCCCACAGCCAGTTGATCGAGTGGTCATTGCCCGGATCGTGCAGGGCGACGCGCTGCGCGATGTCGGCATCCATGTTGACGAGGTTGGGAAGCTTCGGCTTGTCGAGCTTCAGGAACACGCCGGCCTTGATCTGCCGCTCGAGGAAGGACGCCGAGGGCACCACCACGTCGTAGCCGGTGCGGCCGGCCAGCAGCTTGGTTTCCAGCACCTCGTTCGAGTCGAACACGTCGTAGGTGACCTTGATGCCGGTCTTGGCCTCGAAGTCCGCGATGGTGGTCTCGCCGATGTAGTCGGACCAGTTGTAGACAAACAGGACCTTGTCCTCGGGTGCCGCGGCTGCAGTCTCCTCGCCTTCCTTCTTGCCGCAGGCGGCAAGTGCGACGACCGTGAGCACGACGAACCCGAGACGGACTTCACTGCGCATGATGGCCTCCATCGCCGGGCGCGGCCCGGACCCCTCTGTTGTGACCCGGGCGCCGGCGCCCGGTGCTTGTCGCTGCAATACTACAGCGGCCGTGCGGCGCGCGGCCACCCGGCGCGCTCAGCCGAACCCGATGTCCCGGGCGGTCAGGTCTAGGCACTTGCGGGCCTTTTCGACCAGTTCGTCCACGTGAGCCCGCTCCATGACGAGGGGCGGCGCGATGATCATGGTGTCCCGCACGGCCCGCATGACCAGGCCGTTTGCGAAGCAATGGTCCCGGCAAATCAAGCCGGTATCGCCACGATTTCGGAAAAAGGTCCGGCTGCCCTTGTGGGCCACGAGCTCGAGCGCGCCGATCATGCCGACTCCGCGCACTTCGCCGACCAGCGGGTGTTCGGCGAGCTCCCGCCAGCGCTTCTGCAGGTAGGGACCGATGTCCTCGCGCGCACGCTCGACGAGCCTCTCGCGCCGGATGATCGCCAGATTCTCGATCGCGACCGCGCAGGCGACCGGGTGGCCGGACCAGGTATAGCCGTGGTGGAACTCGCCGCCCTTGCCGATGAGGACCTCGGCCACGCTGTCCGAGACCATGGCGCCGCCGAGCGGCTGGTAGCCCGAGGTGATGCCCTTGGCAATCGTCATGAAGTCCGGCTCGAAGCCGAACTGCTCGCAGCCGAACCAGCGCCCGGTGCGCCCGAAGCCGCAGATCACCTCGTCGGCAATCAGCAGGATCCCGTACTCCCGGCAGATGCGCTGGATCTCCGGCCAGTAGGTGTCCGGCGGGATGATCACGCCGCCCGCACCCTGGACCGGCTCGCCGATGAATGCGGCGACGCGCTGCGGCCCGATTTCCTCGATCTTCCCGGCGAGGCGGCGCGCGGCGCGCAGTCCGTACTCGGCAGGCGTGACGTCCACGCCGTTCTCATACCAGTAGGGCTGCTCGATGTGCACGATGTCCGGGATCGGCAGCCCGCCCTGCGCATGCATGGCGGCCATGCCGCCGAGGCTCGCACCGGCCATCGTGCTGCCGTGATAGGCGTTGATGCGGCTGATGACCACGCTCTTTTTCGGCTGGCCGAGCAGGTCCCAGTAGCGGCGCGTCATACGCAGGATCGTGTCGTTCGCCTCCGACCCGGAGTTCGTGAAGAACACGCGGCTGAACTGCGGCGGCGTGAGCTCCGCGAGCAGGCGCGCGAGCTCGATCGCGGGCGGATGGGCGCTCTTGAAGAAGCTGTTGTAGTACGGCAGTTCGCGCATCTGCCGCGCCGCGACTTCCGCGAGCTCGGCCCGGCCGTAGCCGACGTTGACGCACCAGAGACCGGACATGCCGTCGAGGATCTGATTGCCGTCCGAATCGTGGAGGTACACGCCCTCGGCGCGAGTGATGACGCGCGAGCCTTCCCTGGCGAGCGAACCGAAGTCGGTGAACGGGTGCAGGTAGTGCCGGGCGTCGAGTTCCTGCCAGTCGTGGGTCGTGCGTTCGGCGATGCGGGGCTTGGCGCTCATGCGGCTCCTCGGGTCACACGTTCAGCAGCAGGTGTTCCCGTTCCCAGGAGCTGATCACCCGCGAAAACGTTTCGTACTCATTCTCCTTGACCGCGCCGTAAGCGGCCACGAAGCGCTCGCCGAACACCTCGACCAGCGGTTTGCACGCGCGCAAGAGCGCGAGCGCGTCGGCGAGCGTGAGCGGCAGCGCGAACGGCAGGTCGTAGGCCGAGCCTGTGATCGGCTCGGTCGGCTTCAGGCCCTCAATCATGCCGAGGTAGCCGCAGGCGAGCGAGGCCGCGATCGCGAGGTAGGAATTCGCGTCCGCGCCGCCCAGGCGGTTTTCGATCCGGCGGTTCTGGGCATCCGACATCGGCACGCGCAGGCCGGCCGTGCGGTTGTCGAGGCCCCATTGCACGTTGATCGGCGCCATGTTGTAGCGCGTGATGCGCCGATAGCTGTTGACGTTCGGCGCGAACAGCGACATCGCCGCCGGCAGGTACTTCTGCAGCCCCGCGATGTGCGATTCGAAGAGCGGCGAGGCCTTGGCCTCGGCGTCGCTGAACACGTTGGCGCCGGTCTTCGTGTCCACCACGCTCTGGTGGATGTGCATGGCGCTGCCGGGCTCGGAGGCGAGCGGTTTCGCCATGAAGGTGGCGTACATCTTGTGCCGCAGCGCGGCCTCGCGCGCGGTGCGCTTGAACAGGAACGCCTGATCGGCGAGGTCGAGCGCGTCGCCGTGGTTCAGGTTGATCTCCATCTGCGCGGCGCCCGCCTCGTGGATCAGCGTGTCGATGTCGAGGTCCTGCGCCTCGCAGAAGGCGTAGATGTCGTCGAACAGCGGGTCGAACTCGTTGACGGCCGCGATGCTGTAGGCCTGGCGGCCGATCTCGGGCCGGCCGGAGCGGCCGACCGGAGGCTTCAGCGGGTAGTCCGGGTCGGTGTTCGGCTCGACCAGGAAGAACTCGAGCTCGGGCGCGACCACCGGCCTCCAGCCGCGCGCGGCGTAAAGATCGAGCACCCGGCGCAGAACGAAGCGCGGCGACATCGGCACCGGCCGGCCGTCGTCGTAGAAGCAGTCGTGGATCACCTGCGCGGTCGGCTCCGCGGCCCACGGCACGACGCGGATCGTTTTCGGGTCGCCGACCAGGTCGATGTCGATCTCGGACGGATGAATGGCGCTCGAGTCATCCGGATATTCGCCGGTCACAGTCTGCAGGAAGATCGATTCCGGCAGCCGCATGCCCTCGTCCTCGGCGTACTTCTCGGCCGGCATGATCTTGCCGCGCGCCACGCCCGCCATGTCCGGGATGATGGCCTCGACCTCGGTGATCGCGTGGTCCTTCAGGAACTGCTGGATGTCGCTCATCGCGCTCGCCTCGCGGCCCGCTCGCGCCCGGCCCGGCCGAACTCCGCGAACAGGGCCCGTGAAAACGGGTTGTCCATCACCTTCCATTCCGGGTGCCACTGCACCGCGAGCGCGAACGTGGCGGCGCCCTCGACGCGAAACGCCTCGATCAGGCCGTCGTCGGACTTCGCCTCGGTGAGCAGTCCCCGCCCCAGCCGTTCCACCCCCTGCGAATGCAGCGAGTTGACCCTGACGCGCTTCGCCCCGGCCAGTCGCTGCAGCACGCCGCCGTCCGCCAGCTCGACGTCGTGCATCGGCGCGTACTGCAGGTCGAGCGACTGTCCGTGGTCCTCGCGATGGTCGAGCATGCCCGGCAACTCCTGCAGCCGCTGCACCAGCGTGCCGCCGAACGCGACGTTCATCTCCTGGAATCCGCGACAGATGCCGAACACCGGCAGGCCCGCGTCCACCGCGCCCGTGATCATGGGTAGCGTCGTCGCATCGCGCTCCGGGTCGTGCATCGTCCCGGGCGCCGAGGCCGGGCCCTGGTAACGGTGCGGCTCGACGTTGCTCGGGCTGCCCGTGAACAGGATGCCGTCGCAGGCCGCGAGCCAGTCGCGCAGGTAATGTTCGCCGAGCGCGGGCAGGAGCACCGGCACCGCGTCGGCCGCCTGGGCGATCGCGGTGATGTATTTTTCGCCGACGCCGTGGAACCAGTGCGGGCTCAATAGGCGGCGATCGGC
>JBQTKI010000147.1:0-10606 GCA_052386275.1 Gammaproteobacteria bacterium
TTCTTCGGACCGGCGGATCATCTCGCCGGCGAGGGCGAGATAGGAGAGCGCGCCGCGCGAATCCTTGTCGTGGAACATGACCGGCACGCCGAAGGAGGGCGCCTCGGCCAGGCGGACATTCCGCGGGATGATGGTGCGGAACACCTGGTCGCCGAAATGCTCGATGAGCTGCGCTGAGACGTCATTCGAGAGGTTGTTCCGCGGGTCGAACATGGTGCGCAGGATGCCCTCGATCTGGAGCTTCGCATTCACCGAGTCGCGGATCTGCTCGATCGTGCCGATCAGCCCGGTCAGTCCCTCGAGCGCGTAGTACTCGCACTGCATCGGGATCAGCACCGAGTCCGCCGCGGTCAACGCGTTGACCGTCAGGATGTTGAGCGCCGGCGGGCAGTCGATGACGATGTGGTCGTAGCGGTTGCGCACCGGATCGAGTGCCTTCTCGAGGCGGTGCTCGCGGCCCGCGAGCAAGGTCAGAAGCCGTACCTCTGCCGCCGTCAGGTCCTGATTCGAAGGCAGCAGGTCAAAGCCGCCCTGCTCGACCTGCACGATCGCATCCGCCGCGGCGCAGTCGCCCATCAGCACGTCGGTCACCGAACGCTCGAGGGCGCGCTTGTCCACACCGCAGCCCATGGTCGCGTTGCCCTGCGGGTCGAGGTCCACGAGCAGCACGCGGCGCTTCGTCACCGCGAGTGAGGCCGCCAGGTTGACGGCCGTCGTCGTCTTGCCGACGCCGCCCTTCTGGTTTGCGACTGCGATGACCCGGCGCATCATCCAACCCGCCCCAGTTCGACCACGCAGCGTTCGGCCGCGAGCCCCGGCACGCGCAAGTCGTGCAGCGCGAGCACGCGCCAGCCCGCGGGCAGGGCGTGCATCTCGGCGGTCGGGTGGCGACCCTTCATCGCGAGCATCCTGCCATCCCGCGCGCAGAGATGTCCGGCCACGCGCACGAAATCCAGGAGCTTGCCGAGCGCGCGCGCGATCACGCAGTCGAAAAGCGCCTTCGGCTTCCAGGCCTCCGCACGCGCCTGCACCACCTCGACATTCTGGATGCCGAGCGTCTCGACCGCGTGACGCACGAACAGGCATTTCTTGCCGGTCGCCTCGATCAGCGTGAAAGAGCGGCGCGGGTTCACGATCGCGAGCGGCAGCCCCGGGAAGCCGGCGCCGGTGCCGATGTCGGCGATGTGCCGGCCGTGCAGGTGCGGCTGGACCGACAGGGAATCGAGCAGGTGCTTGTCCACCATGTCGCGCGGCTCGGTGATGGCCGTCAGGTTCACGCGCTTGTTCCATTCGCGCAACTCGACGGTGAGGCTGATCAACGCCGCCGCCTGCGCCACGTCGAGCTCGATGTCCATCTGCTGCGCGCCCGCGACCAGGCGGGCCCTGAGTGCATCGCCCTTCATGTCAGCCGATCTTCACGACCGTGCGGCCCTGCACGCGACCTTTCAGGTAGTCGTCGAAGGCGCCCGGCAGCTCGTCGAAGGCCAGGGTGCGCGTGACCAGCCCGTCGAGGTGGCGCGGGCGCAGGTCGGAGGCGAGCCGCTGCCAGACCGTGAGGCGCAGGTCGCGCGGCGTGGCGGAGGAGTTGATGCCGAGCAGGTTGATGCCGCGCCGGATGAAGGGCAGCACGGTGGTCTCGAGTTTCGGGCTGCCGGCGAGGCCAATCGCAGCGATGTTGCCCCAGTAGTTCACGGTGCGCGTGAGCCAGGTGAGGTATTCCCCGCCCACGTTGTCGATCGCGCCGGCCCAGCGCACCGCTTCCATCGGCCGCGTGCCGAAGTCAATTTCCTGCCGGCGCAGGATCTTCGCGGCGCCGAGCGACTTCAGGTACTCGTCCGCCTCCTGCTTGCCGCTGACCGCGACCACTTCGTAGCCGCGCCCGGCGAGGAGGTCCACCGCGATCGAGCCGACGCCGCCCGAGGCGCCGGTCACGACCACCGGGCCCTTCGCCGGTGACTGGCCGTTGTGTTCCATGCGGTGGATCGCGAGCGCCGCGGTGAAGCCCGCCGTGCCGATCGCCATGGACTGCGCCAGGTCCATCCCTCCGGGCAGGCGGATCACGGAATCCCCGCCGACGCGGGCGTACTCGGAATAGCCGCCGTCCACGCTCTCGGAGAGCCCGGACCCGGTGACGAGCACGGCCTGGCCGGGCTCGTAGCGCGCATCGGTGGAACTCACTACCTCGCCCGCAAGATCGATGCCGCCGTTCAAGGGGTACCGGCGCAGGATCCTGCCGGCACCGGTTGCGGCGAGCGCGTCCTTGTAGTTGATGCTGGAAAAGCGCACGCGGATCACGACCTCGCCCGGCGTGAGTTCCTCGAGCCGCAGCGACTCGAAGCCCGCGACGACCTTGCCGTCGCGTTCGTGGATCCGGAATGCCTTGAAGGGTCTCATGCGCGGTCGAGCCACACCTCGATGCCCTGGCAATTGAGTTCCACGTCGCCGTCGAGCAACCAGTGCCGCCGCCCATCGTCGCCCGGAAAGCCATGCTCGTCGAGCCAGCGCGACAGCATCGCGTACATGCCCTTGCGCAGCTTCGCGGAACGGTCCGACGCCGAGCGGAAGCGTCGGCCCAGGTCGGCGAAAGCCCGCACGCGGTCGTTCATTTCGGAGGCGAGGCGCGGGAGGTCGCGCACTTCCGCGTAGTGCGTCAGGTAGATCTTCTCCGGCTCGTAGGACATCAGCCGATCCACCGAGGCGCAGAGCGCGTCCGGATCGAAATGCACCGGCGTCGTGGTTGGAAAGACGAATTCGCGGCCCTGCACGTCGAAATCGCGGTAGGAGATGCCGAAGGTGTCGCCGGAAAAGATCAGGTCAAGGTCGAGGTCCACGATGCAATAATGATGCAGCGCGTGCCCCGGCGTGTGGATCAGCTCGAACGTGCGCGAGCCCAGCTGGATGCGCGCGCCGTCCTCGGGCATGTAGAGGCGCGGTTCCGGGATCGGCACGATCTCGCCGTAGAGCGCACGGTAGCGTTCCTCGCCGTACACCGCGATCGAGCCCGCGATGAGCTTCGAGGGCTCGGCGAGGTGGCGCGCGCCGCGCGGGTGCACGGCGCAGCGCGCGTTCGGCAGTTCGCGCATCAGGGCGCCCGCGCCGCCCGCGTGGTCGAGGTGCACGTGCGTCGTCAGCACCCAGTCCACGTCCGCGCGGTCGATGCCCTTCGCCGCCAGCGCCCCGAGCAGGTTCGGCAGCGAGAGCGTGGTGCCGGTGTCCACGAAGGCGGCGCGGCCGCCGTCCACGACCAGGTGCGAGGCGGCCAGGCCCGGGCGCACGTAATCGGCGTCGATGGCCGTGATGCCCGCGGCGAAATCGGTGAGTTTCGAAGCGATTTCCGGCATGCACCAATGATGGCACGCCTCGAAATGGGGACGGTCGCCTTTTTTGGCAGTGCAGAAAAGGTGGCTGTCCTCTTTTCTGGCAAACTCCGGCTCCTGCCGGAACACCGCCCTCGGAGATGCCGATGAGCCGCCTGCTGACTGGAATTGCCGTCGCCCTGCTTGCCCTGCCCGCTGCCGCGGAGGTGGAGCGCGTTACCCGCGGCAATCTCGCGATCGAGGGCATTCCGGAGATTCCGGCCGAACTCATCGAGCGGATGCGCCGCTACCAGCACACGCGTCAGGCGACGCTTGCCGACTGGACTCCCGACGGGCAGATCACCATCAGCACCCGATTCGGCAACACCAGCCAGCTGCACCTGGTTGCAGAGCCGATGGGCGCCCGCCGCCAGATCACCTTCTTCGACGAGCCGATCAATGGCGGGCGCTGGTCGCCGACCGGCGCGCGCGACGGTCTCGCCTACGTGCGCGATGCCGGCGGCAACGAGAACTTTCAGGTCGAGTACCTGCTCCCCGACGCGCTCACACCGATTCGCATCACCGACGGGCGCGGGCGCGCTGACCAACCGGTCTGGTCGCGCGACGGCACGCGATTTGCGTTCAGTTGGACGGCGCGCAACGGCGTCGCCGCCGACATCTACGTGGAAGACCCGCTCGACAAGCGCGCGCCGGAACTCGTGTTCGAGGCGCCCGAGGTCGGCTGGGGGGTGGCCGAGTTCTCCCCGGACGGCAAGTCGCTCTTGATCGGCCGGTTCGTCTCGGCCAACGAGAGCTATGCCTACGTCTACGACCTCGAGTCACGCAGGCGCCGCGAAATCGAACCCGCCGCCGTCAAAGCCGCGCGCTTCAACGCGGCCTATGCGCGCGACGGGCGCGGCGTGTATTTCACCTCCGACCTCGGCACCGAGTTCCAGACGCTGCGCTTCTTCGACCTCGCGACCGGCCAGGTCTCGCAGCTGACCGGCGACCTGCCCTGGGACGTCGAGGACATGACGATCTCGCGGGACGGACGCTACCTCGCCTACGTGATCAACGAGGACGGCGCGAGCCGCCTCCGGCTGCGCGACCTCTTGCGGGGCGCAGAAGTGACGCCCCCCGCTCTGCCATTCGGCGTGATTGGCACGATCCGCTTCGAGCCGAACGGCCACCGGCTCGCGTTCGCGCTGCAGACGCCTGCCGCGCCCTTCGACATGTGGGTTTATTCGCCGGCGGACGGCGAGCTGGTGCGGTGGACGAAGAGCGAGCTCGGGCCGCTCGACGCCTCGCGATTCGTCCCGCCCACGCTGGTGCGCTACCCGAGCTTCGACCGCGTGGGCAGGAAGCCGCGCGAGATTCCGGCCTGGGTCTACAAACCCGCCGGCAAGGGCCCGCACCCGGTTCTCATCAACATCCACGGTGGCCCGGAGTCGCAGTCGCGTCCGATCTTCAGCATCGCGACGCAGCAGTGGGTGGGAGAACTCGGCTACGCCGTCATCGCGCCGAACGTGCGCGGTTCGACCGGTTACGGCAAGGCCTTCGTCGCGCTCGACAACGGCATGAAACGCGAGGACTCCGTGCGCGACTTCGGCGCGCTGCTCGACTGGATCGCGACGCAGCCCGATTTCGACGCGAAGCGCGTGGTGGTGACCGGCGGCTCCTACGGCGGGTACATGGTGCTCGCCTCCATGACGCACTACAACGACCGGCTGCGTGGCGGCATCGATATCGTCGGCATCAGCAATTTCATCACCTTCCTGGAAAGCACCGCGGAGTATCGCCGCGACCTGCGCCGGCCCGAGTACGGCGACGAGCGCGACCCGGCGATGCGCGCGCATCTGCTGAAAATCTCGCCGCTGACGAATGTGGCGAAGATCTCGCAGCCGATGCTGATCGTGCAAGGACAGAACGACCCGCGCGTGCCGGTCACGGAATCGGAGCAGATGGTCGCGAAGATCCGCGGCAACGGCGGCGAGGTCTGGTACCTGGTCGGTCTCAACGAAGGCCACGGCTTCGCCAAGCGCGACAACATCGACTATTACCAGTGGGCCGTGGCGCTGTTCCTCGAAAAGCTGAAATAGGGGTGCGTCCCCGATTTCCGCGTTTTAGCCGCGCAGCTCGGCCCAGTCGGGGTTGCGCTCGAACTGCGACTTCACGAAGGGGCAGTGCGGCGTGATCTTGAAGCCCTCGTTGCGGGCATCGGCGATCAGCCGCTCGACCAGCGCCTTCGCGACGCCCATGCCGCGCATCGAGTCGGGCGTGAAGGTGTGGTCCGCGATCACGAGCTTCGGACCGGCGCGCGAGAAAGTCAGCTCGGCCTCGCCTTCGACGCCCTGAATGCGGCCGACGTAGCGTCCCTTCGACGCGGTCAGCTCGCGCGTGATCGCGACGTCCGGCACGCGCTCAATCGAGCTTCGGCGTGACGAGCCCGGGCTGCTTCGAGAAGTACGCCGCGAGCGCGGCAATGTCCTCCTTGCCGAGCTGCGCCGCGAACGGGCCCATGATCGCGTTCCTGCGCCTGCCCGCGCGATAGTCGCCGAGCGCCTGCACGAGATACTCGGCGTGCTGGCCCGCGAGCGTCGGATTCTCGGGCAGCGTGCCGACGCCGTCCGTCCCGTGGCAGGCGGCGCAGGTCGCGGCCGCGGCGGGCGCGGTGCCCACCGGCTGCGCGGCGGGTCTGATCGCGATCGTCGCAGCGAACCAGGCGCCGAGGTCGGCGCGGTCCTGGTCCGACAGCGTGGACGCGAGGCCCTTCATGGTCGGATGCCAGCGGCTCCCTGCCTGGTACTGCGCGAGCGCCGCGGCGATGTAGGCCGCGCTCTGCCCGCCGAGCTTCGGCACCGGATAGTTCGGATAGGCATTCCGGTAGTTCTCGATCCCGTGGCAGCCCATGCAGGTGTAGGCGAGTTTTGCGCCGCGCGTGACATCGCCGTCGGCAGCGCCCGCCCGCACTCCCCAGGCCAGGGCGGCAGTCAACAGCATCCCGCCGGCAAGCTGCAATCGCATCAGATCGATCTCCGGAAGGCGGCCCCCGGGGCCGCTGCGAGCGGATCGGGATGTTACGGGCTGACGGGGTGTTTTTCCACCTGCCGCGGCGCCCAAGGCGGGACTGGAATCGTCGCGACGAAGACGGCGGGCGCGAGGCGGATGACCAGGACCTTCATGACGGCAGCGCCCGCGCGATGATCGCGTTGCAGTCCTGCGCGCCTGCCAGCGCGCCGAACACACGCCCGTCGGCGCCGGAAAGGCGCGAGGCGCAGAACGCCGCGGCGATTTCCGCCGGTGCATGACGCCAGAGCGTCGCCGCCTGCACCGCGAGCGCGAGCCGGCCCGCAAGACGGCGTGCGCCCGCTTCGTCCGCGATCGCGCCCGGCAGGTCCGCGAGGAGCCGCAAAGCGAATGCATCGAAGGCCGCGTCGCGCCCGCGCGCAACGGCGAGCTCCGACTCCACCGCGCCGATCGCACTGCGGTCGCGGCCGAACGCGCGCAGCAGATCGAGGCACATGACGTTGCCCGATCCTTCCCAGATCGAGTTGACCGGCGCCTCGCGGTAGAGTCGCGGCAGCGCGCTTTCTTCCACGTAGCCGTTGCCGCCCAGCACCTCCATCGCCTCCTGCACGAAGGCCGCCGCGCGCTTGCAGACCCAGAACTTGGCCGCCGGAGTCAGCACCCGGCGCAGCGCCGCTTCTCCTGCATCGGCGCTGTCGTAGGCGTGCGCGAGACGCAATGCCAGCGCGGTCGCGGCCTCGGACTCGAGCGCGAGATCCACGAGCACGTTCTGCATCAGCGCGTGCAGAGCCAGCCGGCACCCGAACGCCTCGCGATGACGCGCGTGATGGACCGCCTGAGCGAGCGCCTCCCGCATCAGCGCGGCGCTGCCGATCACGCAGTCGAGACGCGTGTAGTTCACCATCTCGAGGATCACGGCGACGCCGCGTCCCTCGTCGCCGACCAGCCAGGCCGTCGCGCCCGCGAACTCCACTTCCCCGCTCGCGTTCGACCGGTTGCCGAGCTTGTCCTTCAGGCGCTGCAGCCGGATCGCGTTCTGCGTGCCGTCCGGCAGGAAGCGCGGCAGGAAAAAGCAGGAGAGCCCGCCCGGCGCCTGCGCGAGGATCAGGAAGGCGTCGCACATGGGCGCGGAGAAGAACCATTTCTCGCCCTCGATCCGGTAGGCGCGGCCCGGGCCGGCGGCGCCAAGGGGCGTTGCCTGCGTGCGGTTCGTGCGAACGTCGGATCCACCCTGCCGCTCGGTCATGCCCATGCCGACGGTCGCGCCGCGCTTCGATTCGATGGGCAGGAAGCGCCGGTCGTAGGCGCGCGCGTGGATGCGCGGCAGCCAGGTCCGCGCGACATCCGGCAGCGAATCGGCGTGCCGCGCGATCACGGGCGTCGCGGCGAAAGTCATCGTGAGCGGGCATTGCGTGCCGTTCTCGAGCTGGCCGAACAGCAGATACATGGCGGCGCGCGCGACCTGTGCGCCGGGCCGAGGCTCGGCCCAGGGGCTCGAATGCACGCCCACGCCGCAACCGAGCGCCATCAATTCGTGGTACGCAGGATGGAACTCGACGAGGTCGAGGCGGTTGCCGTAGCGGTCGTGCGTCAATAGTTCCGGCGGATGCCGGTTTGCGGCCCGGGCGAGCTCACGCGCTTCATTGCTGCCAGTAACCGCGCCGAAGGCGGACAGCGCCGGCTGTGCCCAGGTCGCACCGAAGGCCGCGACGCCCTCCCGCAGCGCGGCGTCGTCATCGTAGAGGTTGCGGCCCTCGAAGGGGGGCGGCTGGTTCGCCGCATCCGAACCGGCGGCTCCGGGCCGCGCGTTCACAAGGCGTCGGCGATGTCCTGCATGAGGCCATTGTCGCGCGGCTTGACCGCCGGTGGATAGCGCTTCCGGACCCGGCCATCGCGGCCGATCAGGAACTTCTCGAAATTCCACTCGATGTCGCCGGGGCATCCGTTCGCGGGATCGGTCAGCCAGGCGTAGAGCGGGTGGCGGCCCGGCCCGTTCACCTCGAGCTTCGCGCTCATCGGGAAGGTGATGCCATAGGTTGCCGAGCAGAATGACTTGATTTCCTGCTCGCTGCCGGGCTCCTGCGCGCCGAACTGGTTGCAGGGGAAGCCGACCACGCTGAAGCCCTCGGCCGCGAGTTCCTCGTGCAGCTCCTCGAGCCCCGTGTACTGCGGCGTGAACCCGCAGCGGCTCGCGACGTTGACCGCGAGCACGACCTGGCCCGCGAGCGGCGCCAGCAGGTCGGCGCCGCCGCCGATGGATTTCACGTCGAACCCGAAGAAATTGCGCATGGCCTTGACCCGCGGCAGAGGATCGGCAATCGCTGCCAGGGCGTGGAGTGGATGATATCGCAACGGCATGAAGTTCAATCTGTCGTCCTGCAAGGTCACGCCCCTGCCGTTGCTTCGCCCGATGCACCGCTTCACGCGTGGGCCGCCTCCCGCCCCGGCAGCCATACGGTGACGACAGCCCCGCCGCCCTCGCGATTGGCGATGGACAGCCGCCCGCCGTGCGCGTCCACGATCTCGCGGCAGAGTGTGAGGCCGAGGCCCGTGCCTTTGGGCTTCGTCGAATAGAACGGCAGCAGCGCGTCGCGCAGGACTTCCTCCGCCAGCCCGCTGCCACGGTCGGCGACCTCGATCGCGACACCGCCATGGCGCGGCGCGGCCGAGACCATCACCTCGTCTTCCGGCGAGCCGGATTCGATCGCGTTCTTGATCAGGTTGATCAGTACCTGCTCGATCTGGGTCGCGTCGAACCAGCCTTCCTCCGGCGGCAGCGGCTCGAGCACGCGGAACGAAAGGCTGTCCTTCAGTCCCGCAAGCAGCGGCTCCCAGGCCACCGGCCCCGGGCGGGGCCGCGGCAGCTTGGCGAAGCGCGCATAGCCGTCGATGAAGGTCGCGAGGTGCGAGGCGCGCTCCTCGATGGTCGAGAACACCCGTGCGAGCCGGTCCGTATCCTGCGCGACGGCCAGTGTCTGGCCCGAATGCGCAAGCGAGGTGATCGGCGCGAGCGAGTTGTTCAGCTCGTGCGCGATCACGCGGATGACCCTCTTCCAGATCGCGACTTCCTGCGCCGCCATCTCGCGCGTGAGCTGCTTGAAGAGCAGCAGGCGGTGCGGCTGGTTGTTCAGCGTGAACGGGCGATGGCTCACGTGATAGACGTCGGTCTCGCGGCCTGCGTCCACCGTGAAGAGTGTGTCCACGCCGCTCGCGACCGCTTCACGCAGCGGCGCCGGCGCCTGCGCCAGCAGCTCGCCGAACCTCAGCCCCTCGATCCTGCGGCCGGAGGCGAACAGCTGCCGCGCCGCGATATTGCCGAACACAATCGCATCCGATGCATTCGTCAGCACGAGCGCCAGCGGCGTGGTCTGCACCACGGTATCGAGCAGGAGTTCCCGCTGGTAGAGTTCGAGGCGTTCGCTGCGCAGGCGCTCACCGAGGGTGTTGTACTCGGTCGTGAGGTCCCCGACCTCATCGCCGGTCGAGGCCGTTACGCTTACGCTGAAATCTCGGTCCTTGAGGCTGCTGATGCCGTCCGTGACCGCACGGATGCCGCGGCTCCAGCGGTCGATCGCGCGACCGGTGAGCCAGATCGCGGGCGGCAGCGTGACCAGGAGCGCGGCGGCGCCCGCCAGCAGCCAGGAATCGAACAAGCGGTCGAGAGCGAGGGTCGCCGCCGCCACGACGACCGCCGTGGCGAGGACCACCCCTGCGACGCGCCCGGCCAGTGACCGCCGCGCGCGCGGCTTGCGGATCATCAGCGCTGGGACGCGGATGTCCGGCCGGGGTCTGCCGGGGATTTCAGTCCGAGCTTCTCCATGCGGCGATAGAGTGCCTGACGCGACAGGCCGAGGTCACGCGCCGCATGCGCGACGACGCCGTCGGCGAGCAGCAGCGCCCGTTCGATGGTTGCGCGGTCGATGTTGGAGCCATCCACGGGTTCCGGCGCGATCGGCAGCGCAAGCGCGTTGGCCGTGACCACGGAGTCCACCGACAGCAGGCAGACGCGGTGGATGGCGTTCCTGAGCTCACGCACGTTGCCGGGCCAGTGGTAGCGCCCGAGCGCGCGTAGCGCATCCGACGATAGCGAGAATCCCGGTTCCAGGAAATGCCGGGCCAGCGGCAGGATGTCGTCCTGGCGCGCGGCGAGCGGGGCCACCTCGAGCTCGATCACGTTCAGCCGGTACAGCAGGTCCTCGCGGAAGCGTCCGTCCTTGATAAGCCCCGGCAGGTTGGCATTGGTCGCCGCGATCACGCGCGCCCTGGTGCGCCGCGTCGCATTC
>JBQTKI010000148.1:0-8708 GCA_052386275.1 Gammaproteobacteria bacterium
GAGCGCGAAGCTCACGAGCATCAGCGGCTTGCGCCGCCAGCGATCGGCGACCCAGCCGAAGAACACCACCAGCGGCGCGCCGACCGCAAGCGCGCTGCCCGCCAGCAGCGTCACGGTGGTGCCGTCCACGCGCGCGATGCGCTCGAGGAAGTGGTAGGCGTAGAAGGTGCTGGTGTAGAACAGCACCGCCTGCCCCATCACGCAGCCGAACAGCGCGATCAGCACCAGGCGCCGGTTGCCGGGCTCGAGGAAGGTTTCCGCGAGCGGCGCGCGCGACAATGCCTGGCGCGCGCGCATCTCGCGGAACACCGGGCTCTCCTGCAACCGGATCCGGATCCACAGCGAGATGCCGAGCAGTATCGCCGACAACAGGAACGGCAGCCTCCAGCCCCATTGCGCGAAGTCTTCCGGCGCCATCGCGGAACGGGTCGCCAGGGTCACGGCAAGCGACGAAAGGAGGCCGCCCATCGCCATCGCCGGGATGAAGCTGGTGTGCAAGCCGCGTTTATCGGCAGGCGCGTGCTCGGCCACGTACACGATGGCGCCGCCGAACTCGCCGCCGATCGCAAGCCCCTGCACGATGCGAAGCAGCACGAGCGTCACGGGCGCCGCGATGCCGATCGCGTCGTAGCCCGGCAGAAGGCCGACCAGGAAGGTCGAGAGTCCCATCAGCACGAGCGTCGTCAGGAAAGTGTTCTTGCGCCCGCTCATGTCGCCCATGCGCCCGAAGATGAGCGCGCCGAGCGGGCGTACCACGAACCCGACCGCGAAGGTTGCCAACGCGAAGACGAAGCCGACGGTCTCGTCCACGGCCGAGAAGAAGTGCCCGGCGATGAAGCCGGCGAGCGAGCCGTAGAGGAAGAAGTCGTACCACTCGAACATGGTGCCGAGCGCGGAGCCGGCGATGACCTGCGTGGTGCCGGATCTCGCGGGCGCGGCGGTCGCCTCGGACACCCCCATCAGTGGCGCTCCTGACTCGCGATGGCGAGGTCGCGACTATAGGTCACGTTCATGACATTGTCGTACCAGCCGGAGACGCGCGGCGCGACCAGGTGCTTGGAGACGTAGAAGTAGATCGGGATGAGCGGCGTGTCCTCGAGCAGCCGCCGCTCGGCGGCGGCGAGGATCGCCGCGCGTTCCGCTCCGCTCGCGACCGCCGCGGCCGCGAGCAGCTGGTCGTACTTCGCGTTCGCGTAGCGCGGCAGGTTGATGCCGAAGCCGCCTTTCAAAACCTGAAGGAAGGAATAGGCATCGTTATAATCGGCAAGCCAGCTGCCGCGGAACAGCGCGGCTTCGCGCGCATCGATCGCCGCCTTCAGCACGCGAAAGTCCTCCGAACGCAGGCTGACCTCGGCGCCGAGATGCTCTCGCCACATCGCCGTGATCGCAAGCGCGATGCGATCGTGCACCGGGCTCTTGCTGGAACGCAGCTCCACCCGCAATGGTCGCGCGGCGGAGTAACCGGCTTCGGCGTAAAGCCGCTGCGCCTTTGCGATGCGGGTTGCGTCATCGAATTCCGCCCAGGAGAAACGCTGCGGCGCATAGCCCGCGACCCCGTCCGGCACCCAGCCCAGGGCCGGCCGCTCGCCGTCGCCCAGCACCTGGCGGGCGAGCACGCCGCGGTCGATCGCCATCGCCAGTGCCTGCCGCAGCTTATGCGCGTCCCTGAACGGCGGCAGCTCGAGCGCGAAGCCGTAGTAGTAGACGCCGACATGCGGCGCGATGTGCAGTTGCCCCGGAAGCTCCTGCTCGAGGCGCAGGACCTCGCCCGGCGGCACCGTGTAGGTCACGTCCAGCGCGCCGGCCCGGAAGCGCGTCAGTTCCGTGACCGGGTCGGCGACGTGCAGGTACCGCACCGCATCGAGGCGATTCGCGGCGTCGTTCCAGTAATGCCGGTTGCGTTTTGCGAGGATGTGCGAACCGATCTGCCATTCGGCGGGTACGAAGGCGCCATTCGTGACCGCGATTCCCGGGCGCGCGAACTCGCTTCCCTGCGCCGCGAGCGTGGCGCGATGCACCGGAAAAGTGCTCGGGTGCGACAGCATCGGGATGAACCAGGCGGTGGGCGCAGACAACTCGACGATGAGCGTGCGCTCATCGCGGGCGCTGACGGCGAGCGCCGCGGGGGGCTTGCGGCCCGCCACGACATCCGCCGCATTGGCGACCGGCTCCAGCATCAGCGCGTACTGCGAGGCGGTCGCCGGGTCCACCAGCCGGCGGAACGCGAAGGCGAAGTCTTCCGCGACCAGCGCGTCGCCGTTCGACCAGCGCGCGGAGGCGCGCAATATGAATGTATAGGTCCGGCCTTCTTCCGAGACCGTCCAGGACTCCGCGGCGCCCGCGATGGGGCTGCCGTCCGGCGCCATCGAGACCAGGCCTTCGTAACAGTCGCGCAGGATGGTCATGGCCGCTTCCATGCGCGCGAGCTGCGGATCGATGGAATCCGGCTCGCTGCCGTTGCCGCGGCGCAGCTCGCCTGCGGCGGGCGCCTCCTGCCCGCAGCCGGCGAACGCACCCGCGCCGAGCACGAGCGCCGCGGCGAGGGCGAGCAATGCGAGCGGGGAGCGCCGCTTCATGCGGCGCGGGCGCGCTTCTTGAGGTGTACGAGCAGGATCGAGATCGTCGCCGCCGTGATGCCCGGCATGCGCGAGGCCTGGCCGAGCGTCTCGGGCTTCCACTGCATCAGCCGCTGGCGCGCCTCGTTCGAGAGGCCGGGCACCGCGGCATAGTCGAGGGAGCAAGGCAGCCGCGTCTCCTCGTGACGTCGCTGGCGCTCGATCTCGGCGCGCTGGCGCTCGATGTAGCCCGCGTACTTGGCCTCGACCTCGATCGCGAGCGCGACCTGCGCGGTGAGGCGCGGATCGTCGCCCGCGGCGCCGCCCGTCGCGATCGCATCGCGCTTGCGGCAGAAGAACTCCCAGCGCGTATCGTCCACGAGGCCGAGTTCGCGCGCCGCAGGCGTCAGGCGCGCGTCCGCATTGTCTTCGCGCAACAGCAAGCGGTGCTCGGCGCGGCTCGTGAACATGCGGTAGGGCTCGATCGCGCCCTGCGTGATCAAGTCATCCACCAGCACGCCGAGGTAGGCCTGGTCGCGGCGCGGCGTCCACGGCTCGCGGTCGGATGCCGCGAGTGCCGCATTGATCCCGGCCAGCAGGCCCTGCGCGGCCGCCTCCTCGTAGCCGGTCGTGCCGTTGATCTGGCCGGCGAAATAGAGCCCGGCGAGCGGCTTCGTCTCCAGGCTGTACTTGAGGCCGCGCGGATCGAAGTAGTCGTACTCGATCGCATAGCCCGGGCGGGTGATTTCCGCGCGTTCGAAGCCGCGGATTGTGCGCACGAAGTCCTCCTGCACGTCGGCGGGGAGGCTGGTCGAGATGCCGTTCGGGTACACGATGTGCGTGTGGAGTCCCTCCGGCTCGACGAACACCTGGTGCGAGGCCTTGTCGGCGAAGCGAACCACCTTGTCTTCGACCGAGGGACAGTAGCGCGGGCCGATGCCCTCGATGCGGCCAGTGAACATCGGCGAGCGGTCGCTGGCGCCCCGGATGATCTCGTGCGTGCGCGCGTTGGTCTGCGTGATATGGCAGGCGAGTTGCGGCGGATGGTCCTCGCGCCATCCGAGGAAGGAGAACACCGGCCGCGGCTCGTCGCCGGGCTGGCGCTCCATCATCGAGTAGTCGAGCGTGCGCCCGTCGAGGCGCGGCGGCGTGCCGGTCTTGAGCCGTCCGACCGCGAACGGCAGCTCGCGCAGTCGCAGAGCGAGCGCATTCGAGGGAGCATCGCCCACGCGCCCGCCCTCGCGGCTCTCGAGCCCGACGTGGATGCGCCCGCCGAGGAAGGTGCCGACCGTCAGCACGACGGCGCGGGCGAGGAATGTCTCGCCTCTGCCTGTGACGACGCCCTTGACGCGATCGCTCTCGACCACGAGGTCGGCGACCTCCGCTTCGCAAAGCCCGAGTCCCGGCTGCGCCTCGAGGATGGCGCGGATCGCGCGCTTGTACAGGGTGCGGTCGGCCTGCGCCCGCGTCGCACGCACCGCCGGGCCCTTGCTCGCGTTCAGCGTGCGGAACTGGATGCCGGCGCGGTCGGCGGCGACCGCCATTGCCCCGCCCATGGCGTCGATCTCGCGCACCAGGTGGCCCTTGCCAATGCCGCCGATGGCCGGGTTGCAACTCATCTGGCCGATGGTCTCGAGCTTTTGCGTGACCAGGAGCGTGGCGACGCCCATGCGCGCGGCCGCGAGCGCCGCCTCGGTGCCCGCGTGCCCGCCGCCGATGACGATGACGTCCCAGGGGTTCATTTCAGGGGCGACATGGTACACCGCACCGCCGCCCTGTAATGAATCCCGCGGACAGGAGACTATTGGAGTCATGCGGGAGACGGACCGGGAGCTGGAAAGGGTGCTTGCCACCCATGCCGCGGCGCTCGCCCGACTCGCCGCAAGCTACGAGTCCCGGCCCGCGCTCCGGGAGGAACTCATGCAGGACATTGCATTCGCGCTTTGGCGGGCATTGCCATCCTTTCGCCACGAGGCATCTGAGAAGACGTTCGTGATGAGAATCGCCACCAACCGCGCCCTGTCCCACCTCGCCGCCCGCGGAAAAGGGGACGGTCACCTTGTTGGCGATGCAGAAAAGGTGACCGTCCCCTTTGGGGAGGCTGTTGATCCGCAGCCGCAGCCGGATGAGCTGGCCGCGCGCATGCAGGGCGCCGCGCGACTGCAGGCGGCGGTGCGCCGCCTGCCGCTGCCGCAACGGCAGGTGGTCGTGCTCGCGCTCGAAGGCCTCGATCACGAGGACATCTCACGCGTGCTCGGCATCTCGGCCGGAAATGTCGCGGTGCGCCTGCACCGCGGCAAGGCGAGCCTGAAGGCAGCGCTCGGGGAGGAAGCATGAGCGACCCGGATCTAGATCGCTGGACCGCGGCCTGGCGCGAAGGCACACCGCAGGCGGCCGGCCTCGCCATCAAGGCGCGGCGGGAGCGGCGCTGGCTGCTCGCGTGGATCATCGCTGACTGGACCACGGGCATGGCACTGATCGGCTTCGCCGCCTGGCTGTGGTTCGCGGACGGCTCGGCCACGATGCGCTTCGCGGCGGCCGGCATCGTGATCCTGACGATCGCGGCACTCGCCTTCACGACGCTGAACTGGCGCGGCAGCCTGGCGGGCGCGCATGCCTCGGCTGCGGAGTTCCTCGCGCTCGCCGAGCAGAGGAGCCGCGCACGGCTGCGTTACATCCGCTTCGGCTGGTGGGTGCTGGCGGCGGACGCCGTCGTGATCGCCGGCGCGCACTGGTTCCTGTATGTCGAGGAAGGCGCGGCACGGTTGCCGGTGATGTTCGGCACGGCGGCCGCCGCGATCGCAGCCGCGGCCGGGATTCTGTTCTGGTGGGGCCGGCGCGAGCGCCGGCGTGCGGAACGCCTGGCTGCCATGCGGCGCGCCATGGCCGCGACGATGGAGAACGGACATGAGTGAACGCGCGCATTCGCGCATCGAACTGATTGCAGCCTTCCTGCTGGGCGGCCTCCTGTGCCCGGACTTCGCGCTGGCCGGCGGGCTGCCGCTCGCGCCCTGCCGCATCGCGGACCAGCATGGCCTGGTCTCGGTCGAGGCGCGCTGCGGGAAGTTCTCGGTACCCGAGGACCCGGACGACCCGCAAAGCGCGAAGCTAGAGCTTGCCGTTGCGGTCGTCGCCGCGGTCGCGACCACGGCGAAGCCCGACCCGCTGTTCCTGCTGGCCGGCGGCCCCGGGCAGGGCGCGATCGAGGGCTATGCACCGCTCCTCGGCGCCTTCGCCGGCATCCGCCGCGAGCGCGACCTCGTGCTGGTGGACCAGCGCGGCACCGGCGGTTCGAACCGGCTCGACTGCGCGATGCCGGAGGAGGCGTTCGCGACCGGCGAGATTCCGCCCGCGGAGCTGCGCGAGCTGGCGCGCGAATGCCTGGCCGGGTTCACTGCACAGCCCCAGTTCTACACGACGAGCATCGCCGTGCGCGATCTCGAGGCGGTGCGCGCGGCGCTCGGCTATGAGCGCATCAACCTGTTCGGGGCCTCCTACGGCACGCGCGTCGCGCAGCATTACGTGCGCCGCTACCCCGAGCGCACGCGCGCCGTCGTGCTCGATTCCATCATCCCGCCGGACCTCGTGCTGATACCGCGCATCGCGCTCGAATCGCAGGCGGCGCTCGACCGCACCTTCGCCCGCTGCCAAGCGGACGCCGCCTGCAACGAGCGGTTTCCCGACGTGGCCGCGCAGTTCCGGCTCCTCGACGAGCGGCTGCGCCGCCGTTCCGCCAGCATCCCGTTCGCCGACCCGGTGGACGGCGAAAGCGGCGATTTCGAGGTCACGCGGGCCCACCTCTTGAGCATGGCGCGCATGCTGACCTACTCGGCGCGGACGGCATCGCTCTTGCCACTCGTCGTGCACGAGGCGGCGACGCGCGGCAACTACGGCCCGCTCGCCGCCCAGGCGGAGATGATCGGCGAGGACCTCGTACGCATGATTGCGATGGGCATGCATCACTCGGTAGTCTGCGCCGAGGACGCGCCGCGCTTCGAGGGCGCCGTGGACCGCGCCGCGCTCGCAAGAACCACCCTGGGCACGATGATGCTGGACGCGATGGTCGCCATCTGCGAGGTGTGGCCGCGCGGGCCGGTGGACGCGGACTTCAGCGAGCCACTGAGGTCGCAGGTTCCCGCCCTGCTCTTCTCCGGCGAATTCGACCCGGCGACGCCCGCGGCATACGGCGCCGCCGCCGCCGCGGGATTCGCGAACGGCCTGCACCTCGTCGTGCCGGGCCAGGGGCACGGCACGACGCGACTGCCCTGCGTGCAGCGCCTGTTGCGCAGGTTCATCGAGACCGCGGACCCCGCGGCGCTCGATGCCGCATGCATCGGTGAGATCCGGCCCGCGCCCTTCTTCCTCTCGTTCAGCGGGCCCGCGCCATGATCCGCGTCAACGGCCTCACGCGCTCCTTCGGCGCGATCCGCGCGATCGACGGCGTCGCCTTCGAGGCGCAGGACGGCCGCATCACGGGACTGCTCGGCCCGAATGGCGCCGGGAAATCCACGACGCTTCGGATCCTCTATACCGTGCTGAGGCCGGATGCCGGCACTGCGACGGTTGACGGCATCGACGTTTCGGCGGATGCGCTCGCCACGCGGCGCGCCATCGGCGTGCTGCCGCATGCGGCCGGCATTTACCCCCACCTCACCGCGCGCGAGAACATCGCCTACTTCGCCGAACTGCATGGGATTCCGCGCGACCGCCTCGCGCGACGCGTGGACGCGCTGGTCGCCGAGCTTGACATGCGGAGCTACGCCGACCGCCGCGCCAAGGGCTTCTCCCAGGGCGAGCGCGTCAAGGTGGCCCTCGCCAGGGCGCTGGTGCACGCGCCGAAGAACCTGCTGCTCGACGAGCCGACCAACGGCCTCGACGTCATGGCGACGCGGGCGCTGCGCGCGCTCATCCTGAAGCTCAAGGCCACCGGACATTGCGTGCTGTTCTCGAGCCACGTGATGCAGGAGGTTGCCGCGCTCTGTGACGACATCGTGATCATCGACCACGGCCGCGTGGCGGCCTCCGGCACGCCGCAGGCTCTGCTGGCGCAGTTCCGGGCGGCGACGCTCGAGGACGCCTTCGTGGCAGCGATCGGCGACGCCCGGGGGCTCGAGTGAACGCCGTCATGCGGATCGTCATGCTGAAGGAGCTGCGCGAGAGCCTGCGTGACCGCCGCACGCTGCTGACGAGCCTGGTGCTCGGGCCGGTCTTCGCGCCGCTCTTCTTCATCCTCGTGCTGAAGCTCGCGCTCTCGCGCCAGATCGCCGCGCAGGACGAAGCGGTCCCCGTCACGGTCGCGAACTCGGCGGCGGCACCGAACTTCGTGCAGGCGCTCTCCGAAGCGGGCCTCACGATTACGCAGAAGGACGGCAACGACGCCGAGATCCGCGGCTGGATCGGGGCAAGCGACGGCCTCGTGGTGCTCTCCATCCCGGAGAACTTCGGCGAGCGCTTTACCGCGGGCGAGCCGGCGGCGATCGCACTCTACGCCGACGGCGCCGATGCCCAGGCCGATCGCTATACCGCACGGATCGAGAGGGCCATCAACGGCTATGCCGCGACCATCGGCGCGCTCAGGCTGCAGGCGCGCGGCGTCTCGCCCACCGTCGTGCAGGCGATCGTCGTGGACTCGGTGGACGTCTCGACGCCCTCCGCGCGCGCGACGCTCGTGCTCGGCATGCTGAGCTACGTGATCCTGCTGGTCACGCTGCTGGGCGGGCTCTACCTCGCGATCGACGCCACCGCGGGCGAGCGCGAGCGCGGCTCGCTCGAGGCGCTCCTGACCGTGCCCGCCAGGCGCGAGCAGCTGATCTGGGGCAAGGTCGCGGCCTCCGCCACGATGATGGCGCTCGCGTTGGCGCTGGTGACGACATCGGTCGCGGCCGCGCTCCAGTACGTCCCGCTCGAGACCTTCGGCATGTCGGCGAACTTCGGCGCGGGCGTGGCCTGGCGCGTGTTCCTCGCGGTGCTGCCATTCGCGCTCGTGGGCGCGTCGCTGCTCACCGTCGTCGCTTCCTTCACCAGGAGCTACAAGGAGGCGCAGTCCTGGCTCGGCGTCGTGATGCTGGTGCCGACCGTGCCGATCGCGATCGCGGGCGTGCTCGACGTGCAGCCGCAGGCGCCGCTGATGCTGGTACCGTCGCTGTCGCAGCA
>JBQTKI010000149.1:0-7432 GCA_052386275.1 Gammaproteobacteria bacterium
GTCGCCGTGCCCGTGTAGCAGAACAGGTTGAGGAAGCGCTTGCCGGCGGCCTCCCTGCGGATGCGCGCACGGGTCGGGCGATGATCGAGGAACAGGCCCGTGTCGAGGTAGTCCGTGAAGTTGACCAGGAATTTCAGGCCGGCCTCCTCCACGACGACGCGCTCGCCTTGCTCTGCAAGCGCCTCGTATTGCGCGGCGCCCCTCTGCGGCCGGCGCGTGCGCCAGTGCACCGCCGGCATCGGCACGCCGGTCGCCTCCTCGAGCATCGCGAGCGCCTCTTCGCGCCGCGCGCGCGCCCTGGCGCGGCTCACGGTTGCGGGCGGCGCGTATTCCTGCACGCAGAGCCAGCGGCCACCGCGTCCTTCCGGGTCGGTCTGGTAGAGGTCGATCGCGAACGCGTACTCGGGCATGTCCGCGTCGTAGAGACGGTAGCAGGAGACCTGCTCGCGGCGCGCCCAGGCCGAGAGCGCCTTCAGGTTCTTGCGCAGCCGGTTCGCGAACATCGCCGCGCCCGGCCGCGCGCGCGCCGCCTCAGCGTCGATCGGCGGCGGGCGGCCGGGCTCGTGCGGGCGCTCGAACTGCCCCGGGTCCACGGTGATCCGCAGCAGCCGGCACTCGATCGGCCCGTTCATCATGCGGTGGCTGCGCCGCGCACGGATGCCGAGTTCGCGACCCAGCGGCGGGTTGCCGGTCAGCACCGCGACCTCCCAGCCGACGTAGCCGCCGCGCAGCTTCTCGCCGAGCATCGCGTACAGTTGCCGCAGTTCCTCTATCTGGCCGATACGCTCGCCGTATGGCGGGTTCACCGCGATGAGGCCGGTGGGCGCCCCGGCCGCCGGCAGGCGCGCGAGTTCGCAACGCGAGAATGCGATGTGCGCCGCGAGTCCCGCGCGCGCGGCATTCGCTTGTGCGTCGCGCAGCGCGAGCGGGTCGCGATCGAAGCCACGGACGCGGCCCGATGCGAGCCGTACCGGCACACGCTGCGCTTGCGCGTCGGCCACGAGCCTCGCCCACGCTGCGGCATCATGCCGGCGCCAGCCCTCGAAGCCGAAGCGCGGGCGCATCAGGCCCGGCGCGATGCGGGCCGCTATCAGCGCGGCCTCGATCGGCAGCGTCCCCGAACCGCACATCGGGTCGACGAAATGTCCGCCGGCCTCGGCGATCGCCGTCCAGCCCGCGCGCAGCAGCATCGCGGCGGCGAGGTTTTCCTTGAGCGGCGCCGCGCCATGGCCGCCACGGTAGCCGCGCCGGTGCAGGCTGTCCCCGGCCAGGTCGACCGCGACTGCGGCGCGGCCGCGCCAGGCATGGACGTTGACGCGCAGGTCGGGTGCCGCGCGATCCACCGATGGTCGCTCCCCACCCCGCTCGCGGAACTGGTCGGCGATGGCGTCCTTCACGCGCTGCGCGCCGAACTGCGTGTTGCTGACGCCCGCGAGCTCGCCCGAGAAATCGACCGCGAACGTGTCCGCGGCCGTCAGGTGCAGTGACCAGTCCACGCCGCGCACCTGCCGGTAGAGTTCATCCGCGCTCGCCGACGGGAATTCCGCGATGCGCCACAGCACCCGCAGGCCGGTGCGCGACCAGAGGCAGGCGCGGTAGGCCTGCTCGAGCGTCGCGGTGCCCGCGACGCCGCCGGCGGCTTCCTTCGCGTCCGCGATGCCTTGCGCAGCGAGTTCCGCGGCGGCGAGGTCCGCCGTGCCCGGCGCCGCGGTGACGAAGATCGTCGATTCGCTCATGGATCGGGCCCGGCGGCGCGCGTCGTGCGCCCGGCCAGCGGGATGAGTTCCGCGCCCGGCAGCGGCCGCTCGAAGAACCCGGCCAGGATGCGGTAGATATCCGGATCCCATGCGCCGCCTTCGAGGCGCCAGTCGTCGAACACGAAAAGATCTTCGACGCCGCGCCAGTCGCGCTCGCGGATCGCGACCGGGCCGTCGAACGGCCAGGCGCGGCGCCTGAGTCCCGCGAGCGCCATGCGCACGCGCAGCTCGTGGATCGGCGCGGGCTCGCGCCCCGCGCAGGCGCCGCGGCAGCGCCCGAGCTGGAACGCGACGCAGGAGCCCGCGCCGCGCTCGAGGCCGAGCTGCTTCGCACACAGCGCGTGTTCGCGCACCAGCCCTTCGAGCGCGCGCCGCGCGTCCGCCTCGCGCCGGAACATGCCATAGCCGTCGCCCGGGTCCTCGCCCGCGGCGAGCGGCTCGATGGTCGCGCGCGCACCCGAGGCATCGTCGCCGAGCCGTACGGTCCACCACTCGTCCGCGCCGCGCAGCCTGCGGTTGAGGAGCGGACGGCGCTCCTTGACCAGGCGGGCCTCGGTCAGGAGCGCGCCGAACTCACCCGCGGTCTCGATCCAGTCGATACGCCGCGCCAGATGCGACAGTTCCTGTTCGCGCCGGGCCTGCGGGCCCGCGAAGTGCGCCGGCACCCGCGTCGCGAGGTTCTTCGCCTTGCCGACGTAGAGGAGCGCGTCGCCTTCGCCGTGGATGAGGTACACGCCCGGCCCTTCGGGCAATTCGTCGGCGATCGCCGGGTCCAGCTGCGGCGGCAGCCGGGGCGGGGCGAGCAGCCGCCTGACAATGGCGCCGAGTTCCGGGCCGGCGCAGCGTTCGCGCGCGAGGCGCAGGAAATCCGCCAGCACGCGCGCGTCGCCGAGCGCACGATGGCGCGCCTCGCAGGCGATGCCCCAGCGCGACATGACGGCATCCAGGTTGTGGCCGCGCTCTGCGGGCGTGAGCGCGCGCGACAACCGCACGGTACACAGCACGGGCGCCCGCAAGCGTCGCCCGAGGCGGCGGAATTCGCTCCTCAGGAAGCCGTAGTCGAAGCGCGCATTGTGCGCCACGAAGAGCCGCCCCTGTAGGCGGGCCGCGAGCGCTTCCGCGACTTCGGCAAAGGGCGGCGCATCCGCGACCATGGCCTCACTGATGCCGGTGAACTGCTGGATCGCATACGGGATGCGCACGCCGGGGTTGACCAGCGTGGACCACTCCTCGACCACCGCTCCGTCCTCGAGCAGTACGACGCCCGCCTCGATGACGCGGTCGCGCACGGCGTGCCCGCCGGTGGTCTCGAGGTCCACGCAGGCGACGGCGCCCGCGAGCGGGTCGTCAACCTGCGGCACCGTCCAGCTTCAGTAGCCCGCCGTAGAGATCGGGGCGACGGTCGCGGAACACACCCCAGGAGTGGCGGTAGCGGCGGATCCCGTCGAGATCGAAGGAGGCGGTCAGCACCTGCTCGCTCGTGTCGTCGGCCTGGGCGAGAACCGCGCCGGTGTGGTCGGCGATGAACGAGTGGCCGTAGAAAGTGATCTCGACCCTTTCGCCGCGCTCGCGGCCGATGCGGTTCGAGGCGACGAGTGGCATGACGTTGGCCGCGGCGTGGCCCTGCATCGTGCGCTGCCAGTGCCAGCGCGAGTCGAGCGAGGCATCCTGCGGCTCGGAGCCGATTGCGGTCGGGTAGAACAGGATCTCGGCGCCCAGGAGCGCCATCGCGCGCGCGGCTTCCGGGAACCACTGGTCCCAGCAGACCGCGACGCCCAGCGTTCCGTAGCGCGTCTTCCACACCCGGAACCCGGAGTCGCCCGGCGAGAAGTAGAACTTCTCGTGGTAGCCCGGGCTTTCCGGGATGTGCGACTTGCGGTAGATGCCGAGGGTCGCGCCGTCCGCATCCACCATCACCAGCGTGTTGAAGTAGGCGTTCTGCGCGCGCTCGAACACCGAGAGCGGCAGCACCACGCCGAGCTCGGCGGCGACCCTCGAGAGCCGCCGCACGGCCGGGTTCTCCGCGACCGGGGTCGCGAGCTCGAAGTGCTGCGCGAGGTGGTCCTTGCAGAAATACGGCGACTCGAACAGCTCCTGGATCAGCACCACGTTCGCGCCGCGGCGCGCGGCCTCGCGGATCAGGCGCTCGACGTTTCCGATGTTCGTCTCGCGGTCGGTGCCGCAGGCCATCTGCGTCGCGGCGACGGTCACCTTCATGACAGGTCGATCCAGGTGGTCTTGAGTTCGGTATACTTGTCCATCGCGTGCAGCGACTTGTCGCGGCCGTTGCCGGACTGCTTGAAGCCGCCGAAAGGCACCGTGATGTCGTCCGCGTCGTAGCAATTGACGTACACGGTGCCGGCCCGCAGCCGCCGGGCGATCCGGTGCGCGGTCGTGATGTCGCGGCTCCAGACCGCGGCGGTCAGGCCGTAGCTGACGTCGTTTGCGATCCGGACCGCATCCTCCGCGTCGCGGAACGTGATCGCCGACAGCACCGGCCCGAAGATCTCCTCGCGCGCGATCTTCATCTGCATGGTGACCTTGTCGAACACGGTCGGCTCGACGAAGTAGCCGCCGGTCTCCGCCCGCACGCGGTTGCCGCCGAGGCGCAGCTCCGCGCCCTGCTTCTTGCCGGACTCGATGTAGTTCATGACCGTGTTGAGCTGGACCTGGTCGACGATCGCGCCGAGACGCGTCTTTGGATCGAGCGGGTCGCCCGGGGTCATCTCGCGCCCGATCTCGACCACCCTTTCGAGCAGCGCGTCGCGCACGGACTCGTGCACGACCAGGCGCGACGCGGCCGAGCACATCTCGCCCTGGTTGAAGAAGATCCCGTAGGCGGCGGCCGTCGCCGCGCGCTCGAGGTCGGCGACGTCGGCCATGACGACGTTGGGCGCCTTGCCGCCGCACTCGAGCCAGACCCGCTTCATGTTCGAGCGGCCCGCATATTCGAGCATCATCTTGCCGACCCGGGCGGAGCCGGTGAACGCCACGCAGTCCACGTCCAGGTGCATCGCGAGCGCCTCGCCCGCCGTGTAGCCGAAGCCGGGCACGACGTTCAGCACGCCCTCCGGCACGCCCGCCTCGACCGCGAGTTCGGCCACCCGGAGCGCCGAGAGCGGCGACTTCTCGGACGGTTTCAGCACCACGGAGTTGCCGGTCGCGAGCGCCGGGCCGAGTTTCCAGCAGGCCATCAGCAGCGGGAAGTTCCACGGCACGATCGCGGCGACGACGCCCACCGGTTCGCGCGTGACCAGCGCGAGCGCCTCGGGCGGCACGGGCGCGACTTCGTCGTAGACCTTGTCGACCGCCTCGGCGTACCAGGCGATGCAGCGCGCGGCTCCCGGCACGTCGACCTTGAGCGAGTCCGCGATGGGCTTGCCCATGTCGAGCGTCTCGGTCAGCGCGAGTTCCTCGCGGTGCTTGCGGATCAGTTCGGCGAAGCGCAGCAGCACCTTCTTGCGCGACGCGGGCGCAAGCCGCGACCAGCGGCCGTCCTCGAAGGCGCGCCGTGCGCCCGCGACCGCCTCGTCGACGTCAGCGGCGTCGCAGGAGGCGACCGCGGCGAGCAGCTGGCCGGTCGCGGGGTTGATGCAATCGAAGGTCGCGCCGGATTTCGCCGGCGCGTAGCGGCCGTCGATGAAGGCCTGGGTGCGCGGCGCAAAGGACGCCGCGCGCTCGCGCCAGTCCACGGATTTATGCTCGCGATTCACGGATCATCGCTCCCGTTCAGAGGGTCGGCGGGCTCGAGGCGCTGATGATCTCACAGCGCTCGCGGCCGCGATTGCGGAACCGGTGTGGCACGGTGCTCGCGAAGTAGTAGGCGTCCCCCGGTCCCAGCAGCTGGGTCTGCCCGCCGATCGTAACCTCGATGCGGCCGGCGACCACCACGCCTCCTTCCTCCCCGGCATGGGCCAGCATCTCCGAGCCGGTGTCCGCGCCCGGCTCGTACACCTCGTGCAGGATCGCCATGCGCCGCCCCGGCCGGCGGGCCGCGACCAGGCGCAACGACACGCCGCCCTCGCCGAGCTCGACCAGTTCCGGCGCGCCGTAGAAAACCTGCGGCGTGCCGGCGGGATCCATCGTAAAGAACTCGGCGAGGCCCATCGGGATCCCGTCCAGCACCTTCTTGAGCGAGGCGACCGACGGGCTCACACGGCCCTGCTCGATCAGCGAGATCATGCCGTTGGTCACGCCCGCGCGCTTGGCGAGCTCGCGCTGCGACAGGCCGTGCAGCTGACGCACGGCCTTGAGCCGGGCGGAGACATCGTTGGCCATGGCGACCCCGAGGTGTCTAGGATATTAAACAGTGCTGGCGTAATATCGCGATTTCATCCTACAAGTGTCAATTATCCTTAGCGGCCACTGCCCGCGGAGCCCCCGACCATGAGCGCCCAACCCGCCGACCGCGCTTCGCTTGAAGCGTTCTGGATGCCGTTCACCGCCAACCGCCAGTTCAAGGCGGCCCCCAGGCTCCTGTCGCGCGCGGAAGGCATGTACTACTGGACGCCGGAGGGACGCCAGGTGCTCGACGGCGCAGCCGGCCTCTGGTGCGTGAACGCGGGTCATGGCCGCCGCGAGATCACCGAGGCGGTTGCAAAGCAGATCGCGGTGATGGACTACGCGCCGCCGTTTCAGATGGGCCACCCGCTCGCCTTCGAGCTCGCAAACGAGATCGTCGCGATCGCGCCCGCGGGCATTGACCACGTCTTCTTCACCAACTCCGGCTCGGAATCGGTGGACACCGCGCTCAAGATCGCGCTTGCCTACCACCGCGTGCGCGGCGAATCGGCCCGCACCCGCCTGATCGGCCGCGAGCGCGCCTATCACGGCGTGGGCTTCGGCGGCATCTCGGTTGGCGGCATGGTCAACAACCGCAAGTACTTCGGCGCGATGCTGCCGGGAGTCGACCACATCCGCCACACCCACGACCCGGCGCGCAACCTGTACTCGCGAGGCCTGCCCGCGCATGGCGCCGATTTCGCCGACGACCTCGAGCGCCTGGTCGCGCTGCACGACGCCTCGACCATCGCCGCCGTCATCGTCGAGCCGATCGCGGGCTCGACCGGCGTGCTGCTGCCGCCGGCAGGTTATCTGCAGCGGCTACGCGACATCTGCATCAGGCACGGGATCCTCCTGATCTTCGACGAGGTCATCACCGGCTTTGGCCGCACCGGTTCGGCATTCGCCGCGCAGGAATTCGGCGTGGTACCCGACCTGATCACCTGCGCCAAGGGGATTTCGAACGGCGCGGTGCCGATGGGCGCCGTGCTCGTCAAGCGCGGCATTTACGATACATTCATGTCCGGGCCGGATAGCGCGATCGAGCTGTTCCACGGCTACACGTTTTCGGCGCACCCGGTCGCCTGCGCGGCGGCGCTCGCGACGCAGCGTCTGTACCGCGCAGGCCTGTTCGAACGCGCGAGTGAAATGGCGCCGTACTGGTCGGACGCCGTGCATTCGCTCAAGGGCCGCCGCCACGTCGCGGACCTGCGTGCTTACGGGCTGGTCGCCGGCATCGAGCTCGAGCCACGCGCCAACGCGCCCGGCGCGCGCGGCTACGAGGCGCTGGTCGCGGCGTTCCAGGCGGGCCTCTTGATGCGGACCACCGGCGACACCATCGCGCTGTCGCCGCCGCTCATCATCGAGCGCGCGCAGGTGGACCGGATCGTCGA
>JBQTKI010000150.1:0-5843 GCA_052386275.1 Gammaproteobacteria bacterium
GAGCTCCTCGCCTCCGGTCGCGCGAAACTCTTCGCCGCGCGCGAGCGGCGCCTGCGTCCCGGACGCGACGACAAAGTGCTGACTGGTTGGAACGGACTCGTGATCCGCGGCCTCGCCATCGCCGGCCGAATGCTCGGCCGCGACGACCTGGTGGACGTCGCCTGCCGCGCGCTGGACTTTCTGCGCGCTCGCTGCTGGCAGGACGGCACGCTGTTTGCGACCTGGAAAGACGGCCGGGCGCGCTTTCCCGCCTACCTCGACGATCATGCCTACCTGCTGGACGCACTCCTCGAATTGCTGCAGTCGCGGTTTCGCGCCGCGGACCTCGCGTTCGCCCAGGACCTCGCCGAGGCGCTGCTCGCGAAGTTCGCCGATCGCGAGCGCGGCGGCTTCTGGTTCACCGCCGCGGGCCAGGACCCGCCGCTGCACCGCCCCAAGAGTTTTGCCGACGACGCGACACCGAGCGGCAACGGCGTCGCGACATCGACGCTCGCGCGCCTCGGCTGGCTGCTCGGAGAGACGCGCTACCTCGATGCCGCGGAAGCCACGCTGCGCGCAGGCTGGGATTCGCTGTCGCGCGCGCCGCAGGCGCACACCGCCATGCTGACGGCTCTCGAAGAATTCCTCGATCCGGTCGAGATCGTCGTGATCCGCGGCGAGGCCGCGACGATCGCCGCATGGTCGCGGGCGCTCGCCGCCATCTACGCGCCGCGGCGCATGGTCATCGCGATTCCGTCGGATGCGCCGGGCCTGCCGGATGCGCTCGCGGCCAAGGCGCCGCGCGGACCCGCGGTCGCCTATGTCTGCCGCGGACCGGTCTGTTCCGAACCGGTGACCTCGCTTCCCGAACTGACCGGGATCCCCGAAACCTAGCGGCGCACCGCCTTGAATTTCGCGAGACCCGGCTCCTCGCTCGTGTACTTCGGCAACGCGTCGCCGGCCTCGAACCAATCCGCATGCTGGTCGTAGAACACATGGCAGTCCGGCTCGCGGTCGATCGCTCCCTCGAAGGCGGTGCGCACCACGTGGATCTCGCCCGGGCAAAGCGTCGAGGCGAAAAAGAGCGTCGTGCCGCAATCGCCGCAGAAGCCGCGGCGGCTCTGCTGTGAGGACTGGTACCAGCGCGGTCCCGCCGAGCCCGCAAGCCAGCGGAAGCGGCCCTCGGCCGCGCCCACCCAGGTGACGAAGGCCGCGCCGTGCGCCGTGCGGCACCAGCGGCAGTGACAGTGCGCGCAAAAGAGCGTGGGCGGTACCACCGCGAATCGCACTGCGCCGCACAGGCACCACCCCTCCCACTCGCTCACGGTCTGATCTCCAGGAAGAACGCGACCCACATGCCGAACAGCAGCAGCGTACTCGTCACGTACACCAGGAATCGGTGCACCACGCGGTTGTAGGTCAGGTGGATCAGGCTGTGGAGCGCCCGCAGGCCGACGTAGACCCAGGCCGCGGTCACGAACCCGGGCGTCGAGCCGCCGGTCACCGCGAGCGCAATGCAGAGCGCGTAGAACAGCACCGGGACTTCAAACAGGTTGCGGAAGTTTTCAGAGGCAGCGGTTTTTTCGAGCTCACCCGCCGCGGCGCGCGTGCTCGCGAGCTGTTGCGGCGCGATGCCCTTGGCGCGCATCTCCCCGAGCCGGTCCACGTAGAGCTTGGCCCAGACGAGCGCCGTCAGCAGCACCATGCCGCAGACCGGCGGCCAGATCGGGTCCGTGCTCATGCGCCCTGCCCCCTGCGGCGGCGCAGGCAGCCCGCCGAGTAAAGAAGCACGCCGCCGAACATCGCGAACAGGCCGAGCGAACTCAGCTTGTCCGGCCAGCGCCCGGGCATCGGCTCGGCGAAGAACGCAAAGAAAAGGAGCAACGCGCTCACGAGCGCGAGCAGCGAGCCGGCGACGGCCGCACCCCTGCGCGCCGCGCCAACGGGCAACAGGTAGTGGATTCCCAGCGCGAGATTCACGAGCCCGGCTGCCAGCAGGTAGATGTGGCGCGAGCGGAACAGGAGCCGCTCGGCCCACGCCATCTCGTCCACCGGCGGGTCGTGGCGGCCCATGATCTGGCCCGTGATCAGGAAGGCGACGACGGCCGTTGCGCCGACGACGAGGTGCGCCATCCGCAGGCTGCCTTGCATCTGCCCCCCGCGCGGCGCCGCGCCGCCTTGCGTAACATAACACCGGTGAACGCAGAGCTCGAACCGGTGCCGCTGCCCGCCTTGTCCGACATCCAGGCGGCGGCGCTGCGGCTCGCGGGCGTGGCGCTCCGCACACCGCTGCTCGCGGGGACGTCGCTCGACGAGCTGACCGGCGGGCGCGTGCTGCTCAAGCTGGAATCGCTCCAGCGCTTCGGGTCGTTCAAGATCCGCGGTGCCTACAACCGCCTGGTGCAACTTGATGCGGGTGAGCGCGGGGCGGGCGTCGTCGCGTTCTCCTCGGGCAACCACGCGCAGGCGGTGGCGGGCGCCGCCAGGATGCTCGGCATCCGCGCGACCATCGTGATGCCCGCGGACGCGCCGCGTCTCAAGCTCGACAACACGAGGGCGCTCGGCGCCGATGTCGTCCTCTACGACCGCTACCGCGAGCACCGCGAAGGCGTCGCGGCGCGGGTCCTCGCGGAGCGCGGCGGGACGCTGGTGCCTGCGTTCGACGATCCGCACATCGTGGCGGGCCAAGGCACGGCCGGCCTCGAACTGATGCAGCAGGCCGAGGAACTCGGCTTGACGCCGGACCAAGTGCTGATCGGCGCGAGCGGCGGCGGCCTCGCAAGCGGTTCGGCGCTCGCGATCCGCTCGATGTCGCGCGCGACGGACGTCTACGCGGTCGAGCCCGAGGCATTCGACGACATCCGCCGCTCGCTCGCCGCCGGGCAACGCCTCAAGAACCCGCCCGAGGCGCGCAGCATCTGCGACGCACTGATGTCCTCGCCCTGCGGTGCGATCCCGTTCGAGTTGATGCGCCAGCACCTGGCTGGCGCGCTGGCCGTGAGCGACGACGAGGTGCTCGCGGCCATGGCCTGGGCGTTCCGAAACCTGAAGCTGGTGGTCGAGCCGGGCGGCGCCGTTTCGCTCGCCGCAGTGCTCGCCGGCAAGCTCCCGCTCGCGGGTCGCACGACTGCGATCCTGGTCACGGGCGGCAACGTGGACCCCGAGACCTTCTGCCGTGCGTTGCAGACTGGATGACGGCAGGTCGCGAGCACGACAATCCCCGGCGGCCAGGTGACCCGGTCGGCTCGCCGTCCGATCCCTGAAGCCCTCGCCAAACACCCGGCAGCACCCGCAACCCCCGCAGACTGCCCTTGCCCTGAATCCGCGCGCACACCCGCCGATGCCCGCCGCGCCAGCGGCCAGCGGAGTCGCCCGTTGCCTTCGAGATCAACGCCGCGCGGGCTGCACCGGCGGCGCCCGCGCCCCGAGCGGCAGCTCAAGCGGTCGCCGCTGCCGACATCCGGCGCGACGATCACCGCGACCGACATCGCGACCGGCAGCATCATCAACGTGGTCGAGGTGTTCTGCGCCCACAGGCTGAAGTTCAGAATGGTTGTCCGGCCTGCGGTCGTCATGGTGTCACTTGCTGGACGGACCGCCGGTCAACCGGGCCTAGAGATCCTTTCCGCGTTTTGCGCCATGTTTCTTCAACAGCTTCATGCATACGTCATGGCCCATGAGCTGCGCGTGATCAAGGGCGGTCGTTCCCTGGTCGAGATAATTTACGTTGACGCCACGCTCGATCAACAACGTGAGCATGTCGAGCTTGCATTCGCCAGCCGCCACGGTGAGTGCATGGCCAAGTTCAGCTCCGCGGTCGATCAGCAGGTTGACTAGCTCGGCGTTCTCGGCGATCACCGACAGCATGAGCGCCGTGCCGCCATTCTCTTCCTTCGCATCAATCGGCGCGCCGGCGTCCAGAAGCAACTCGACGGCTTCATGCCCTCCGGCAGCAACTGCCTGGTAGAGGGGCCATCCGCCGCCGGGATAGGGCGACGATCCGTATTCCGGGTGCGCCGCGAGAATGCGCTTCATTTCCGGCGCGTCGCTGCGGCCGATCGCCTGGACCCAGGCCGACATGGAGTCCGACCTGCGCAGCTTGGCCTGTTTGATCGCCGTCCGGATTTCCGGTTGTTCGCCCCGTTTGACGAAGCTCTCGACCGTCGGGCTGCCCTCAATCGTGAGCTGGATCGTGGGATCCGCACCGGAATCGAGGAGAAAACGGACCATGGCCGTGTGGTTCTTCAACACTGCCAGCACGAGCGCGGGTGCACCTTCGTCGTCAACTGCGTTTACGTCGGCACCATGCTCCAGGAACACGCGCGCGGCATCCACGTTCCCCTTCGACGCTACCGAGTGAAGCCAGGTCCTGCCACCCTTGCCTTTGGCTGTTGCGACAGTCGGCAGAGCGTCGAGCACCGCGGCAAGTTCGGTCATGTCGCCTGCGGCAAGGGCTGCATTCAAGCGCTGCATCAGCGCCGGGATCTCAGCCTGATCGACCGCAGCCGGCTGTGCGGGGCGAATACGCCGTGGTAACGGGTCAGATGCTTGCGCGGCGGCGACGGCATCCCAGGAAGCGACCGCCAGTATTCCCGTCAGGAGCAACGGCCCGGCCCAACGGCAACTATTCATGTGCCCCCCTGGTGCAAGGTGGCGCTGACTCCACACCCCGCGACGTGCCCGTATACAGTAGCGCCTGTTCGCCGCAACTGGGATTCATGCCGGACACGATCATCGTCGTCGGAGACGGCCATGCCGGCGCGCAGGCCGTGGACAGCCTGCGCCGCGAGGTTTCGCCGCCCGGCTGGTGCCGGCCACGGCCGAGCCCCTGCTCCCCTACCAGCGCCCACCCACGGATAGTACTTTCAAACCACCTGTCTCGATCACAGGTCGGGCCTAAACCTAGCGCCGGCGACTCTACCTCTGGCAAATCCGGCTGCCCGGTGACGCGGTCGGCTCGCCGTCCGATTCCTGAAGCCCTCGCCAAGCACCCGGCAGCGCCCGCAATCCCCCGCAGACTGCCCCTGCCCTGAATCCGCGCGCACACCTGCCGATACCCGCCGCGCCAGCGGCCAGCGGAGTCGCCCGTTGCCTTCGAGATCAACGCCGCGCGGGCTGCACCGGCGGCGCCCGCGCCCCGAGCGGCAGCTCGAACTGGGATGGCTGCGCGGATGCGCGCTCCAGATGCGCCAGGATCCGCGCAATCACCGCCGGCTGCTCGATGCTGGCGATGATCTCGAGCCACCCGCCGCAGCGCGCACAGCGCTCGATCCCGATCCTGAATACCCGCTTCAGCCGCGCCGCCCAGCTCATCGCCACGTGCCGCGGCGTCGGCGGCCTGGCCGCCTCGCCCGCGGCCAGCGCCCGTTGCCGCGCACCCATCCCTCGTCCTGCCAGCGTCACCGCAGCCCGCAGCGGGCTGGTCTCTTTGTGAGGCTCGGTGGTTTCCTGCCTTCCGTGGGAAGTCCACTCGCGTCCCTGCGATGGATGGACGCAGCCACACTACGCTGTCAGGTGCGCCGGCGATCAGCGAGATTCACGGCGACACGACAGGATTCGGAGCAAGCCGCCCTATTCTCGCTAGTCCGCAAGCGTCTCCTCGAGAAACCGCACCCGCCCCGTCTCCAGTTCGTACCAGGCGCCGACGATCAAGAGCCCGCTCGATGCCACGAGGCCTTCGATGATCGCGGAGCCGTGGCGGAGTTGCCGGACCGAGGCCAGGATGTTGGCGCGCATTGCCTCGCGCTCATCGCCGAGCCCCTCCACCGCCGGGCGGATCCGGTCCACGATGTCCTTCAGGTTCGGCGAATGGCCGGACGAGGGCCGGCGCAACTCCTCGAGCGTCGCCGCGATCGCGCCGCAGG
>JBQTKI010000151.1:0-14608 GCA_052386275.1 Gammaproteobacteria bacterium
AGCGCGCATCATCGGCAAAGCGCTCGTACTGGGCGCCGTCGCCCGGCTCCGAGAACGGCCGGAAGCTCATGCTGACATTCAGCACCTTGATCGAAGGGTTGTCGTACTGCGTGCCCACGAACGCGTACACGTCCGTCAGGTTCGCCTGCGGGTCCTGTTTGATCAGCGGTGCGTCGCTGTGATTCGAGGCGAGCACCGGGGCCGCTGCCACGATCGTCGAGAGGGCGCCGAGGGCCAGCATCAGCCCCTGACGCAACATGGGTCTGGTATCCATCCGTCTGTCTCCTGTTTGAATGCGGTCGGTCCTTCGCCTATACGGTGCCGCGCCGCGAACGGATGCAGGCGGACGGAGACATTCCGGGGAACCAAAAGGAAAGGCCCGCCGAAGCGGGCCTTTCACCTGCGATGCGGAGGACGCTTACCAGCGACCGCCGCCACCGCCGCCGCCGCCGCCGCCGGAGCGGAAGCCGCCCCCGCCGCCCGGACGACCGCCGCCGCCCGGACGGGCGCCGCGCGGACGATCCTGCGCTTCGTTGACGCGAAGCTGGCGGCCACCCATCGAGAAGCCGTTCAGCGCCTCGATGGCCTTGGTGGCCTCGGCCTGCGGCATCTCGACGAAGCCGAAACCGCGCGGCCGGCCGGTCTCACGATCGGTCGGCAGCGCAACGGACTCGACCGCGCCGTGCTGCGCGAACAGGTCGCGCACCTGGGCTTCGGTCGCCGAGAAAGGCAGGTTTCCAACATAGATCTTCATAGACTCAGACTCTCACTCTCATTGGGACACGGCCGTGCACCGCGCTCTCGTCGAGGGCGGCTCGGGCCACATGCAACACGGCAGGAAACACGGTCGGGATCGTCTGGCGGGCAAAAGCTCGGCAAGGGCGAATCTTCGAACTGCGGGTCCTGTCACCTGACCAAAGTCGCCCCTCCTGCCCCATGGCGCCAATAAGCGCTTGATTTTGCAGGAGAACACGCAACGGCCGGCGGGCAGGATAGCACTAATCTAGGCGTTTGCGGAAGCGTGCAACCGCGAGTGCCAGCATGACCGCCAGGAAGGCGGTCAGCTTCAGGATTTCCGGCTGCAGGTCGGCGAGTCGCGCGCCGCGCAGCACGATGCCGCGGATGATCTCGTTGAAGTGCGTGAGCGGCAGTACCTGCGCGATCGCCTGAGCGGCCTGTGGCATGCCCTCGAACGGGAACATGAAGCCGGACATCAGGATGGACGGCAGCATGGTCACGATGGCCAACTGCATGGCCTGGAACTGGGTCTGCGCGAGCGTCGAGATGAAGAGGCCGAGCGAGAGCGAGGCCGCGATGAAGAGCAGCGCCCCGAAGTAGAGGTCGAGGAGGCTGCCCGCCACCGGTACGTCGAACAGGAACCAGCCGAGCAGCAGGATCAGCGTGGTCTGGATCAGGCCGATGGCGACGTAGGGCAGGAGCTTCCCGACCATCAACTGCCCGCGCGTGACTGGCGTCGTGATCAGGAGTTCGAGGTTCCCGCGCTCGCGCTCGCGCACGACCGCGCTCGCGGTGAAGATCACCATCGTCATGGTCAGGATCACGCCGCAGAGCGCGGGCACGATCTGCACCGCGGTGCGGCGCTCCGGGTTGTAGGCGACCAGGATCTCGACCGGCCTCGGCGGCGCGACGGAACCGGCACGGCGCAGCAGCGGCATCGCGCCGAGCCCCTCGGCGACGCCCTCGAGTGCCGGCTGACTGCCGTCCACCAGGATCTGCAGCGCGGCGCGGCCGCCCTCGGCGACGCGCCGCTCGATGTCCTGCGGAATCACGATGCCGACGTTGGCCTCGCCCTGCCTTATCAGGAGGCGCAGTTCCGCTTCGCTGCCGGCCTGACGGATGCGGCCGAGCACCTGCGTCGCGCCGAGGTCGCCGACCAGCCGGCGCGACAGCGAGGTACGCGCCTGGTCGAGCACCACGGTCGAGACGCCGCGCACGTCGAAGTTGATCGCGTAGCCGAACAGCAGCAGCTGGATGGTCGGGATGCCGACGATCAGCCCGATCGTGATGCGGTCGCGAGCGAGCTGGCGCACTTCCTTCTGCGCGATCGCGAGCAGGCGCTCGAGCCACTTCATGCGGCGAGCCCCGGCGCGAGGCCGTCGCGCAGGCGTGTGGCCGCGACGAATACGTCTTCGAGCGAGGCGCCGACGCGCAGGACCCGTGCGTCCGGGCAATGCGGCTCGAGCGCCTCGGCGACGCGGCGCTCGGGCTCGGGCGCGTCGCGCAACATCAGCACGTGCAGCCGGTGGCCGAGCTGGGCGATGCTGCGCACTTCCGGAAGCACCACGAGCGCGCGCCGCGCGGCGACGAGGTTCCCAGCCTCGATCTCGACCACGGTCGCATCGATGTCGCGCGCGAGCTCCTTGGGTGCGCCCTCGGCGGCGATGCGCCCATGATCGAGGATGGCGAGCCGGTGGCAGCGTTCGGCCTCGTCCATGTAGTGGGTCGAGACCAGGATCGTCGTGCCGGAGGCGACCAGCGCAAACAGGCTCTCCCAGAAGTCGCGCCGGCTCTGCGGGTCGACCGCGCTCGTCGGCTCGTCGAGCAGCAACAGTTCCGGCGCGTGCAGCGTCGCCGCCGCGAGCGCGAGGCGCTGACGCTCCCCGCCCGAGAGCGTCCCGGCGCGCTGACCCGCGATCTTCGCCAGGTCGTATTCGGCGATGCGCGAGGCGATGCGCTCGCGGCGCGACGCGCGATCCAGTCCATGGACACGCGCCATGAAGTCGAGATTCTCGGTCACGGTCAGGTCGTCCCACAGCGAGAACCGCTGGGTCATGTAGCCGAGCTTGCGGCGCACGACCTCGGCCTCGCGCGGCACCGAATAGCCGAGCACGTTCACCGTGCCGCGCGTCGGCACCAGCAGCCCGCATAGCATGCGGATGGTGGTGGACTTGCCGGAGCCGTTCGGTCCGAGGAAGCCGTAGATCTGCGCGCGCGGGATGTCGAGGTCGATGCCGGCGACGGCGAGCACCGCGCCGAAGCGGCGCGCGAGGCCGCGCGCGGTGATGGCCGCGGTCACGGCGCGGCCAGGAGGCGCACCTCGACCGGGATCCCGGTCGGGAGCTGGTCCGCCTCCGGCTCGGTCAGCACCACCTCGGCGAGGAAAGCGAGCCGGCCGCGCTCGCGTTCGCTGAGCGCGTAGTAAGGCGTGAACGCGGCCTCCGCCGAGACGTAGCGCACCTCGCCCTTCCAGTCGCGATCCGAGCCGTCCAGGCGCACGGTTGCCGCGCTTCCCGCCGCGACCGCCGCGCGCTGCGGCTCCGGGATGAACACGCGCGCATAGGGCTGCCCGTCCGCCAGCATCACGACGACCGGCGCGCCCTTCGGCGGCCGCTCGCCGAGTTCGTAGGGCAATGCATCGACGATGCCCGCGCGCGGCGCGCGCACCGCATGACGCTCGAGCGCGAGCTCGAATTCTGCGGCCTGGGCGCGCGCGGCTGCGAGCGCGGCCGCGGCCTGTGCGAGCACTTCGGCGCGCGTGCCATGCTCGAGTTCCGCGAGCTGCTCGCGCGCGGCGGCGAGTTCCGCCGCAGCGCCCTCCTTGAGGCCGCGTTGCCGGTCGAGCGCGGCGGCCGGCAGCATGCCTTCCGCCACCAACTTCTCGATGCGGTCGAATTCCCTCGCCTCGGAGGCGGCGCGTGCCGACGCCCCGTCCTGCACCGCGCGCGCCTCGCGCAGCACCTCCCTGCGCGCGCCCGCGGCGAGTTCCGCGTGGCGGCGCTCGGACTGTGCCGCGAGCGAGCGCGCCTGCGCGAGCCGGGCGCCGGCGACCTCCGGATCGAGGCGCAGCAGCAGCTGGCCGGCGGCCACGGCCTCGCCCTCGCGCACGGCGACCTCGATGATGGGTTCCTGGGCTTCGGCGACGAGTTCCACTCGGTCGCGCTCGAGCGTGCCGAGGAGCGCATCGCCGTCGCCGCCGCAGGCGGACAACGCGAGCACCATCCATCCGACCCAGGCCCGCCCGCCGCTCTTCACTCCGGAATTCCCCCGCCCGCGCCATGGCCCGCGGCGGATGCCGCACGGCGGGCGCGGTTTTCGGAGATAATAACCGAACGATGCGCAGCGCATTCCTGCCAGTCCTGGCGCTGCTGGCGGCGTTCCCCGCAGCCCCCGCCGACGACGGAGACGAACCGATGATCGCGATCGCCATCCATGGCGGCGCCGGCGTGATCAGCCGCGCCTCGATGACCGCCGAGAACGAGCGCGCCTACCGCGCAGACCTCGGCCGCGCGCTCGACTCCGGCTTTGCGGTCCTCGAGGGCGGCGGCGCGAGCCTCGACGCCGTGGTCGCGGCGGTCAAGGTCCTCGAGGACTCGCCCTACTTCAACGCCGGCAAGGGCGCCGTGTTCAGCCATGCCGGCATCAACGAACTCGATGCCGCGATCATGGACGGCGCCACGCAGAAGGCGGGCGCAATCGCCGGCGTGCGGCATATCAGGAACCCGATCGAGCTCGCGCGCATGGTCATGGAGCGCACCACGCACGTGCTGCTCGCGGGCGAAGGCGCGGAGGAGTTCGCGCTGGAGCAGGGCATGACGCTCGTGCCCGGCAGCTACTTCTACACCGAGCGGCGCTGGAAGCAGCTGGAGGAAGCGCAGCGCGAGGACCGTGTCGCCGCCACCGACGAGGACATCGGGTTCTTCAGCACCGTGGGCGCCGTGGCACGCGATCGCCAGGGCAACCTCGCCGCGGCGACCTCGACCGGCGGCATGACCAACAAGCGCTGGGGCCGCATCGGCGACTCGCCGATCATCGGCGCCGGCACCTATGCCGACAACGCCACCTGCGCGGTCTCCGCGACCGGCAGCGGGGAGTTCTTCATGCGCGCGGTGGTCGCGCACGAGATCTGCGCGCGCGTGCGCCTCGCGGGCGTCACGGCGGCCGCGGCCGCGAAGGACGTGATCCATGGCCGCCTGAAGGATCTCGGCGGCGACGGTGGTGTCATCGTCGTCGACCGGAATGGCGAGCTGTCGCTCGAATTCAATACCGAAGGCATGTTCCGTGGTGCGCGCGATTCGCGCGGCCGGCGCGAGATCGCGATCTACTGAGCCGGACTATTCGATCCGCACCCGGAACTGCAGCTGGCAGTTCGAGGCGGCGTTGAAACTGCCTTGCGGATTGACGCGAACGTGCGTCACGGCGGGGTCCACGCCATTCGCGTCAGGCACGGGCGTGTACGCATAGCTCACGCCGCCGTCGTTGGAGAAAGCGACGTCGTCGGTCGCGCTCGCCAGCGACGTGAACGTGTAGGTGAGCCCGCTGGTCAGCGCGGAGAACGCGACCGGTCCCGAGTTCACGCCGCCCAGGTCGCCGACAAAGAGATCGGTATTGGCCGGCACCGCGTCCACGAGGAACACCGTGTTCGCATCGACCACGATCGCGCCGGTGTTGTTGGCGACGATCGTGTAATCGACGAGCGCGCCCGGTATCGCCTTCGGGTTGGTGCTGCCGTTGAACGGATCGGACTGGACCTGGGAGCTCTTCACGAGCGTCAGTCCGGCGGTCACCGTGAGGGTCGCGGTGTTGGACGGAGCACCCGCGGTGCTCGTCTCTGCCGTCAGCACGCCGCTCGCGGCGTTGTCGTAGCTCCCGACCGTGGCGCTCGTGACCTGGACCGTGATCGTGCAGCTGCCCGGCGCACCGCCGGGTATGGTGCCAGCCGTCACATTGAAGTTCGCGCCACCTGCCGTCGCCGTATCCACGACTCCGGCACAACTTCCGCCGACCACGAGCGGCGTCGCGTTGACCAGTCCCGCCGGATAGCTGTCGGTGAAACTGATGCCGGTCAGCGCGGCCGCATTTGGATTGCTGAGGGTAAAGGTCAGCACGGAAACGCCGTTGACCGGAATGGTCGCCGGCGCGAACGCCTTGGCGATGCCCGGATTCTGGTTGATCGTCGTGTTGTCCGTGACGCTGTTGTTCGCCGGCGTCGCATCGACGAAGAACGGGAACGGCAGCGCGACGCTTGCCGCATTGCTCAGGGTCCCGGTCGCCGCCGCCGACAGCGTGCCGGTCACGGTGTAGGTCGCGCTTCCGCCGATCGCGAGCGTTGCGGTCGTATTGATCGCATTGCCGGAACCGCTCGCGGCGGCGCAGCTCGAGCCCGCGCTCGCGGCGCAGGTCCAGTTCACGCCGGTGACCGTCGCCGGCACGGTATCCGTCACGGTGCCGGTGACCGCGTAGGCGCTGCTGTTGGTGACGACGATCGTGTAGGTCAGCGGGCCGCCGGCCGACATGAATGCGCGCCCGTCCGTCTTCGTGATCGAAAGGTCCGGGTCCGGTACGAAGTCCTTGCCGGCGAGGTCGAAGACCACAGGCATCGATCCGGTCGCGCCGATAGCGGAACTCGCGCCCCCGCCGATCGGCACCGTGTAGAGCCTGGTCTGGTTGGTCAGTGACAGGAGCACAGCTCCGGTGCTGTCGAACTCGATGCCGTTGACGACGTCGGGCAGCCCGGTGATCGCACCCACATTCGCGATCGAATTCGTCGTCAGGTCGATCGTCCAGAGCCGTACCGTCGCCGCGCTCCCGGCGATGGCTTCGCCGACGAAATAGAGCGGATTGCCGGGCAGCGTCGGGTGGAAGGCGATGTCGCCGCTGCCGGAGGCCGGCGGCGTCAGCAGGGGCTGCGTCAGCGGGGTGCCGGTCGCCGCGCCGGTGGCGACGTTGATCGTGTAAATGGTCGCCGGCGAGCTGCCCATGCCATACAGCACTTCCGTTCCCGGGCGGCAGGACAGGCGGATGAAGTCGGGCGCGCCCGTCGTCCCGATCGCCACCGGCGCAATCGCGGGCGTGTAGGGGTTGAAGCGATAGAGCGTGCCATTCGTGCCGCCCGAGATGAAATAGATCTGCCCACTCGTGCACTGCGCCACGGCCGCGGACCGGATGCCCAAGGGAAACGGCGCGCCCGTATAGACGACGGTGCTGACGCTGTTAGTCGTGTCGATGCGCAGGATCGCGCTCGCATCATTGTTGATGCCGTAGACGATGACGGACGCCTGCGCGCCGGCGCCCGCAACCAGGAGCGTCAAAGACAGGCCGAGGCGCAGCAGGCTCCGCAGGCTCATGGCGTCACGGTCCCGCGGAAATCGTCCGCGCGCAGACGCGTCGCCTGGTCGAACTTGAAGCGCAGCGTCAGGAACGGGCCCTGCGCCGTGTAATGCGCGGCCTCGAAGTCCCGGTCGCTGAAGCCCTGCAGGTTGTAGCCGAAGCTGATCCAGGCATTGTCGATCGGCGACCAGCCGATCACCGGTCCCACTGAGTAATCGTAGTTATCCGTGTTCCAGGCGTGCAGCAGGCTGCCGCGCAGGCCGACGTCGATCCGCCGCGAGAGGTCGTGACGCCACTCGAAGCCGAGCAGGTCCGTATAGCCGCTGTAGTCCAGCCCGTCGAAGCGGTCGAACACGTATTTCGACCCGTAGTACAGCGACCACTGGCTGCGCTGGCCGAGGTCGAACAGATTGCCGCGTGTGTCCTCGACGTCCCATGCGCGCGCGACGTGGTTGACGACCAGATTGTTGACCAGCCGGCGCGCCTTCGCATCGCCGCTGACGGAAAGACTGTTGGCGCCGAAGAGTCCGCCGCCGGCGAGACCAGTGCCGCCGTTCAGTTCATCGTGGCGAAACTCCAGGCGCTCCAGCACGGACCACTGGCGCCCCAGCGGTCGGTAGGCCCAGGACAGGCTCAGGTCTGCGAGCCGGCCCTGCGATGCGTCCGCCTGTTCGACCTGGAACGCCTGCAAGGAGGCGGCGAAGGCGATGCCCGCCTGCGCCTGGCGCAGGAATCCCGCGTACAGGCCATCGCGTTCCGAAGTCTCGCCGTTGCGTGTCTCAGCGCGGCCGGTCCACGACCAGTATTCCGAGCGGTAAGTCGCGCCGCCCGAGAAGGAGAAGAAGTCCTCGGTCAAGGCCCCGTTCCCCAGCACGCCGCCGGAAGCGAACGGATGATTCTCGTTGATGACCAGGGGCTGGCTCGCCTCGTCGAAGCTGCGGCTGGCGTCGGTCGAGACATCGAAGCTCCAGCGTTTGCCGACCCGGAACGATTGCGACAGGCCCATGAGCGCGAAGGTGCGCGAGCTGTTTTCGGACATGTCGCTCTGATTCAGCGTGTTCGTCAGGCGCGCGCCTTTCCAGGGGATCACTTCGACGCCGAGCCGGCTGGTCGAGCTGTCGAAGGCGTCGCCGTCCGCGATCTCGTGGGCGGCGATCAGCCGCAGGTCGTCGTTGACCGCCCAGGCCGCGCCGAGCTGATAACGACTCGGGAAATCGACGCTGTCGTTGTCGCCACGCAGGCTGAAATCGCCCTGCGCCGTCAGCTCGAGCTTCTGATCGAAGAATCTTCGGCTCGCGCCAGCCGTGAGCTGTCGCGAATCGGCCTGCGCGCTGCCCGCTTCGTCCTGCACCACCTGGGCACCGACTTTCGCGCTCCAGAGGTCGGCACGATACTCGAATGCAGCGCTCGCGGCGTCGCGGCTGGCGCCGCTCGCCAGGTTGTCCTGGCGATAGGTCTGGCCCTGCACCGCGAGGTGCTCGCCGAGTCGCCATTGTGCGTCGAGGCCGGTCTTCTTGGTGCCGCTCTCGGCGGCGTTCTGCTGGCTCAGGCCGAAACCCGGCGACTGGCGGCGAATATAGACGGTCGCCGCCAGCTTGTCGCTGCGGTGCTGGAGCTCGGCCAGATACGCGCTGCCATCCCGATCCAGAGTGCCATTCTGCGTGTCGCTCGCCGCGCCCTCGAGACGCAGTTCCGTTCCGGGCGTCAGCCGGAACCTGGCATCGACGCCGCCCAGGTCCGAGCTGCCGGAAAGCGCCTCATCGCGGATCAGGGATGCGCCCACGTCCAGCCTACCGCCGAGAAGGCGCGCGCCGATCCGTCCGCCCGCATTCAGTTCCTCTCCGGCCGTCCCGACGGTTTCGTACTCGGCGACGATGAACACCGGGTTGAAGTCGAAATCGCGGATGTTGACGAGCTCGCGGAACAGCAGCGTGCCGGCGCCGTAGTCGATGTCGTAATCGAGATGGCGCAGCAACTGACGGCTCGACAGGATTAGCTCCGACCGGTAGCGGTCCCGCGTCTCGATGCGGATCCTCTCGCCATTGATGACGATACCGCCCCGGCTCAGCCGGTACAGGCCCGAGGTGCCATTGCCCTGGATCTCGTCGCGCGCGAAGTTCTGCGCGGTATCCGAGGCGAAACCGGTGACATCGACGACGTCGCCGTGGTATTCGCCTTTCAGGCCCGTGAGCGTCCGGCTGTAGCGCGACAATTGCGTCTGCGTGTGGCCGGTCTCGTAGTCGCCGATCAGCGCGTAGAACTGATCGCGCTCGAGCTTCAGGTACAGCTTCTCCGCGCTCGCGCCGTCGTAGCGCTGCTCCGTGCCGTCGCCGTAGAGCGTGTAGAACTCGTGCGGGTCGATCGTGGACAGCAGGTTTTCGCGTCGCCGCGCTTCGCCCGGCTTGTCGGAATCGTAGGCGAGCGTCAGCAGCCACCCGCCGAGCACGCGGCCCTTGGCATAGAGGCTCAGCTGCCCGTCGCGGTAGCCGTCCTCCTCCCCGCCCGCTTCCGTGAAGGACTGCATGTTGCCGCGGAGTGTGTTGTACCCGACCGTGCCGGCGGCGAATCCGACGATCACCCAGTCGCGCGGCGTAGCCGCGAGCCACACGCGCAGTTCCTGCTCGCGCACTTCCCGCCCATCCTGCGGGAAACCGAAACGGAGCACGACGCTGCCGCTCTGGTTGGTCGGCGCCAGTTCGATGTAGGCGACGCCGTCATCGCCTTCGATCCGGTAAGTCGGCGCCTCGCGGTCCAGGCCGGCGAGCTGCCGCTGCTGCTCCGCCGCGACGCGCTCCGCGGCCACATGGGGCGGATCGACACGGAACGCGCCGCTCACGCCGGCGCGCACCGGGTGTCCGCTGCGGTCCAGCAGACGCACGGCGATCACGGGTTTCTGCAGGCCATCGGCGACCAGCACGGATTCTTCCGGCACGAGCACCGCTGCGGTCGCACGGTTGGCGTAGTGCACGTTGCGCGTCAGCGTCTGCACGATCGCCCCGCGTTCGTCCTGCACCTCGGCGTCGAAACGGTTTTCGCCGTCAGCGAGTGGCAGGCCGCGCCAGACGCTGACCGACACGGTCCGCATGGCATTGGTCTGCACGCCGTCGAAAGCGAGCGGATTCACGCGCTCCCCCCGGTATTTCAAAACGACCGTCTGGCCGGGCGCGTGCTTGATCGCGACCCGCTGCGTCGGCGCGCGCGGATTGTGATCGGGTCCCGGGAACAGCCAGGCCGTGCCGGCCGCTTGATCGTTCAGCCAGTCGATATTGGCGCCGGCGGCCTCCGGGTCGTCCGCGATCGCGCGGCGCTTCGCCTGGGCTCGCTCGTAGGCGACGTCGGCGGCGCGCAACGCGCCGGCGCCCGTGACGGTGATCGTTTCGCGGCGGCTCGCGTCATCGCCGCGTTCGATGGCGTCGCCGCAGGGCAGCCGGTTTTCCACCATCGGCGTGCGCACGGCTTGCTGGCCCTGCGTTGCAAAATTCGCAACGGCCCTGCTGACGAAACCGTCCGCCGCGCAGGCCATGCGCGTCGACGTCGCCGCCTCTTCGCTGAAGACGATGACTTCGACGCGCCGGTTCTGCGCCATTGCCGCGGGCGTGTCGTTGCCGGCGACCGGCTCGTCCGGGCCCTTGCCGTCGGTGCCGATGCGCTCGGCAGGCAGGCCGAGCCCGTCCGCGAGCGCCTGCGCCACGGTCTCTGCGCGCGCCCGCGACAGCGCGTGGTTGTCACGATAGATCTTCAGGCGGTCCGCGCGGATGGCCTGGCTGTCGGTGTGGCCCACGACCGCGATGCGCTGCACACTGGTTCCGCGCAATTGCGCCACGAGCTTCTCGACTGCGACGGCGCCCTCCGGTCTCAGGCTCGCCCGGCCTGAATCGAATTGCGCGCGCAGCGTGTACTCCCTGACACCGCCACCCACGGCGACGCGCGGCGCGCGTCCTTCGAACTCGACCGCGCGGCGCCAGTCGGCGCCGACATCGCCGAGCCGGAACATCGCGAAGCCGTCCGCGATCTCCGGGTCGGCGGCGCCCGCGCCATCGACGCGGGTGCTGCCGGGACTGTAGCTGACGCCCTCCGGCAACTGCACGGTCGCGACCAGGTTCGCGACCGCCACGCGGCCGCCGTCCAGTTCGACACGGAAGCTCAGCCTGCCGTCGGCGTTCTCATGGCTGAAAGCGCTGTGCAGTCTGAGTCCTACCTGCGCTTCGCGGCGACGCAGGCGGAAATCCGTCCGCCACAGACTCCCGCCCTGCGCCTCCACGAACTGCGAGAACGAACGGCCGGCGAAACGGCTGTTCTGCTCGCAGGGAATCGCTTCGAGGTCCGGCGGCAGGCTGTCGAGATCCAGTTGCACGACATGCGTGCCGGGCCGCACGCCCTCGAAATGGAACTGGCCGTCGCGATCGGTGGGCACATACGTGCCGTCGTCGAGCAGCATGCGCACGCCCGGCACGCCGTCCAGTTCCTGCCACGGCGTCTTGCAATCGCCCTCGACCACGCGGCCGATGATCGTGAACTGCGCGCTGAAGAAAGGTTCGCGGATGCGAACGACAGCCTGCGCCGGGTTCGACACGACCCCGCCGCCAACTGCCGTGGCGCGGTTGACCGCATTGCCGGCGCGCGCGCCGGCGCCGACCTGGACCAGGTAGGTGATTTCGATCTGCGCGCCGGCGCCGAGTATTCCGACGAAGATCGTCAATGTGCGCCCGTCGGCGCTGACCGCCGGATCCGGCACGCTCTGGCCGGCGATGCGGAGCGAGCCCGGCTGGTAGCGCATGCCGGCCGGCAGCGTGTCGTCGATGCTGACGTCGGCGACGGCGCCCGCGATGTTGAGGTTGCGCAGCGTCAGGCGGTACTGAAGGAATTCGCCCGCCGAGATTTCGGTCGTCGATGCGCTCTTCTGGAGCAGGAGGCCGCTCTGAATCGGATCGACCGGAATGTCGATGCGAAAACCGGGCGTTGCCGGGCGATTGAAGGCGTCACCGAAGGAACCCTGGCCCAGGACATAGGGATTGCCCGCCGGGTCGCGCAGCGCCTGCAGTACAGCCAGCGGCACGATCGAGGGTGCGCTAAAGCCTGCCGGCGGCGTCACCAGAAGAATGTAATTGCCCGGTGCAACCGACGGAAACTGGAACCCGCCGGGCGGCTGCGTATAGATGCGCCCGCTGGAATCCGTGACCGCCGCGCCGCTCGTGACGGTCGCCGGATAGCTGCTGGTGCCATCGATGCCGAAAACCGTCGCGGGCTGGCCGGTCGCGACGTCGATCAGCGTGATCGTCGCGCCGTCGATCGGCAGGCCCGTGCTCGAGTCGAAAACGAACCCGGAGGATTCCACGACGGCACTGTCCACCGCAGTATCCGCCGGGAACAGTTCGTCGACGTAGTCAGCCTGCAGGGTCGCGCCTTGCGTCACCGAGAACCGGCAGTCGAAGCGGTTCGCGGCGGGCGGTGTCGCGACGTTCTGGATTGCCGCTGCGAACACACCGGTGTCGATACCAGTTTCCCGAAGACGCAGGACTTCCTCGTCGCCTGTGCTGCTCGTGATCCTGAGGTCGATGAATTCGCGCGTCAGCGGGTCGAGGTTGCGGTTCGTGTCGGAGAGCCGGATGAACACCGCCTCTCCGAGCTGAAAGGATACGGCGTCCAGGATGGGCGCAGCCGTCGTGTCGATCACGGCCCCAGTGGAATCCGTGACCGCCGGCATCGGCGAGAAAACGCCCGCGCCGTCCCGGCAGGAACCGCCGTCCGCCGGCGTCGGCACGCTGCCCGGCGATCCCGGGGCGTAGCGCAGGAATTCGACGACCGCCGGCGAAGGGGGCGGAACAGTGTCGAGAGTGACGGTGTTGCTAGAGGTGGTACGAGGCGTCGGGCCGTCCAGGAAATCGACGCGCGCCGTGTTCGAGATCGTCACTGCCGTCGCCTGGCCACAGACCAGTGTCAGCAACAGCGCCGCGGCCGTACGAAACCGTCCGATTCCTGCTCTTGTATCAGCCACTCAGCGAATCACCCACAAAACTCCGCCGAGGCGTTGCGGCCTCGGCGGATTTCCAATGCCCGGCGATTCCTGCGTCAGTTGATAGTGACGCGGAACAAGGCTTTGAAGCGGGCACCCGCCGCGACGTTGCCTCCTCGCACCGTGACCGCGCCCGCGGTCGTCACACTGAAGTCGCCTGCATCGCCCACGCCCGCCGCGTCGTCGTCCTCGGCCGTGCCGGTACCGCTCGTGCAGCCCGTGCCAACGCCCAGCACGCCGACCCGGATCGTCCCGGGGTCGTAAGTGGTATTCGCCGGAATCGCATCGGTCATCACGATGGCATCCGCCTGCGAGGCGCCGGTGTTGTTGATGTCCACGCAGTACTCGATCACCGCGCCAGGAATCGCCTTCGGGTTGACCGCGCCGTTGAACGGGTCGCTGATGACGGTCTGGCTCTTGATCACCGTCAGCGCGGCCGTGACCACGTCATACTCGTCGTCATCGCTATGGCTGCCGTCGCGCGCCAGGTCACCGGTGGTGTTCGGTGCGCCGGCGGTATCGCCGAACACGGTATCGACCACCAGCGGCGTGTCCGCGCCTGCGGTCTGCGTCGCATCGGCGCCGAGTGCGCCCGCGCCTCCGGAGTCGGCCGTGAACGCACGCAACGTGACGCCGGCGGTATCGCCGTTGACTTGACCGACCGGAATATCAACAAGGACGAACACCGTGCGCGTCTGGTCCGGGCCGAGCTCGTCGATGAATGTCGCCGTGTCGAGCGCCGGCTCGTAGATGCCATTGCCGTTGCTATCGACGAAGACGCGCACGTTCGCGCCTTCGAAGTTATCGGTGTCGCCGAATGCCGTTCCCGCACCGGCCGCATCGTTGGTCGCCAGCAGACGGAAATCCTGGGTGCCGTTGGTCGTGTTCGAGACCGTGAAGGTCGTGATCCGGTCGATCGAACCCGGGACTACGTCGGTCGCGACGCCGCCGATTTCGGCGACGGTCAGGTTGATCCGGCGGTCGACTAGGAAATTCGCCGTGTTGCTGGAGACGTCCGGCTGGTTGACGCCGCCGACCGCGTAATCGACGGTCGCGGTGTTCGCGACATTGGTGCCTTGCAGCGTACCGAGGGCCTGTGCCTGCTGCACGCCCAGGAGCAGCAGGGGCGCTGCCAGGTACTTCAGGTGGGTCAATCTCACGATCATTCTCCTAGCAAGTACTGGATGTTCAACGACGCCTTTCGGACTACTTCAAGCGGGCCTTGAACGAAACCCTGCCGCCGTCGCCCGGCCGCAAGGCGCTGGCCAGCATCCAGCGCACGTGGGTCACGTCCGCGGCCTGCGCCGGCCGCGATTTCCCGTCGGCGTCGGTCACCGAAAGTCCGGCCAGGGCGCCGTAGTGCTTGCCGCCATCGACCGAAACCTGGTTGGCGGGTCCCAGACCGAGCGCCGCGACGTACTCGAGTTCCACCGGCACGGGATTCGTGATGGCGACGCCGTCGGCAGGCTGATCGCCGACGTTCCGGTAGGTGATCACATAGAACACTTCGGTGCCGGGCACGACGGT
>JBQTKI010000152.1:0-5081 GCA_052386275.1 Gammaproteobacteria bacterium
TCCCGGTCCACATGGTCGAGACGATCAACCGGCTCATCCGGGTCTCGCGCCAGCTCCTCCAGGAGCTTGGACGTGAGCCGACCGTCGAGGAGATCGCCGAGGCGATGTCCAAGGGCCAGGAGGTCCAGGTCACCCCGGAGAAGGTCCGCGAGATCATCAAGGTCTCCCAGGAGCCGGTCTCCCTGGAGACGCCCATCGGCGAGGAGGAGGACTCCCACCTCGGCGACTTCATCGAGGACCGCGGGGCCCTCGCACCGGCCGAGGCCGCCTCGCACCAGCTGCTCAAGGAGCAGGTGGAGTCCGTGCTCGACTCGCTGACGGGCCGCGAGCGCCGCGTGCTCCAGCTCCGCTTCGGCCTGGAGGACGGGCGTGCCCGGACGCTGGAGGAGGTGGGCAAGGAGTTCAACGTGACCCGCGAGCGCATCCGCCAGATCGAGGCGAAGGCGCTGCGCAAGCTGCGGCACCCGAGCCGCAGCGAGCAGCTCAGGAGCTTCCTGATCGAGGATTGACCCCGGCTCGCCATCCGGGAAGACTGGCGGCTCATGCTGCAACTGCGGCTCAATCCCGACCTCGACCCCGCGCGCCACGCGGCGGAGTACGCCGCGAGGCGCTGCGTGCGCATCCCCGACTTCTTCGACGAGGCCTCGGCGAATGCGCTCGAGGCCGTGATCGCGAGCCTGCCGTGGCGGCTCCTGCTGCAGGACGAGACGACGAAGAACGTCGTGCTGACCCGCGAGGAGTATGCGCAACTGGCACCAGAACGGCGGCGCGCGCTCGACGAGGGCATGCGCCGGCGCGCCGCCCTGGGGGTCGGGCACCTGTACCTCGTCTACCCGATGATCGAGGCCGCGGTCGGCGGCTACGACCTCGGCCACCCGATCCACGCGCCGACCGAATTCCTCAATTCACGGCCGATGGTCGAGTTCGCGCGCGCGCTGATCCGCCTGCCCGCGATCAGCAAGCTGGACGCCCACGCTTCATGCTTCCTGCCCGGGCATTACCTGAACCGCCACGTGGACGACGGCCTGATCAAGGAACGCAAGGCCGCCTACACCATCAATTTTTCGCGCGAGTGGCGGCCGGACTGGGGCGGAATGCTTCTCATCTACGACGAACAGAACGACGTGCGCATCGGACTGCGGCCTCGGTTCAACATGCTGACCGTCTTCGACGGGCTGGTGCCGCACTCGGTCACCGCGATCGCGCCGTTCGCACCGAGGCCCCGTTACACCGTCGCCGGCTGGTTCCGCGACGACCCGCCCTACATCCGCGGCCACGACTGAGCGGCGGCAAGAGCCGCGGCCGGATTCCGCACGGCGCCCGGACCCGGCGCCGTGTCCGCCTCAGCGCAATCCGAGGTAGCGGCTCGGATGCCGGTCGAGCGCGTTGGGACGGAAACCGATGACGCGCTGGCTGACCAGGTGCTTGTTGGTCATGAAATACAGCGGCGCGATCGGGTGATCGTCGAGCAGCATCCGTTCGGCCTCCTCCAGCAGCAGCCGGCGGCGGTCGGCATCCGCCGTTCGCGCGGCCGCGTCCACCAGCCCGTCATAGCGCGCGCTCGTGTAGCCGGAAAGATTGTGGACTGCGCCGCTGACGAACAGGTCAGTGAATGCGCTGGCATCGTCATAGTCTCCGACCCAGACGAAGCGCATCACCTGCCAGGCGCGGCGGTCGTCGCGCTGGTCCAGGAAGGCCTTCCACTCCAGCTGCTGCAACTCAACCTGCAAGCCGAGGACTTCCTGCCACATTGCGCGCACCGCAAGGGCGACGGTCTCGTGCACGTCACCGGAATCATAGGTCAGCCGTATCGAGTGAGGTGCGTCACCGAGCCCAGCTGCGACCAGCGCGACTCGCGCAGCCCGCTCGCGCGCCTCCCGGGAGACGCCGCACCATTCCGCGCCCGCGTGTCGATGCGCCTGCACTGCCGGAGGGACCAGCCCGCAAGCCGCGATCTCGCCGCGGTTGAGCATCTTCGTGATGCGCTCGCGATCGATCGCGAGTGCAAGTGCTCGTCTTAACTGCCGGTCATCGAAAGGCGGCTCGGTCGTATCGAATGCGAGGTAATAGAGACCCAGACCTGGACTGACCTGCAACTCGGCGGGCCGATCCCGACGCAGCTGCGGGAATTCCGCCGGCGGAATCGTGGCGGTCAGATCGAGCGCGCCGGACCGGTAGAGATTGTATTCGGCGGCCGGGTCCGTCACCGGAAGATAGTGCACCGCTTCAATCGCCACCGATGCGGCGTCGCGATAGCTGGGATTGCGTCGCAACCGCAGCACACCCCCGGGCGTCCATTCCTCGAGCAGGTACGGGCCATTCCCGACGAAGGCAGCCGGGTCGGCAAACGCCGACGAGCCGTCGTGCAGGCCCGGCAGCCGCGGCGAGGCGACGGGCATCGCCAGCACGGTCGGCAGCCAGGCGGCCGGCCGCTGCAATTCGATGACGAATCGGTACTCGCCGTCGGCGCGTACGCGGGCGACCGGTGCCAGCAGGAAAGCAAGTGGAGAATCGCTGCCTTCGCGCAATACATGGCGAAAGCCATGCACGAAATGCTGCGCGGTCACGGGTTCGCCATTCGTCCAGCGCGCATCCGTCCTGAGCTCGAACCGATAGACGAGCCCGTCCGGCGACACGCTCCAGCGCTCCGCCACAGCAGGCACAGGCACGCCATCGGCGCCGAATGCGAGCAGGCCTTCGTAGAGGTCCGCAAGCACGTTGAAGGCATGCAGGTCCTCGGCCAGCGCCGGGTCGAGACTGCCAGGGTCACCGCCGTTGCCGCGCTTCAGGGTGGCGCCGACGCCCGCCGGGTCAGGCGGCGCCTGATCGCCCGGAGCACAGTCCGCCAGCCAGCCGGCTGAGAGCAGGATCCACGTCAGGCTGGCTGTTCGCATGCCATTGAATTATCGCGTTTTTTCAAGGTCGCCAGGCGCTCAGGGCGCGAGATCTGCACGCGATTGCGAGACTCCACTATTGGGGTTAGTATTCCCAACAGTGGAAGCGAACAAGAAATCCCTGGCGCACCGGACCTGCCGGCTGCTGCTGCGACCGATCATCCTGCTGCTGCTCAAGTGCGGCGTGACCTGGCGCGAGTTCAGCGAGGTGGCGAAGCTCGTGTACGTCGAGGTCGCGACCGCTGAGTTCGGGATACGCGGACGTCCCACCAATGTGTCGCGTGCGTCCATCCTGACGGGTCTGAGCCGCAAGGAAATCACGCGCCAGCGAGCCCGGCTCGCGGCGTCGGTGCTCCCGGAACCCGACAAGACCAACGACGCCACCCGGCTCCTGTCGGGCTGGAATCAGGACCCGGATTTCCGTGACCGCGACGGGCAGCCGTTGCCGCTGCCGGAGCGCGGCCCGTCGCCGTCGTTCGAATCGCTGTTCGGACGCTACGGTGGAGATTCGCCGTTCCAGACCCTGCTCAAGGAGCTCAAGGCGGCGGGCTCGGTCGGACTCGGCGACGACGGCAGACTCGTCGCCCGCCGCCGTTATCACATGCCGGCGCAGATGTCGGACGAGAACATCCGGCTGTTCGGCACCAACCTGTTCGACCATGCACGCACGCTCGAACGCAATATTGCAGGACGCAAGGAGCAGCGGCGCTTCGAAGGATATGCGACGGAAGATCGCATCCGCGCGTCCGCTGTCGGGGAGTTTCACCGCCTGGTCAATGAACGCGGCCAGCGATTTCTCGAGGAAATCGATGCCTGGCTGCACCAGCACCGCGTGAAGGACCAGGAACCGGGCACCCTCCCCATCCGGCTTGGCGTAGGTCTCTACTCCATCGACGGACAACTACCAGAAGGCAGATGACCATGAATACCCTACGCTCCCAGATCGCCTCCCTGTCCATGCTGATGCTCGCCGCCTGCGGCGGAGGATCCGGGGCACCGGGCGCCAACAATCCGCCACCGAGCGGCGGTATCGTGCGCACCGGCGCGGCCATCGGCCCGATCGCCAATTTCGGAAGCATCTTCGTCAACGGCGTGCGTTACTCCACGACCGGCGCCACGATCACCATCGACGACGCTCCGGGCCTCGAGAGCGATCTTCGCGTCGGGCAGGTCGTGCGCGTCTTCAGCCAGTACGACGCCAGCCTGACGACCGGCACGGCGACCAGCGTCAGCTTCGACGACAACGTCGAGGGCCCCGTGCAGAGCATCGACGTGGCCGGAAACTCGCTCGTTGTGCTGGGGCAGACGGTCAGAATCAGCGCCGACACCTCGTTCGATGACAGCATCCAGCCCGCCTCGCTCGCGGGACTCGCGGTCGGCGACATCGTGGAGGTCAGCGGGCTCGTCATGGCGGACGGCAGCATCGCCGCCACCCGGATCGAGAAGAAACCCGCCGGCCGCCTGTTCGAGGTGCATGGCACGGTGAGCGGGCTCGATACGGTGAACCGGCGCTTCAACCTCAACGCGCTGGTCGTGGACTATGCCACGGCGCAGCTCGACAACTTCCCGGGTGGGCAGATCGCCAACGGTCAGGCGGTCGAGGCGAAAGGCGCCGCGCTCAACGCCGGCGGCGCGCTGATCGCAACGCGGGTCGAGTTCGAGGGCCCGCAGCTCAATGTTCCGGCGGGTGACCGCGTCGAGATCGAGGGATTCATCACGCGCTTTGCGTCGGCGCAGGATTTCGACGTCGCGGGAACGTCGGTCACCACCAGCGCCACCACGGTGTTCGAGGGCGGCACGGCGGCGGATTTGGGGCTCAACGTCAAAGTGGAAGTCGAAGGCAGCATGACGGCCGCGGGCGCGATCGCCGCCAGCAAGGTGAGCATCCGGCGTGCCACGGCGGTGCGCGCGACGGCGCTGGTGGATTCGGTCAACGCCGCCGGCAACTCGCTGGTCCTGCTCGGCATCACGGTGCGGATCGACGCGTTGACGCGCCTGGAGGACAAGAGCGCGGCCGACGTCCGGCCGCTGACGATCAACGCGCTGAATGCCGGCGATTATCTGGAGGTGCGCGGCAGTGAGCTGCCCGCCGGCAGCGGCGGCATTCTGGCCGCCATCGTCGAGCGCGAGGATCCGGACACCGAGACCATCCTGCAGGGCTTCGTGACCTCGGTTGCCAATCCGTCG
>JBQTKI010000153.1:0-3278 GCA_052386275.1 Gammaproteobacteria bacterium
AGCGGCGCCGTCGATCGTGAGGATCGCCTCGCCCTCCGGGGAAACCATGGCGGTTGATTCGAGCGTTCTGACCGCGATGCCGTCAGTCATCCGCTCGATGCGCACCGCATAGGCCGCCGCAGGGTCGAGACCGACGTCGAAGCGCAGTTCGAGCCGTACGCTGACGTGCGCGCGCGTCCAGGTCGCGTCGGCCGCCGCGGGAGCGCCGCGGGTCGCGAGGAAGCGCAGGGTCTCGGTCGGGAGTTCCAGCGGCGCCTCGTCCGACCGCTGAAAAAACAGGAACGAGGCCACACCGAGCGCAACGACCGCCAAGGAGGCGGCAAGGGCAGCACGGGGATCCAACCAGAATCTCCGACGGGGCGACAGCAGAGGGGCGATTTCGCCCCGCGTCTGGAGTTCCCGCAGTCCGTCTCGCAACGCCTGGGTGAGCTCGACCTCGTTCCTGAACTCCGTTTCCTCGACAATCCTTGTCTCGACCATTTCCAGTTCCTTCTGGCTAAGGCTTCCTGCCAGGTATCGCCGAATGAGTTCGGCTTCTTCCGGAGATATAACTGCCATGAGAGGCTCCAAAGTCTCACTTTCGGCCTAAAATAGTGCGATGCAAAAAAGATCGGAGAGCCGGAACCGGCTCCGAAGCAGCTCCGCAAACCGCTCCCGGGCCCGGTGCAGCACGCGTTTGTAGTGCTGATCACTGATCCCGAGCTCCCGGCAGACGGTCTCCTTGTCCTGGTCATGGAGATAGACGCGGACCAGGATTTCCCGGTCGCGCGGCCAGCGCAGTTCCTTGAGTACCTGACGCACGGCTTTGGCACGCGCCTCGATTTGCCGCTCGAACTCATGGTCCTGCGAGTCGGCGAAACCTTCGATCGCCGCCTGCTGGCCGGTGCTGGTGCGCTGCCGCGCGGCGCGCTTGCGATGGCGAATCACCAGGAAGCGGGCGGTTTGGTGCAGGTAAGAATCCAGATGCAGGGGGTGCTCGAGCGGCTGGCGCGCCAGCCGCTCAAGCACGATGCGAAAAGCCTCGTGGCAGAGGTCGTCCGCGAGCGCGTTGTCCTTCAACTCGCCGCGCAGTATCGCGAGCACGCGCGCTCGCAGCTGCCCAAGTTCCGCGGCTGAGCTCAGGCCGAGGGCGGACGCGACTTCCGCCTCGGCCGGGGTTGCGTCGTCACCCGGAAACGCCGTGTAATCCGCCATGCGACTGCCCCAGGTTAATGATGCAGCAGCTGCCGTTGATCAGGTTGATCGAGAAATAGAGTTTGCCTCCGTCTACGGCGAGATCCGTGTACATCGTACCGGGCAGGAGTGTGCCGACTTCGAATTTCGCATGCTCGTCCGGGCTGGGCGACAGCCTGCGCGACTTGTCCATCGGCGCCTTCGGCTCCGGCCCGGGCAGATACCAGTACTCCCCCGCCGCGTTTCTGGCGATGTAGAACGACGCACCCGGCGGTAGCGCCGCTTTCCAGGCCGGCATCTTTTGGCCTTGTAATTCCGGGTCCCGGATGATGATCGTCCACCGGCCGACATAGGTATCAGCTTCCATCACGACTCCTCACGTCCTGCGACGTCTTTGTTGTTGAGAGCATCCAGCCGGGCATTCGTCACAAGCTGAAAGCCCGCCCAGAAATAGGGATCCTGCCACCGCGTCTGGCCCCGAAGCTGCGCCTGTGCGACCGCCAGTGCGACCGGCGGCGGCCGTCCATTCTCCAGCATTTGCCGGTAGAACTCGCGCATCAGGACGGCGGTGGACGTGTCCGGCACCTGCCAGAGCGTTGCCAGCACTGCCCGCGCCCCGCTTCGCAGGAATGCATGCGACAGGCCGATCGGCCCTTCGCCGGCGATCACTCGCCCGAGCGCGGTGTCACAGGCCGAAAGCACGACGAGATCGGCGTTCAGACGCAGTCGCGTGATGTCGTAGACGCGCAGCGTGCCTACGATTGGTTCGCCATCGGCGCTCCAGTTTGAAAGCGCCAGCATGGCGAGGGCCGGATCGCGGCTGTCCGCCCGCGCATGGGCGGCGAAGTGCACGAACTGGTACCGATCGAGCGGCGCTTGGGAGACGCTCTCGCGGCTGGCATTGGGTCCAAGCAAAGCCAAGGTCTGTGCCGGGTCGTCGACCAGCGCAACGAGATCTCGTGCCTCGATGGCAGTGGAAGGTAGGCGGCGCAGCTCGTCGCCGGCTGAGTTTGCAGTCACGGGCCTGGAAGTGCCCGCGACGGCCGCCTTCCGTGCCACTTCCCTGATGCGGGGGTCATCGGCCGAGTAAACCGGGTCGGCGATGACCGCCAGGCGGTACGGCGGAGCGGGGTCAGTCTGCGTCGCTCTCGCGAGCGAGGAAAGAGATGGAATGACAACCGCGGCGCCGGGCGCGAACCCCGACCAGGTCTGCGCCGCGAGCAGAGCCATCGGCACAAGGTGCAGGGCACCGTCTGGAACGATCCAGATGCCGCCGGCGGATGCGGCGTAACCAAGCGGCCCGTAGAGCAACCTTGAGAGCCGCCTTGCCGGCGCAAGTCGATCGGAACCGTCATGCGCCGCGCGGCGCCACGACAGATGCAGTTCGCGCGCGAGTCTGTCGATGTCGTCGCTCGGGCCCAGCACATGGACTCGGATGCCTTCATCCCGGACCTCGAACAGCCAGCTCTGTTTGTGGCCGAGGAAATATTCCGCGACGAGCGTGCCAGGGGGCACCGCGTCGAACACGGTCTCCGGGGTCCGCGCACCCCGCGCGGCAAAGACCGGCTCCCTGCTTGCGATCCGGCCCTCGATCAGCCTGGCTTGTGCGCGCAACAATTCGATTTCGCGCGCCAGATTCTCCGCGCGTTCCTGGTTCGGGTCCGCCGTGTCGAGCAGCCGATCGCGCTGCTGGCGCTTCGCGATCAGTAATTCGTAGGTTCGCTGACGCTCAGCCAGAAGCTCCCCCGAAACAACGGTACCGGAGGGACCGGCGGACTCTGCCAGTAACTGCGCACGGCTGCGATCACTCGCGGCGAAAGCGGCACGCAACAGGCTTTCCGCCTGCGCCGCATCGTCCGCGCGGACCGCATCCGCCTGCGCGAGCAACGCCGCGATGCGCAACTCGACCGTATCGCGGTAGCTCGCACGAAAAGCCGCCCGCGTCTCCGCCTGCAGCGACTGCACGCCGATTCCCTCGAACATTTCGAGCGCCGTGACTGAATCAGTAAGCGCGCCGGCAACATCGCCACGCTTCAGCCTCGTCTCGGCGCGTCTCGCGAGCGTTTGCGCTTGGTCGACGTCCGAGCCGTTGGCGGCATGAATCG